>DATAMF010000602.1:0-6250 GCA_036260665.1 Aggregatilineaceae bacterium | reverse complement strand
GGCGCGTGCCATACAAGCCCCATAATCCAGCCGCCCCATCACTCATCCACACGACACACGCAGCCTGCAAGACACCTTGACGGACCGCTTCCAACCATAAACGCGGCGCGAATTGAGCCAGGGGGCCAACCATCGCGACTAACCGGCGTTGTTCCAGGCGGGTGACCGCTACTCCGGCGCGATTCAGCCGCGGGACCAATCGCGCCAGAATGCCAACCTTGACTTCGCGATACACGGTTTTCCCCCGGGGAGATCCGCCGGTAGGCCGAAACGGAACCATCACCCCATCGCCTCCAATGACCAGGGGAAAATCAGCCCAATTCGCCCCGTGCGGGTCTTCATCGGGGAGCCAGCCTGCGCTCAACGCGTGCAGGTCATGATCCAATGGAGCCAGTAGGTGTTGGCCGATGTGCTGCACCCACTGCCAGATCGTCGTGGCACTGACCTTCACGCCGCCGACTTGGGACAGCAGCATCGCCGCGGTTTCAAACGGCACAAACACCGCCAGGAGGCACGCACGACGTTTCACCTGCGGGTCCATCCGTTGCTGGGCGTCGATCCCCAGTTCGTCATCGAACGGCGCGATTTGCCCGATCGCGCATCGCTGCGGGCAACGCCCGACGCGCCGTTGCCAGTGGATGGTCCCCCACATGGTCTTCAGTTGGCGCGGCTGCATCCCTTTGCTTTCGAGCGTCGTGTGGATGAGTGATGGGGCGGCTGGATTATGGGGCTTGTATGGCACGCGCCTCGCTGAGCACGCGCATGGGGTCCTGGATTTCTACCATGCCGCTCAGAACCTGTGGCGGGGGGCCACCGCCTGGTTGGGAGGCCGTTCGCGCCAGGCACGTCAGTGGTTCCAAACGATGCGCCATCGCTTACGCCATAGTCAAGTGGATGCCGTGCTGGATGAACTCCAAACCGTGCTGGCTTTGCCGGATTTACCGTCGGCTACTCACCAGACGCTCACCCGCCTCTATGGCTATCTCGACCAACACCGCGACCACATGAACTACGACCAGTTGAAAGACCTGGGCTTGCCCATTGGTAGTGGTCTGGTAGAGAGTGCGTGCAAATGGCTGATCCAGCAGCGGTTCAAAGGCGTGGGGATGCGTTGGGGTGAGGAAAGTTTTACCCATTTACTCCTCATTCGTCTGGCCTGGGTCAACGGGCGCTTTGACGCCTGTTTTTCCGCCCCCCCCCAAGTTTTGAATGCGCCCCTGTGAGGGTCACTTAAGCCGTCCGAGCTACATGTCCCCTCATTTTCAATCGGATGAATTATTAATCGTGATGCAATGAAAAAGGCCAAAGAGCGGATCCGTATCGGAATAAATTTGGTGTATTGAAGGGTGCTTATGTAGGGAAGTGTGGATAATTCCCTATGCCTCTCAGTTGGCCTCAAATCGGACCGATCGCGCCCGCAGGCCCGCCAGGGTAAAACGCTCAGACTTATAGCCATTTTTTCGTCAAGGTTTCAGGCCTTGGGGCCTCGTTTGGATTTATCCACACTTTAGGTCAGGAGTGCCCACCTATGGCGATTGTGGAATAACTCACGGTTCTGCCGGGCGCATCCGTCAGGAATTATTCTGGACCACTAAGTTGCTAACTTCAGGCGGCGCAATAACTGCGCATTGATGGCCACGACCACTGTGCTGATTGACATCAACAGCGCACCAACTGCCGGTGACAGAACAATCCCGATCGGTGCCAGAACTCCAGCCGCCAGCGGGAGCGCAAAAACATTGTAGCCGGTGGCCCACAGCAGGTTCTGGATCATCTTTCGGTAGGTTACACGGCTCAATTCGAAGATGTTCACCACGTCCAGCGGGTTGCTCCGCACCAGGATAATGCCCGCCGACTCAATAGCGACATCCGTGCCGCTGCCGATGGCAATGCCAACATCAGCGCGGGTTAATGCCGGGGCGTCGTTGACTCCATCCCCGACCATGGCAACCGCCTTGCCTTGCTTCTGAAGCTCAGCGACTTTCTGATCTTTGTCCTCTGGCAGCACTTCAGCGAAATAGGTATCTATGCCCAATTCTTCGGCGACCGCGCGCGCGACAGCCTCACTGTCACCAGTGAGCATCGCAACCTGAATGCCCATATCGTGCAGCCTTCGAACGGCCTCACGACTCTCCTCACGAATCACATCGGCCAGCGCAAAGGCTGCGACAGGTTGCGTATCATCGACGAGGTAGACGACAGACTGCCCCTTTGACCCTGCATTATCTCTGAGTTGTCGCAGAGACTCGGGCAGATCGCTGTTCAACATCTCCAGCAAACGCGGACCGCCGACATATACCGTCCGCCCGTCGTAGCTCGCGCGGATGCCACGCCCCTTGATCGCTTCAAAGTCTCGAACTTCTGGTGGAGTAAGGTTACGCTTTTCTGCCGCCCTGCGAATCCCGCGTGCAATCAGGTGCTCGGAATCGCCTTCAACGGCTAAGGCGACAGCCAGGGCGCGGTTTTCATCCCATCCGTCGACGGTTGCACTACTCACGACACCGAACTCACCCTCAGTCAGGGTACCGGTCTTGTCGAAAATGACCGTGGCGATCAGGCGGGCTTGTTCCAGCGCCAGCCGATTGCGCACCAGGATACCATGCCGCGCTCCCTGCGACGTGCTGATCGCCACGACCAGCGGGACAGCCAGCCCCAATGCGTGTGGGCAGGCAATCACCAGCACCGTCACGGCACGTTCTAGCACTTCAAGCTTCAGGCCAACGGCGAGCAACCATGCGCTCACAGTCACCGCGGCTACCGCCAAGGCAATATAAAACAGCCAACCCGCTGCCTTATCGGCCAGAATCTGGGTGTTGGACTTACTTTGCTGAGCCTGTTCCACCAAACGCATGATGCCCGCCAGCGCCGTTTCATTACCAGTTGCAGTAACACGTATGCGCAGGCTGCCGTCGCCGTTGATGGCACCGGCAATGACTTTGTCTCCGGGGTTCTTTTCCACCGGTTTCGACTCACCGGTGATCATCGCTTCGTTGACATCCGAATGCCCATCTTCGACCTCGCCGTCTGCGGGGACACTTGCGCCGGGCCGGACTAGGACCAAGTCATTGTTTTTGAGCTGGTTGACTGGAACTTCTTCCGTGCTTCCACTACTGATCCGTTCGGCTGTATCAGGCATCAGCTTGGCCAGCTCTCGCAGCGCGCCCGATGCCTGCCGGATACTGCGCATCTCGATCCAGTGACCGAGCAGCATGATGTCGATCAGGGTGGCCATCTCCCAGAAAAAGCCGCTATCTGGAGCCACAAAGAGGGCGAAGACACTGTATACAAACGCCACTGAAATCGCCAACGAGATCAGGGTCATCATAGCAGGCTGGCGGTTTTTGATTTCCGGCACAGCCATCTGGAGGAAGGGCACTCCGCCATAGAAGAAAATGGCGATGGCAAATAGAGGGCCAACCACTTGATCACCGGTAAACCCAGGCATCTCGAAACCAAACCAGTCTTGAAGCATAGGGCTGAACAGCATCACCGGAATAGTTAGAAGAAGATTGACCCAGAAACGGTTGCGAAAAAGCATTTCATGCCCGGTGTGATCGGTATGTGCACCACCGTGTCCGGCGTGATCATGTTCGGCCTCGTGAACGTGCTGCTCATGGGCCGCGTGATCCATGACAGCGGGCTGAGCAGCCTGTACCTCAGACATATGGTGCATAGAGTGCTCACCAGAATGTGCTTCTTGGGGCGCTTCCATATCATGGTGATAATGTTCCGCCATTTGCTCCTCCTCATTTGTTTCTTCATAGATTATCCCACTCCCGGTTTCAACCGCCGATACGCCAAATGGCGCATTGTATATCCTTGGAAAGGATACAGGACGAAACAGGCTATTTGGCGTATGGATGAAAAAGAGAGAAAGGCGCACACTGATGATCAGACATTGAGATCGGAGATTGGCGGCATGAATACTCAAACAACGATTTCACGCGCCACACGCCGCCGTCTGCGGATGGCCAATATCACCCGTGGCCTCACGCGGCACTGGCTGATCATTTTCCTAGTCGTGTACGGCATTTTTAATCTCTTACCCTTCCTGGCACCGATTTTTATGCATTGGGGCTGGACAACTGCCGGTAACGCCATCTACGACGGGTATTCGTTCCTCTGCCATCAAATGGCACAGCGTTCCTTCTTTTTCTTCGGCCACAAGATCATGTACCACACGAATGAACTGCCGCTCCAACTAATCGGAAACACGGGAACGGACACGCTTTTGTTGCGAGAGTTTCGAGGCAGTGAAATCACGGGGTGGAAAGTGGCATGGTCGGACCGCATGGTGTCTCTGTACGGCAGCGTCTGGCTGACAAGCGCTGCTTATCTGGTGCTGTCGCATTTCCGGCGAATAAAACCAATTTCCTGGTGTTTTTTTGGACTGCTGGTTCTGCCCATGATTCTGGATGGCGGTACGCATATGCTCAGCGATACCACGAGCGGTCTGTTCGAAGGTTTTCGTTATCGCAACGAGTGGCTGGCCGATCTAACGGTTCATGCCTTCCCTACCAGTTTCTATGTTGGAGATGCCCTGGGGTCTTTCAATTCCTGGATTCGTCTCGTCAGTGGTGTCTTGTTTGGCGGTGGGGTTGTGGGTCTCGCTTTTCCTTATATCGACCGCTTTAACCAGGAATCAACTCAAACGCTGGCAGAAAAACTCAGACGGTGGGACGAGATTCAACACCACCGCCTATCATAAATGATCGGAGTCTGATGGCTGGCTAGGTGCTGCAACTGCCGCCCTGGTCAGGCGAACCGGGAATCGGCCCCACCGCTGCCGCAATACGCTGCGCTCCTCGCCTGCTTGAATAGTCCGATCCAAGAGCGACAGCCGGAGCTACTTCTGTCCAGGTTATATCTTGTGTAGCGAAGTAGGCAGCCAGGGTGATGTAGGTATCTGGAAAAGCATAGCTGTTAAAAACCAGCGCGGCCTGATACATCTCCTGTTCAGTCGCTCCTTGCGAAGCCAACAGTTCCAGTAATCCCAACACGGCCATCCCGTGATTGCAGTCAGGAAAAACCGTAGGGTTACCGCAGCATGGGCGGAAGATGTTTTCTGTTACCTGGTAAACCAGATCATCCTGTTCAGGAGTCAATGAGATCAACGGGGCGCTGTTGTAAAGGTCTACCGCGTCCTGGTTGCCGAGGGTCCAGCCACCTGTCGAGGCATAGTTTCCAAGCGGCACTTGCTCCACATTCTGCATCATCGGTCCTTCACCCAGCACATTGCTTTGCTGAGTTAGCCCCAATGACCACAGCACATTCGTCCAGAATTGAATATTCTCCAGTGTGAAGGTAATTTCCTGCAAGCTGTCGCCTTGTAAAATCTCCTGCTGTTCAGTGCTTAACCCACCATATTGCTGCTCGAACTTTTCCAGGTCAATCGCGCCTGCCTCGACCAATCTCTGTCCCATATCCTCCCACCTGACGGAAATGACGCTGCCTGTTGTCGGAACAACCTGTTCCACCAGATCAGCATAATTCACATGGATGATAACAGGAGCTGGCGTGGGAACCTCTGACGCAGCAGAGGGATATGACTGTACTTCAAGGGGAAATGGATCAAGCATAGGTAAGAATTGAGACCATCTAGACCAAAGGCCAAGAGCCACACCCAGCAACACAAATACAACAAACAGCCGTCGCCTCATTTATTTTTCTCCATCTGGTTGAGGATCATTATTTTCTACTATACTTGGGTCCACTTTTCATTGATATACGCTAAATGGCTTATGCAGCTATGGCTCAGGTAACTGGAATTCTCACGGTGAGAATCGTACCACTCTGCTCAGTCGATGTCATTGACAGGGTTCCATGGGCAAGCTGCACCCGCTCGGAGATACCCACCAACCCGTAATTACCAGAATTGACCAAAGATAGAAGATTTTCAGGAACCTGAAAGCCTTGTCCATCATCCTGCACGGACAAATACACCTGGTCTGATACGAAACCCAAGGCGACAGTCACCCGGCTGGCATGAGCATGTTTGAGGACGTTGTTTATCGCCTCTTGAGTAACCCGATACAAGGTAAGTTCGAGGTCATCTGGCAATCGGTGCGTCTCTCCTTCAATCTCAAAGCGGGTTTCCAGGTCCTCGGATTGTCCAGCCTGAACCAACGCCCGCAGAGCGGATACCAGGCCCAGGTCGGCCAGGTAGGTTGGGCGCATGGCCTGGATCATGCGGCGAACATCCACAATAACCTGATCCACCATCACACGCAGTTCGTGCAAGCGCTCTTCG
>DATAMF010000598.1:0-21410 GCA_036260665.1 Aggregatilineaceae bacterium | reverse complement strand
AGCCCCTTTCAGCCGGATTATTTCGATCCTGTGGAAATTAACGCTGATCAGTTATGCTTTGGCGAATGCCGCCGCGACGATCCACCAATGCCGCCGTGCGGGGTGGCAGCACCTGACTCGTTTGCCACTCGTCTTCACGACTATTCATATTGCGTGGGGTAGTGGCTTCTGGTACGGCGTATGGAATATGCTCCGCAACATAAACTATGAATAACGCACATCGACCCTATCCCCCTCCTCCTCGCCGCCAGTTGCAGGTTTCCGAGCGGCGTCTGCTGCTCATGATCGGTGATGTTATCGCCATTCTGCTGGCGGTGCTGTTGGCCCTTGGTGTTTGGGTCATCGTGGATAACCGGGGACTCGGATTCCGTTTCATCCTCACCCACAGCTACTGGTTTCCCATTCTCGCTGCGATCTGGTTACTGATCGCCAGTGCCAACGATTTTTACAATCTGCGCATTACCGCCCATATCGATACCAGTTTGTTACGGTTGGCTCAGGTTACATCTCAAATCGTTGTCGTCTATCTGGTGATCTTCTTCTTTTCCCCCCGCGCGGCACTGCCCCGCCTCTTCATTTTTTATTACGCTGTCCTATCCTTCGTTTTTATTGTCATCTGGCGTGTTGCGCGTCCGGCCTTATTCGGGCGTACTGCTGCCCGCCGTGCTCTGGTGATCGGTTCCGGCTGGACTGCCAATACCATGATCGAAGCCCTGCGCCAGGAAGCGCCCGATGACTACGATGTGATCGGGCTGATCATCGAATCCCGCGAATCCCCACCCAATGATTCACTCGTTCCCATGATCGGCACCAGCACCGATCTGCTGACGGTGGCCCGCCGCGAAAATGTAGCCGAACTGATTCTGGCGCATGGCAGCGAATTGTCTGGTGAAATGTTCCAAAGCATCATGGACTGTTACGAGCAGGGTTTCAGCATTGTTCCTATGCCGCTCCTCTATGAGCAGGTGACAGGCCGTGTTCCGGTGGAGCATGTCGGCCAGCGCTACTGGACCACCATGCTGCCTATCGAAGGTACATCCATTTTTGACCCTTATCCGCTGCTCAAGCGTGCTATGGATATTCTATCCGCGCTGGTGGGGTTATTCTTTTTTCTGTTGCTGCTGCCGTTTATCGCTCTTGCCATGTATCTGGACTCGCCCGGCCCCATCTTTTACCGGCAGGAACGTGTCGGGCAGGGCGGGCGCATCATCAAAGTGATCAAACTCCGCTCCATGATCCCGGATGCGGAACGTGAATCAGGGCCGAAATGGGCTACGGAGGACGATCCCCGCATCACCCGTATGGGAAAACTCATGCGCAAAACGCGCCTCGACGAAGTGCCGCAGTTTTTTAACGTGTTGCGCGGCGACATGAGCCTGATCGGGCCGCGCCCCGAACGCCCCCAGTTCGTTCAGGACCTCAGCCAGAACATTCCTTTCTACCGGACGCGCCATGTTGTCAAGCCGGGGATCACGGGCTGGGCGCAGGTCCGTTATCCTTACGGCAGCAGCGAAGAAGACGCGCTGATGAAGTTACAATACGATCTGTACTACATCCGGCATCATTCCCTGGCGCTCGATCTGTTGATCATGCTGCGCACAGTCGGCAAGATGCTCTCATTCCAGGGAACCTAAGCTGATGCGCCTGCTCACGATCCTGCTGATCCTCTATATCACCTTCATTGGCGGCACCGCGTTTGCCCATACCGGCGCGATCCCCGACAGCATCCGCCTGATCTTCATGGCTGGCCCTATCGCGGTGTGGCTTGTCTCCCTGATCCGCCACAAACAACCCTTTCCCCGCACCGCGCTGGATGCTCCCTTGTTGGTGGGGGTCGTATGGTTGTTTTTGACCGCGCTGCTGGCCCAGGATCGCCGCATCAGCCTGGAAATGCTCTGGCCGTTTTTGCTCCACATTCTCGCGTTTTATATGCTGGTCGATCTCATGCGGCGGGGTTGGGTATCCCATTTTCAGGCGGCGCTGCTGGCCGTTGCCCTGACCATCATAGCGATCAGCGTTGTCGAATTGGCGCTCTGGTTTTTCAGTTGGGATGGTGCAGGCTTCTTCCCGCCCCTTTCCCCCAAACTTGACCTCGCGCTGGGCATCACCACCATTCAGGGTAATTATATCGCCGTGCTGCTTCCCCTGATCCTGGTCGGTGTGCTCCTGGCTCGTCACAACTATAGTCGTCTGGCTTTAGCAGCAACAGCCTTTCTCCTGTTTCTGATCGAAATCCTGACCTTTTCGCGCGGCGGGCTGTTAGGCGCGTTTGTGGCGGGGGGCCTCCTGTTTGCCTTTGGCGTCCTGCGCTGGCAGCGCCGCACCGGGCGCAGGCTGTTTCAACCCTGGATCATTCTAACCGGGATGCTGCTGGCTGTCGTCGGTGCGAGTCTGTTGATCGTCGTCTGGACCGCAACCGGCGTTCGCAGTGACAGCGACGAAGGCCGCCTGGACATTTGGCGCAGTGCCATTAACATGACCCGTGACCATCCGCTAAACGGCATCGGGCCGGGCTTATTTGGGCGCACCCTGCGCGAATACCGCGATCCTGATCTTGCCCAGGATAAAGTCGTTTCTGCCCACGATTTACCCTTGCACGTGTTGGCCGAAACGGGTATTCCCGGTTTTCTGATTCTGGTATGGCTGCTGGTTTATTTGGGCCGTGTCTGGTGGGCCGAGTGGTCCCGCGCCGAAGGGAATCGCCGCCTCTGGTTGGAGGGAGCATTAGCCGCTTTTGTTGCCTATAGTGTTCATAGTTTGGTCGATGTGTTCCCACTCACATCATCCGTCCTTCCCCTGCTGCTTCTCGCCGCCTATACCGTTCCTGCCGGCCCACCGGCCCCCGCTGCGATTCGCGCCCCTCGTCTGGCCTGGGGCTTTCTGGGAGCCTTGCTGCTGGCCTTTGCGCTCATTCTCTGGCTGGACATCGCCCAGTTCTACATGACCCTCAGCCGTCTCGCACTAGATGACAATGATCTGGAACAAGCGCTTGATTACGCCGACACTGCCCGCCACATCGATCCCGCGCTGTCCCTTTACGATCTGCACTACGCTTATGTACTGGGTCGTTTAGCCGAAAAAGACCCCGCCTATCTGGATCGTGCCATCGCCGCCCACGAAGAATCACTCAAACAGGAGCCAACCTTCGACATCGGGTGGGCCAATCTCGCCATGTTGTACCAGCACAACGGCCAGTTCGAAGAATCCGAAGCCGCCCTGCGCCGCGCTGCTGCCATCAACACCCGGCTTCCCGCCTACTGGCTCCACTTGGCTGATCCCCGCGCCCTGGAACTAAATCCCGACTTGGCCGAATATTTGGCGTTATTGGATTCGTCAGCCGTCGAACGTTATCTCAACGATGACTCTATCCCGCTGGGCGAACGCCTCTATGTTTCGGTTCTGCTCTCCGATTCATCGCTTCTCCCGGAAGCTGGCGATGATTTTTACTCCTACCTGGCTCAGGGCATTTATGCGAATCGCGTGTTAGAAGATCATGATCAGGCGCTTAACTGGCTGGATAAAGCCATTGCTGTCCGTCCGCTTGATGAACGCGCCTATCTCGAACGCGCCGAGATCGAGTTAGAGCGTGGAGATTCGGACGCCGCCGAACAGGATGCCCGCTACGCCCGTTATATCGACCATTTTGGCGGCGCATATGCCAATTTTATCCTGGCACAAGCCGAGAAAGACTCGGCCTCAACCGAACAGTTGCTCAAAGACAGCCTGAATGAACCCGCGCTGGACCAGTATTTCGCGGGCACCGTCTACGCCCGCCCCGCCGCCTTCGACTATCTGCCCTCCTTCTCACATCCCGCCTATTCCACCCATTTATACAAGGGTTGGCTGGCGCTGGCCGATTTTTATGCCCAGCATAACCAACTCGCCAAACATGACGAGTTATTGGCCGATCTCCGTCAGATCAACCCGTATCTGTTTCAGTCGGAATGAGGGTGCTTTAGCCCACCAGCAGAAACAACAGCAGTGGAATCCACAAGGTACTGTAGACCAGTGACCGCCGGTGCTCATACCGTGCCGCATACAGCACCACCATCAGCACCAGGCCGGGGATAAACCGCAGAATTCCCAGAAATTCCCGGTATGTCGAAAACGGCACAAACGGCATGATCGCCGCGTTCGCCAGCAGCAAACAGGTATATAAATCAAATGTGGATCGCCGCATATCGCGGAGCGAATGCCACAGCCCCCACACGCTGGGCAGCACTGCCGCCGGAATCACAAGCAGCACGCCCAACAGCAAAAACGCGGCAATGCTCCCCTCCCACGCGATTCGCCACACCCCGTTATAGGGGATGATCTCAAATGGGGTCGCCAGCGCCCCGCCCGATCCGATTCCAAACTCGCCCAGCCAGGCATACAGAACAAGTTGCCACAGCGCAAACGGCAGTCCCGTGATGAAACCCATGATCACCGCATCTCGCCATCGTTTGTGCAGCACCAGGTACAATCCATAGCCTGCCGCGAACAGCAGTGTCATTTCTTTTGCCAGTGCCGCCAGCGCCAGCAGAACCGCCGCCCTCACCACACGTTCACGCCGGGCATACCACACGCCGGCGATCACCAACGCATACGCCAGTGGTTCCGTCGTGCTCAGCCGGACAGCAATCACCACGCCAAAAAACAATCCGTAACTGAGCGCGAACCAGCGGCTGGCGTGTTCGCTGATCAACAGCGACTCCACCAGTGCCGTGCTGATCGCCAGCGCCGTGAGATTGATCAGCACAAATGCCCAGGGAATCAGCGCTTCTTGCCCCAGGCTGACAATGCGCCCCAGCGCGGGCAGTAAAATCCGTTGCATCCGGTAAGCCGGTTCATCCAAACAATTCACCCCATCCACCGGATCACGCGCGATATAGTAAGCGAATTGTCCATCATATCCATCGTCATCATCACCGCAGGTTGCATTTTTATCGCATTGGCTGAAGCAGTTGCCCAACATCACGAAAACTTTTGCGTCGCTCTTGTTGATCGCAAAAATAGCGCTGAGATAAATAACGCCCAACAGTAGAACAAGTGTCCAGGGTCGCCCAAAACGAGTATAATAAGACAGGCTTGGTTTTGGATGAGGAGTAACCGATGAGTGCATCATTTAATCAACTCGTTTATGCGCTGGTCCGCCATATTCCCTCTGGCAAAGTCCTGAATTATGGCCGTGTGGCCGAGCTTCTCGGCACTCCCTACGGCGCGCGTGAAGTCGGCTGGGCCTTAGCCGCGCTGCGCGGTGGGGCGCAGGGTGTGCCCTGGTTTCGCGTTGTGAATGCCCAGGGCCGCATCAGCATCAAAGGTTCTCCCGAAGGGGCCGCCGAACAGCGCGCCCTGCTCGAAGCCGAAGGCATCACCTTTGATGATCGGGATCGCCTCGACATGCAAGCCCATCTCTGGGACCCCGATCCATCTGAAGTTGAAGAAATTCTGCGTGCCGCGCAGTCGGAATAACCCTATTTTTTCGGCGGGCGCAGAATCGTTTGTTGAGCTTTTTCACTCCGGTGACTGCGCCCGGTAATGCGCGCCTCGCTGAACGATTTGGTCAAAAATTCCACCACGCCGTTCTCAAAATACCAGATCGGCGCGGCCTGCCCATCGATCTCGACCATTTCCGGCTCGCTCGGGATTCCCACCACTTCCACCCGAATCTGCTGGTACGGTGGTTCATATTTCCCGGCGCGCCGCCACTGAATCGCGAATTGACCATTGGGCAGGAACCGGCAGTTAAAATACGACCACCGGAAATCACCTTTTTGATAATCCAACCCCTCGCCCGCATCTTCGTAAACGCTCGTATCGCCGCTGCCGGCATACACCCGCAGCCGTGATTCTTCGAGCGGGCGTTCACCCACAAATTGCATCGTCGGCCACATCGGTAAAGTATGTCCCGCGCGGATATACAGCGGCAGGGTGTCCAGCGGAGCCTGCGCGGTGATATACTGCGCCCCGTCGATCAGTTTCCCGGTGCCATATTCATACCAAACACCGTGCGGCAGATAAACCTTGCGCTGATCCGCTCCCTGGTCCAGCACCGGCGCAACCAACACGGAATCGCCCAGCATAAACTCGTCATCAACCGAATACAGGTCTTTATCTTCCGGGTCTACCCAAAACAGCGGGCGAATGATCGGCGTCCCATCTTGCGCGCACTGCACAAACACCGAGTAAACATACGGCAGAAACTGGTACCGCATTTCCAGCGCACACCGAATGATTCGCTCATATTTCTCCCCAAAGCTCCAGGGTTCCTGGTGTGGCATTCCTTTCATCGTATGGGACCGGAAGTAGGGCAGCATACATCCCAGTTGCATCCATCGTGTGAGCAACTCCCCGTCCGCCGATCCCGCGAATCCGCCCACATCCGGCCCCGTGAAAGGCAATCCCGACAGCCCCATATTCAGTGCCATACTAATGCTCAACCGCAGGTGATCCCACGTCGAAACATTATCCCCGGTCCACGACGAGGTGTAGCGCTGCGCACCGGCATGTGCGGCGCGGGTCAGCGTAAACACGCGCTTGTCCGGGCGGTATTTCTGCAACCCTTCCCGCGTCGCGCGTGCCATCAGCATCCCGTACACATTATGCCCGCCCGCGACGTGTGTTTTCCCTTCGCCTTCCCAATCATGCTGCACATAATCGGCCAGCGTTTTATCTTGTTTCCGCGCGATCAGCGCGGGTTCATTCATATCATTCCAGAACCCCGCAAATCCCGCCTGGGCCAGTGTCATCACATGCCCGGCCCACCACGCCCGCACCGGCGCGCTGGTGAAATCAGGAAAATGGCATTTCCCCGGCCACACGGGCGCAACCACGCGCGTCCCGTCGGGATATTTCAGAAACATATCTTCCCGCTGGCCCTCTTCGTCAATAGGATAATGTGGGTCCACCTTAATCCCTGGGTCCAGAATAGCCACGCTTTTGAACCCTTGCCGTGCAAGGTCAGCCAGCAGAGTCGGCATCTTGGCGAACCGCTTCCGATCCCACGTAAAGCAGCGGTAGCCGTCCATATAATCAATGTCAAAATACAGCACATCACACGGCAGCCGCCGCTGGCGAAATTCCTGCACCAGTTTGCGGAAATCCTCTTCCGTCGCATATCCCCACCGCGACTGGTGATACCCCAGCGCCCACATCGGCGGTAGCGGCATATGTCCGGTCAGCGCGGTGTAGTTCTTGAGCACATTTTGCGGCGTTGGTCCTGCGAAGATATAGAATCGCAGTTCGTTATCTTCCGCCCCGAACGTCATCCGATCCGATTTTTCGGCTCCCAGGTCCACATACCCCCGCGCCGGGTTATCCCACAGGATGCCGTGCGCCACGTCCGCGCGCACACCCAGGTAAAACGGGATGCTGGCATAGATCGGGTCCGCTCCGCGCTGGTAAGGCATCGGATCGGTATTCCACAGTTCCCACCGTTTGCCCCGCAGATTAAGTGCATGCGCCCGTTCTCCGAGTCCATAACAGGCTTCGTCCGTTGGCAGTTTGCGCGTCCATCGAACTTCCCGTTCGCGCCAGGTCATCCCGCCATCATCCTCGCTGATCACGATCCCGTCTGGAGTCTCGAACCGCAATCCGGCGGTGTTTTTCAACACCCGGCATACGAGCTGATCCGTTCGTGCGCTGAAGGTCTGTTTATCCTCGCCATCCAGCACTGTCGGCGCAGGAAAATCAATCCGTTCCACCGCATACGAAAACGGGGGGCGGAACTCGCCATCCTGCCGGACACGCACCCGCAGAATCTCCGCCGACAAAAAATGCAGTTCGATATGTCCGTTTTCACAGTGAATTACGGCACCTTGTGCGCGTTTGTCGATGGAAGTCACTTTACCCAGCGAGGTAAAACGGCCGCGCGCTTTTTTGAGTCCAAACCGTCGATTCCGGGCGCGAACGCTCCGGCTGTATTGCATTGCATCCAGCATCGTTTGTGCTTGTAACGAACGCACAAGTTGGTACAGGGCTTTGGGATTGAAGCGGCTCATAGAAAAACAGTCCTACTGCAAAAGTTTCTAGACCCTAAATGATAACACGGAAACGATTTTGTATATGAGTTTTTGTGGCGATAGTATCTATAGTCTGACTATCTATTCACACGATGGAATGCGCCATGAATCTCCGGCTGTTTGATACCTACACTCGTTCTGTCCGTAACTTTGAACCGCTGCACCCGCCCCAGGTCGGCATCTACACCTGCGGCCCTACTGTTTACGATTATGCCCACATTGGCAATCTGCGTACCTATATTTTTGAAGACATCCTTCGCCGCGTGCTCGACTTTAACGGTTATCAGGTCAACCACGTCATGAATATTACCGATGTCGGCCACCTCACCTCCGATTCCGATACCGGCGAGGACCGGATGGAAAAAGGCTCCAAGCGCACTGGCCTGACCGCCTGGGAAATTGCTGCTCTCTATACCCAGGAATTTAAAGACGATATGGCCCGCTTGAACATTCAGGAACCGCACGTTTGGTGCAAAGCTACCGACCATATTGCCGAACAAATTGAATTTATCCAGTGCATTGAGGCACAAGGTTTCACCTACCGCACCGCTGACGGCATCTATTTCGATACCTCCAAACTGGACGACTACGGTTATTTGGCGCGTCTGAACATCGAAGGGTTGCAGGCGGGTGCCCGCGTCGAACTCGCTGAAAAACGCAACCTGACGGATTTCGCCCTCTGGAAGTTCAGCCCGCCCGGCGAACACCGCCAGATGGAATGGGATAGCCCTTGGGGCATCGGTTTCCCTGGTTGGCATATTGAATGCTCCGCCATGTCCGCCAAATATCTTGGCCCCTACTTCGACATCCACTGCGGCGGCGAAGATCACATTATGGTTCACCATCCCAACGAAATCGCTCAGACCCAGGCCTGCTACGGCACACGCCTCGCCAATTTCTGGATGCACGGTTACTTCCTGCAAATCGACGAATCCCGCATGGGTAAATCCGTCGGCAACTTCCTCCGCGTCCAGACCTTAATCGATCAGGGCTATGATCCCTTAGCGTGGCGTTTTTTCTGCTTGGGAGCGCACTACCGCGCCAAGCTCAACTTCACATGGGACAGCCTTGATGGAGCCGCCAAAGCGCTGGATCGTCTCCGTACGGCGGCCTACCAGTGGGGCGATCCCAGCACTCCGGACGAAGGGTATATGGACCAGTTCGTGGCCCAGATCAACGACGATCTCAACATGCCCCGCGCGATGGCTGTCACCTGGGACTTAGTAAAAAGTGATCTGGCTCCCTCAGTCAAAAAAGCAACCTTGTTAGAATTTGACCACATTCTCGGCCTCGACCTCGCAACCTGGAAACCCGCCGAGCAAACGATCCCCGCCGACATCCTGACCCTGGCCGAACAACGTCAGCAGGCGCGTGTCGAAAAACGCTGGAAGGATGCCGATGCCCTCCGTGATCAGATTCGCGCGCTCGGCTACGAAGTCGAAGACACCCCACAGGGGCCGAGAGTGAGCGCTAAACATGGCTAAACATATCATCTGGGATTGGAACGGTACGCTGTTTGATGATGCTTGGTTGTGTGTAGACATCATGAATGGACTCTTGTCCCGCCGAAATCTGCCCCCGCTCACACTGCTCCGCTACCAGGCGGTCTTCGACTTCCCGGTGATCGATTATTATCAGGCCATCGGGTTAGATTTTTCAGTTGAGCCGTTTGAAGTCCTGAGCAACGAATTTATGGCCGAATACCAGCGCCGTAGTTGTGAGTGCCAGCTTCGTGATGGCGTGCGCGAAGTTTTAGCAGGCATTCAGCAGCAGGGCCGGACTCAATCTATTCTCTCTGCCATGAAGCAGGATCTATTGGAGGAAATGATCGACCACTTTGGCCTATCGTCCCATTTCTCCGATATAGTCGGCATCAGCAACCACCACGCCCACGGCAAAATCGAATCGGCCCAGCGCTGGATCGCCAAACAAACGTTGAACCGGGAAGATATGCTCTTTGTGGGTGACACCACCCACGATTTTGCCGTTGCGCAGACGTTAGGCATTTCCTGTATCTTTGTCCCCAGCGGCCATCACAGTCGCGAACGGCTGCTGGCGGCTGGCGGCTCTATTCTCGAAAACCTCTCCGATCTGCTCGTTTAAATGCATAATGGGGTCTGAGTTGACAGTATAACCTTCAGGCCCCTAGAAGATCATCCACCTATCCTATCTGCAAATCCCCCACCTAGACGTTATCCCTGAATCCGTTCGGGTTTATGTTCATACTATGGCTTACCATGGCGACTCTGCTAAAAACAAGGTTGATGATAAAAACATTTTGCATACCATCCGTGAGAAGCCCTAGAGTTAACGAACACGAGGAAAACCACTATGCCTGATCGCAACAAGCAAGAAACCAACTACACCACCAATGAAGAACGTACACTGCCCAGTCAGGCCGAAGGAGAGCGTAATCCGGGTGATGCGCCCGAAACGGTGGACACATCCACACCCTCGCAGGCCGAAGGAGATCGCAAAACGGTAGAAGAATCCATCGAAGAACACGAGCGCAAAGCTCGCCAGAGCGATTAATGCGCACCTGGCAGTCCTTACCGCGCCAGGATCAGCCCGAACTTCTGGATTTGGGAGCCGGAACGCTGGCCGATGTTCGTGTCAACCTGTCCGAGATGTGGCGTATCAACCATTTCCTCGGCGGGTTTCGCGCATTGACTTGCCACTTGTACCCCCGTCTATCAAGCACACAAGGAACTATAACGCTAGCCGACCTCGGCAGCGGCTCAGCCGACGTTCCGCTGGCGATCCTGGATTGGGCGCGCCGCCATAAGATTCCCCTTCATTTGGCGGCAGTCGATTGGGCACCTCGCAACCTATCGATTGCCCGTGAGCATACCGCTCATACCCGTGAAGTTGAGCTGATTCAGGCGGATGCTGCCCACCTGCCTTTTGCCAAAGGTGGCATAGATTTTGTGATCTCATCTCTCTTTTTGCACCATTTCTCTCCTGTAGACGTGATTGACCTGCTGCGGATGGCTTATGATCGTGCCAACAAGGGGATCATTATGAGTGATCTGGTCCGTGGAAGGTTGCCCCTTGCGGCTTTCCAACTCGTCCAACCTGTCTTTGCCCGTCATTTTCTCACCCGCCACGATGGCACGCTGTCGATCCGTCGCGCCTATACACCAGGCGAACTTCGCCATCTTGCCGAGGCGGCTGGCTTACATCACGCACGCATTTACACCCACTGGCCCTGGCGTATGACTCTGGTGGCCGATAAATGAGCCAGCTTAGGGTGGATGTGGCGATAGTGGGGGCTGGTCCGGCAGGATCGAGTGCCGCTATTTCATTGGCACGACGCGGCGCAAAAGTCGTTTTGTTCGACTCGAAATCCTTTCCTCATCACAAAGTTTGCGGCGAATTTCTTTCACCAGAATGCCGCGCCTATCTGGATCAACTTGGTGTGACCCCGGCTATTCTAGCCGCCAATCCGGTGTCCATCTCAACCGTAAAGCTGACAACTCCCAGCGGTATATCCTGGGAATCGACTTTACCGGATACCGCCTGGGGCCTGAGCCGTTATTCTCTCGACTCTATCCTGATCGATCAGGCACGCCGGGAAGGAGTTGAAGTTTGTGAATCGACAACAGTCCACTCGATCACAGGCAGTCTAGACGATAGCTTCCACCTCCAAATCCGCGCATCCGGTAAAGAAAGCGCCATCCAATCCGCGGTAGTCATTGGGGCATACGGCAAACGCAGTAACCTTGATCGCGCCCTGAACCGCAGTTTCATCCACCATGATCAGCCTTTTGTGGGTCTGAAAGCCCATTTCTGTGGCCCCGTCATCTCGGATCGCATCGAGTTGCACACCTTTCCCGGTGGATATGGTGGCATCTCTCAGATCGAAGGCGGGCGCGTCAATGTGGGCATCCTGGTCCGCCAACCCGTTTTTCAGCGTGCGGGTAGCCTGGAATCATTCATTACCGGGATCCAGAATCCCTATTTGAAAGAGTGGTTTTCTCAGGCCGAGCTTTTTACCAGCCAGTGGTACACCATCGCCCAGGTACCGTTCGAAAAAAAACATCCCTTGGTCAACGATATTCTGATGGTGGGCGATGCCGCGGGGCTAATCGCGCCGTTGGCGGGTGATGGCATTTCAATGGCGCTGCGCAGTGGTCAATTAGCCGCCCACCAAATTGGAGCCTATCTCGAAGGCCATCTATCGCCTGGTTCGCTCCGCCGTGCCTATGTCAACCAGTGGAAACACGCTTTCCGTTCTCGCCTTCGCCTGGGGCGCTTACTTCAATCGGTTATGCTTCGCCCCAGTTTAGCATCGCCCGTTTTACGATTGCTTAATGTCATCCCGCCCCTTGGAACCTTTCTAATCAAGCAGACACGTGAGAAAACTCCATGACATCCTTTTTAGGCTTGGCGACGAATGTCCCTGTACCCTGTTACAGCCAGCGTGAAATCTTCGAACAATTGCAGGAGTTGAACCTGACTACCGATCCGCGCGCCGAAATAATCTTCGAAAAAGCTGGCGTAGGTTTTCGCCATACCGTTGTGGAACGGTCCTATTTTGCGGAAGAACGCACTACCCAAACCCGCAATGCCTGCTATTTTTCCCATGCCGTACCGCTGGGCGAATCGACCGTTCGTGCCTGTCTGCAAAATGCGGGTTACGAGTCTGCCGATGTGGATGACTTGATCATCGTCTCTTGCACGGGTATCGACACCCCCGGTCTGGATCTCCAATTGGCCGGGCGGTTGGGCATGCGTCCCGATCTCCACCGGACAACTATCTTAGGCATGGGGTGTTACGCTGCTTTCCCAGGCCTACTCCGTGCCCGTGAAGCGACTGCCTTACAGCCAGGACGGAAAGCGCTCGTGCTGACGATTGAGCTTTGTTCTCTGCACCTCCAGATGGATGAATCGCTGGAAAATATGGTTGCATGTGCCCTCTTTGCCGACGGAGCATCGGCAGCTCTCTTGGGTACGAATGGAACAACAACGGCTGGTCCGCGTCTACTTGACTCGCTGACCCACTGTGAATACAACACCCTTGAACACATGGCTTTTCACCTGACCGATCACGGCTTCCAGATGCGCCTTTCCGCCTATGTTCCCGATCTGCTGGCCGCTGACATCGAAAACTTCGTAGATCGTCTGTTGCACAAGAATCAACTCACCCGTCAGGATATTCGTTTCTGGGGAGTTCATCCCGGTAGTTCAAAGATTCTCGATCATGTTCAGGAACGCCTTCAACTCACTGACGACGATATGTCGATTTCGCGCCGCGTCCTGCACGACTATGGCAATATGTCGTCTGCGACTATTCTTTTCATATTGGAACAAATTATCGCCAGTGACGCACCGCGTCCCGGCGACTACGGCGTTCTGATGGCCTTTGGTCCCGGCCTCACAATGGAGAGTGCTCTCCTCCAGTTCTAATTGCTTGATTAGTGTGATTAAAATATGATTCAGGGAGGGGGAACTACTTTTTGCCTTTTCAATAGGCGATATTATAATAGTTGCAAATGCAATTGTTTCAGGTGCAACAATGTTAGATAATATTAATAAACTTTGTACGCCTGCACATCGTCATTACCGCCTCATCCACGATATTTACGTTCTCCTCGATGCAGGTGATCGGAATATTCTACGCCAGTTTGATTTGACCAGTTCCCAATACCGTGTATTGGTCTTGCTCGATCCCATCCAGGGCGAACGGTTGATGACCCTCAGCGATTGGATGTTATGCGCGCGTAGCACCGTCACCCGTCTAATTGACCAAATGGAAGCGGCCAATCTCGTCTGTCGTGTGGGTGATCCCGAAGATCGCCGCGCCCAGCGTGTTGCACTGACACCCCAAGGCGTAGCCCTGCGCGATAAAGTCTATGAAGCTCATGAAAATTCCCTCCTGACACGCTTCGGTAACTTAACCAAGGCGGAACAGGAATTGTTAATTTCCCTGCTCGAAAAAGTCCGTTCGAATCTACATCTGACTCTTGGAGAATCGGAGGAGGTGCTTGATAGCGAATAATGCTCGCTTCAACTTGGTGGTCGGTGTCCTACTTAAAACACAATGGAGGAATTCCCAATGAAACGTCACTTATTCTCGTTGTTTTTGATCGTTTTAATTGCACTGAGTCTTACCCCATCGCTCAGTGCCAACCCGACGGTGTCCGCTCAGGACGAAGAAGGCCTTTTAATCTGGGCCGACCGTACCCGCGCCCCCGTTCTGACGGAATTAGCCGCACAGTTCACCGAAGAATACGGCATAGCTGTAACCGTACAGGAAGTCGGTTTGGGCGACATCCGCGCCAATATCTCCACCGCTGGTCCCCAGGGTGAAGGCCCCGACATCATCGTGGCCGTTCATGACTGGATCGGTGAACTGGTGTTGAATGGCTCGGTCGTGCCGATCAATCTTGGCCCCAAAGCTGATCTCTTCACCCAGGCTTCGAAGGATCTCTTTACTTACAATGGCGAACTCTATGGCATGCCCTACGCGGTAGAAAATCTTGCCTTCTTCCGCAATCCTGAATTGGTTCCCGATGCCCCCGCGACCTGGGACGATGTAGCCGCCATCACGGAAGAACTCGTTTCTTCGGGTAAGTCTCAATACGGTTTCATGATCCAGGACAACGACCCCTACCACTGGCAGCCGGAATTTAGCGCGTTCGGTGGTTACGTCTTTGGTCTGGATGCCAATGGCGACTATAACCCACAGGATGTTGGTATTGATAGCGAAGGTGCCATTGCCTCCGGTGCATGGCTCCAAACGATGGCCGAAAAAGGCTACCTGATTCCTGAAGTTAACTACGACGTGCTGCACACCCTCTTCGAAAGTGGCGATGCGGCCATGATCATGACTGGCCCCTGGGCACTAACCCGCATCCGCGAAAGCGGCGCGCCCTATGCCATCAGCAACATTCCTGCTGGCCCGGCTGGCCCCGGCATCCCCTTCATTGGCGGACAGGGCTTCATGATCAGCGCCTACAGCGATAAACAACTGCTGGCCGAATCCTTCCTTCTCGACTTCATGGCTGCTGAAGCACCGATGCAGGCCATGTACGATGCCGATCCGCGTCCCCCAGCGTTTGTGCCCCTGCTCGAAAAGCTGGAAGACCCCGATCTCGCTGCTTTCCAGGCCGCAGGCGAAGTTGGTATTCCGCAGCCTTCTATCCCTGAAATGGCTTCGGTCTGGGGTTCATGGGGCAGCGCGCAGCAGTTTATCATCCGCCAGGAACTCGATCCGCAGACCGCCCTCACCGACGCAGGGGCCTCGATCCGCGAACTGATCGCGGCTGGTGGTCAGGCTGCACCCGAAGGCGAAACAACTTCTGAAAGCGGCATGACGGTTGGTCTGCCCGGCACGATCCAGGTTCCTGCTGGCTGTGCTGCGGACTGGGATCCCGCCTGCGAACAAACCCTGATGGTTCTCGGTGATGATGGTTTCTGGCGCGCGCAGCTTCAGCTCCCGGCTGGCAACTATGAATACAAAGTTGCTCTCAACGGCACGTGGGACGAGAACTATGGTCTGGGCGGCGAATCTGGCGGCGCGAATATTGCGCTGGCCCTGGCCGAAGACAGCACCGTGACCTTCCTCTTCGATCCCAACACCCACGCCATTGCCGACAGCATCAATCGCATCGTGACTGCCCCCGGTAGCTATCAGGCCGCGCTCGGCTGTGCTGCGGACTGGGCACCCGAATGCTTGCTCTCCTGGCTGCAAGGCCCCGATGGCAGCGGTGTCTACTCCTTGACCGTAAGCACCCTCCCGGCTGGCGATTACGAAGTGAAAGCCGCCATCAACCTGACTTGGGACGAAAACTACGGCGCGAACGCGGAACGTGACGGCGCGAATATTCCGTTCAATGTGCCCGCCGACAACACGCCGGTGACCTTCTCCTTCGATGGTGCCACCAACATTTTGACCGTGATGGTAGGCGAATAACGAATGCTTTTGGGATAGGAGACTGAAAAGTCCCTATCCCACCTCTACCCTTGCTCGGTTAGAGAGATGAGGTTCCTAGGGGCGATTCACAAATCGCCCCCCGATTTCTGCCTTCTGCCTTCTGTCTCCGCGTCGTAGAAAAAGGAAGCCGGGAGGATAACCCGCACAATCTCTGCTCACCCCAGTACCGGACAAGCCTCTGCGGGGGTGACTATAGTAAATCTTCTTAGCGAGTTTTTAAGAAAGGAATCGGCCTGTTAGCCATGAAAATCATGTCTAGTAGGGCTGCTCGTCCGATTGGGCTACCAGCCCTTCCCCCCATTGTTCAATTCCTGATCCGGCTGGCAGGAGTCGCAGTAGTCGATGCGGTGGCTGTCTGGCTTGCGACAGGCATTTGGGCCGATGGCAACTGGTTTTTGGCATTAGCCATTGCGCTTTCTGCCATCGTCGTTACCATCATCAATCTCGTTCCTCAGCTTTGGCCCCTGCGCTGGATGTCTCCTGCCCTCGCGCTGTTGGGCCTGCTGACCATCTACCCGCTCATCTACACCTTCTATGTGGCCTTTACCAACTACAGCGACGGCCACATGACGACCAAAGACATTACCGTGGAGCGTTTGACCACGGAAAAACAGTATCGTTATTTACCCGAAGGGGCCGCAAATTATTATTGGTACTTGTTTCAGAACGAACAGGGTGATTATGCGGTTTGGCTGGTTCAGGACTCCGACAACACAACTTATTTTGCCGAAATCAGCACGCCGATCCAGTCCCTGACACTTGAAGAAGGTGCCCCCCTGTGTGAAGATTTCAGCACCGAAGGGGTTCCCGCGACGGTTGGGAATTACCAGTGTATGAAAAAAGGTGCGGTCTTCCAAATCATGGCGGATGAAACCAAAGTTGCCGAACTCTACGCCACCGGGTTTGGCAACGGCAGCATTGGCATCACCAGCCGTTACAATGCGGGCGACTACAAGCCCAAGTGGAAGTACGATGAGGACAAAGACATCCTCACCGATCTGGAAACCAACACACCCTACTATGCCGATAATGAGCGTGGCAGTTTTGTCGCCAAAGACGTCAATGGCAAAGTCATGCGTGATCCGGTCACAGGCCGCGAACTGACCGCCCCACTGGGCTATTGGACTCTTGTCGGCACCAAAAACTTTAAAGAAGTCTTCACTAGCGCTCTGTTAGAGGGTCCGCTGCTCCAGGTCTTTTTATGGACCGTCGGCTTTGCCTTTTTGGGCGTGCTCACCTCATTTTCGATGGGCTTGGTGATGGCGATCCTGCTCGAAGGCTTCCCCGGTGCGCGTGTGATCCGTTCCCTCCTGATCATCCCCTATGCCATCCCCGGTATGATCGGCATCCTGATCTGGCGCGGCATGCTCCAATCCCAGTTTGGTGTCATCCCGGCGACACTACGCGACATGTTCGACTGGGCACCCCCGTTCCTGCGCGATCCCGGCTGGGCCAAGTTTTCGATTCTGCTGGTCAATCTCTGGTTTGCTTATCCCTATTTCATGTTGATCACCAGCGGTGCGTTGCAATCCATCCCCTCTTCGATCTACGAAGCTGCTGAAGTCGATGGGGCCAGTGCCTGGAACAAATTCTGGAAACTAACCCTGCCGCTGCTGCTGATTTCGGTTGGCCCCCTGCTGATCGCCTCTTTTGTCTTCAACTTCAACAACTACCTGTTGATCGAAGCCCTGAACGATGGTGGACCCGATATGAAAGAGGGCTATGCCCCGCCTGTCGGCCACACCGACAATCTGATGACCTATACCTATAATTGGGCCTTCAGCAGCGCAGGAGGGAGCCGAAACTACGGTTTAGCATCGGCCATCGCGGTTCTCATTTTTATCATTGTCGGTTTGTTGACCATGTTTCAGTTCCGCCTGACCAAACGTTGGGAGGAGGTTGGTGAAAATGTCTGATTTTCCAGAAGCAGCCCCCACCAAAGAGGCAGTTTTTGTCCGTTCCCGTCCCGTGCGCCCCACCAATTATTTATCGTGGATGGTGCGCAGTCTGGTGATTATCATCGCACTGATTTTTGCCCTATTTCCAGTCATCTGGATTACTTCGGCTTCCTTTAACACCAATGGCTCGATGTCCACCCAGCGCCTGATCCCCAGCAATGCCGAGAGTCTGAACGATCTGCTGGTCAACTATCGCCAGTTATTTGAAGACCCCCAGATTCCATTCTGGCACTGGATGTGGAACTCAGTGGTCATTGCCAGCATCTCAACCGTGCTCATTTTGATGATCACATCCTTTAGCGCCTATTCGTTCTCCCGCTTCCGCTTTCAGGGTCGCCGTAATCTCCTGCTCGGCATCTTTCTCGTCCAGGTTTTCCCGAATATCTTGGCGATGGTCGCCCTGTACCTCATGCTGAGTCAGGTGGGCGACTATATCCCGCAGTTGGGCCTTAACACCTATGGCGGTCTGATCCTGGTCTACATGGGCGGCGGCATGGCGATGAACATCTGGTTGATGAAGGGTTTCTTCGATACCATCCCGCGCGATATTGACGAGTCCGCCCAGGTAGATGGTGCGACTCACTGGCAGGCGTACATTTACCTGATCTTTCCGCTTGTTCGTCCCGTCATGGCCGTAGTTGGGCTGTTGGCCTTTGTTGGTACCTTCAACGACTTTGTGCTGGCCCGTATCATGCTCGGTTTGGGCGGCACGCGTGAGCAGTGGACCCTGATGGTAGGCATGTATAGCTTCGTAGGCAGCACCGGCGAGTTTTCAACCGAATGGGGTGTTTTTGCCGCCGGATCGTTGATCGCCGCCGTGCCCATCGTGATCCTGTACCTTGTTTTGCAGCGTTTTATTGTCGGCGGTTTGACAGTCGGCGCGGTGAAAGGTTAGTCGGCAGTTAGAGTTAATCCTAAAACCTGGCTTGGTCCAGGTTTTTTTTCACAGTTTTTGCAAGGATAACACAACCATGGACTTCATTTTTGGCACTTTGGCTACCGATGATCTCAAAGTCGTTCACCACCGCGCCAATCGCCGGGGCATTCAACACGGTTATCGCCTGACCCCGCTTGATCCCCGTCCCGGTGAGGCCGTAACCATCACGGTTCAGCTTGGCCCTGACCTCCCTGCGGATCATGTCGCCCTCTACTACACCCTCGACGGGACCGATCCAGTGGGGCAGCATGGCGTGGCCCAGCACGGCAGCGTGTTGCTCATGTCCCCTGTCGCTGCCCACTGGGATTCGCTGGTTTGGGGTTATTTGGCCAGTTGGCAAACCGTGATTCCCGCTCAGCCCGCCGGAACCGTTGTGCGTTACCAGATCGGCGCGTGGTTTGGCGATGAACCGGAGACGTTTGCCGACTGGCCCAACGTCACCGCTACTGCCGAAGCCGCCGCAGGCGCATTTTTTCATGGAAAACCCTTCTCCTCCGATTTCGCTCCCGGCAGCCCGGCGCGCGGTCACACTTTCACCTATCACGTCGATGATCTGACCCCGCCAACTTGGGCACGTGACGCCGTGATTTATCATGTTTTCGTGGATCGTTTTTACCCTGGTGATGGGAAAAAGTGGCTCCAGACCGACGACCTGATGGAAATCTGCGGCGGAACCTTGTGGGGTGTGCGCGACAAACTCGATTATATTGCCGACTTGGGTGCCACGTGCATTTGGCTCAGTCCTACCTGGGTGAGTCCCTCACATCATGGCTACGATGTCACCGATTATGATCATGTGGAAGAACGTCTCGGCGGCGACCAGGCGCTGCACACCCTGGTAGATGCAGCCCACACGCGTGGTATCCGTATTTTGCTCGACCTCGTGTGTAATCATATCTGCGACTCGCATCCTATCTTCCAATCCGCCTTAACCGAGGGAGAATACCGGAATTGGTTCTCCTTCGATGATTCCCTCAACGGCTACCAGTCCTTTTTTGGCAATCCCGGTATGCCCCAGCTCAATCTGGCCTATGGTCCGGCGCGAGATTGGATGATTGGCATAGCGTGCCGCTGGCTCCGTGATTTTGATGTGGATGGCTACCGTCTCGATTACGCCAACGGTCCCGGCCCCGATTTTTGGTCCGATTTCCGCGCCGCCTGCAAAGCCGAAAAGCCGGATTGTTTCCTGTTTGGCGAAGTCGTTGATGCCCCCGACATGATCAAGACCTATGTGGGTCGCCTGGACGGCTGTCTGGACTTCCATTTGGGCGCAGCCTTACGTCAGACCTATGGCTGGCAGGAATGGCCCGTTTCGCGCTTACAGACGTTTATCAATCGCCACTACACCTATTTCCCTTCCGATTTTCTGCTGCCAACATTTCTTGACAATCACGACATGGATCGTTTTTTGTTCATCGCGGGTGGCGACAAACAGCAATTGCGTCGTGCTGCTGCGGTCCAGATGAGCTTGCCCGGTATCCCGATCATTTTTTATGGCACCGAAGTCGGCCTCAGCCAGCAGGTCAGCACAGGCGGCGGCATGGGGCTGCACGTCAGCCGTACGCCGATGCTTTGGGGCGACGATCAGGATCACGGCCTTCTCGCCTACTATCAATCGCTGATCCAGAAACGCAAACAGCACCAGTTAGCCGCCTTTCCCGTTGCGTTCACAACGGAGATTTGAGCGTTTTCGTAGGGGCAATTCTGCCCCACTTACTGCGCTATGTCCCACGTTCTCCGTGTGCGATAGCGTTTATGAACGATTAAGCATCCGATGCGCATGTCCGGTAGTGGAGCGTAGGGGCAGGTTTGCAAACCTGCCCCCTACAGAAACTTATCCATCCAATCCATCCGTTCGCCAACGGTATCGCGCGGGGAGGATCGAGGTTCACCGCCCCGCGCATATTTCCACAGGTAAGGTGTGAAATGAATGTCATCCGAACAGCAACCAGAGACAATGCGCCCCTCATTTATGCCATCCACAAAGCATCGTTAACCATACTCTGCACAACGCACTATTCCCCCGACATCCTTCAGCGTTGGTTTGCTACCAAAACAGTCGAGGGCTACTACCCGGCGCTAGATCGCGGCGAGATGTTTATGTGTGAATGCAGAGATGCAATAGCGGGTTTTGGACATGCGGTTCCCGGAGAAATAGAGGGGATTTTTGTTCATCCCGATTTTGCGGGGCAAGGCGTTGGGGCGAGTTTGCTCGATTACGCCGTTGCGCGTGCTCGCCTCGGTCACTCCGGCCCGATCAAAGTCGTTGCGACGCTCAATGCCCAGTCTTTCTATGAAAAACACGGCTTCTCCCCCGTCAAACAGTACAGTATTTCACGGGCCGATTTCGATTTTCCGGTTGTGGAGATGAGTGGAACGTTTCTGTAACTCTCACATTATTAACCATCGAAGTTAGTCATCGAAGTTCACCATCCAAATACTATACACTCTCGAACATCTGTGCTATCCTGGTTCTAGTCTCACTGCACCTTTCCAATTTATGACATATCGCTGCTGACTCACGACGCGCAAATAGAGTTTATGGCAAAAAGTGCCACTTCCTGCCAGGATCT
>DATAMF010000594.1:0-4990 GCA_036260665.1 Aggregatilineaceae bacterium | reverse complement strand
TAAGTTGAAGTAGGCGTCGTGCTCGATCTGATTTGCCGGATCGGTTTCATCTTCACCGGGATAGAGGAAGCTGATGCCAAAATCCGCCTGTTCAGACCAGAAAATGATGGGGAGCGTATAACCGAAGGCATACTCGATGCGATGGGCGGGGAGCAAACGGCCCGCCGCCGGTGTGCGGACCAGCGGCGTATGTTCATCCGCCACATACACCAGTTTCCAGCCGCCTGGGTCCTGCGTCCACAACGCTGCGCTGGCCTCATAGAAAAAATAGAGCAGGCCCTGTGTGGGCAGCAGGCCAGCCGGATCATGCCGCGCCAGCTCGGATAATTTGAACTGGCCCATAAAGCTGAGGGGGTGGGGCCATTGGAAACCCGGCGGCAGATCCGGCGATCCCCCGAACTTCGACGCACCCAGCGGCAAAACAGCCTCAGCAACGCGGGTGTGGATCATATCAATAGCAGGCCGGGCCAGCCGCATGATGTCTGCTTCGAGGCGTTCGAGTTTGAAGGCCCGAATGCCGCTGCGGAGTTCTTCAGTCGTCTTGAACATCGTTTTTCCTATTTTTAATGCCGTTTTAATTTCGACCTGCTAAAATAGAATAAAGATACTATTGATACAGGGATGGAAAATGTCTGAATTCACAATTGAACACTCTCGGACTGAGCCGATTGTGATCGTCACGGAACGCGAAACTTACAACCCCATCGAACAAATGGACCTGCTGATCGATGCCATTCTTGCGGAAGTTGAACACTTTGACCGCCCCGGTTATGCCATCATCGTCCAGAAGGCGAAATATAACATCGACGAAGTGATCCTGGGGGCACAGAATATTCGGGTCAAAGGGGAAAAACTACGCACGCATCCTAAGTATCGCGGCTCGCTGTTTGTCTCGCCCTACCTGTTCAATAAAATGGCCCTCGACGGCATGTCCAGTGACGCATTTGGCAAGTTGTTCTATCAGGTTTTCGATACCGTTGAAGAAGCGCTGAACTTCGCCCGTTCTACCCTGTAAGGCTGCGCCACTATTTTCTTTACCCCATCCCTTAGGGAAGGGGAGTCAAACTTACAGGATGTGGGGAATTATTTTCTTGGATCGGCCTAAAGCCTGCCCTCCCCGGCATAGATGCGCGCATGCCCCCTTGCCCGTGTGGTTGGCGAGGGGGCAGGGGAGAAGCTCGACCCCGCCCCGCTCGTCATTTCGAACTTACTCGGCTGTCGCGTCGGCGGTGACCTCGCTGATCGTCGCATCCGCCAGGGTGACGGCTGGCCCGGTGCCCAGATTCACGATGTAGATTTTCTCCGGCGGAAAACTCCCCAGCAGGAGGGTATTATTGTCCGTCCAGGTCAGCGGCTGGTGGTTCCTGGACGTGGGCGGCAGGAACAACCCGGCCAGTACCAGGCGTCCCGGCTCCCCTGGTCGTTCAGAGATGTACAGTCCCGACACTTCTTCATGCTGGCGGTCTGACACAATATAAGCAAAGGCATGCCCATCCGGTGCCCACGCGCCGCCGCGCACCAGATACTGCTCGTTTAGCATAAAGGACTGTCCATCCTTGATACGGAAGATGCGAAGCGGGCTGATCTCCGGGATGACTTCTGTCCCATACATTCCCAGGGCGAGATCGGAATAGTTCATCAGGTATGCGCCGTCTGCCGAAAACTCGACCCACCACGCGGGCGATATGATCACGTTGCTGTCCCGCTGGTACTCGTAGACGCCCACCTTGCGCGGCTGCTCAAATTTCGCGTTGGTGATCCAGGTTGCGATGGCTGGATTATCCAGATCATTGGGAAAGTAGTTGTAGGCCCACTGCTTACGATTCGGCGATTGGTCGAAGGAAAAAATGGAGTACATCTGCTCGATGGGGATCGTGCCGATCTGTTCCAGATCGCTGCCATCAACATTCATGCGCATGACGCTGGCCCCCTGCGCTGGATCACGGTCCCCGGCGTAACGCAGGAAAGCGATCTGCTTGCCACCGTTGATAAAACGCGCCCCCAGATCGACATAGGACTGGTCGGCCCCTTCCTCAAAAGGATTGCCCTCGAAGCCGTCATCGGTGAGATTGGTAAGCGTTCCCTCGCGCATATCCGCCACCCAAACATCTGGATCGATTAAGAGGTGTAAAAAGTCGATATTAACGATCAGATGGCGGCTGTCGGGGGACCAGAAGGTCAGATCGTTATCGAGCCGCAGATGGGGTTCTTCCAGGTCGATGCAGCGCTCCTGCTCGCCGGTGATGGTATAGAGACATAATTCGCCGGCCTTCGCATGGACAAGGTGTTTGCCGTCTGGCGCAAGATACGCGCTTGATCGAAGTGGTCCCGCCATCAGGTCCAGTTCCTGCACCGCCACCACGTTCAGTTTGGATACATCCGGCGGCTTGTCCTGGTTTTCATCGTCCTGATCATCGCCGCAGCCGCCGAGCAGCAGCGCTGCGATTCCCAACCCCACGATCCATTGTTTAAACGGATGCATAATAATTTTCCCCTCTCTCGTGTCTATGATTCAGGTGTTGCACTACTTGCTTGCGCGCCCAACTGCACAATGATCGTTTGGTCGGGCGGCACACTTCCCAATAAAATGGTGTTGTTACTCGCCCACATCAACGGCTGGCGGCCTCGCGCGGTGGGTGGCAGGAACATGCCCGGCAGCACTAAGCGCCCCGGTTCGCCCGGTCCGGCGGAGAGATAGAGGCCGTTTTCCTCACCCAGCCGTTCATCGTTGACCAGATACACAAACGCATGCCCCGACGGTGCCCACGCGCCGCCGCGCACAGAATAGTGCTGGTCTGCCAGAAACACCCGCCCATCTTCGACTTTATAAATTTGCAGTTCATCCGCATAGGTCATCAGATACTGACCATCGGGCGAAAACTCGATCCACCAGGGCGTTGAAGGGATGGCCCCTATCTGGCGCGGATTCTGGAATCGGGCATTGACCAGCCATACGCCCTGATCAGGATCATCGGTGTCTTCCTGAAGATAGTTGAAAGCCCACGATTTCTGATCGGGGGCAGGGGCAAGCGCCAAAATGGAAAGCGCCTGGCTGATGGTGAGGGTGCCGATCTCTTGCAGCGCGCTGCCATCGGGGTTGATACTCATGACGGCTGCCACCTGAACGCCCTCTGCGTCAGCCGGATACCGGATGAAAACCAGCTTCTTGCCGACAAAACGCGCGCCACAGTCGATCCAGCGCGGTTCATTGGCGATCTCTTCTTCCGTGAGATTGCTCAGCGTTCCGGCGGTGGTATCCGCTACCCAGATGTCGGCGATGCGTGGATAGCGGACCAGGTGGATGCCAATCGTCAGATAGCGGCTGTCGGGCGACCAGCGCACCGTCTCACTGTCGAATGCTTTGAGGAGCCGTTCACCTAAATCAAAACAGTGCTCCCGCTCGCCGGAAAGCGTATAAATACAAAGCCCGTCGCCGTTGATATACGCAAAGTGCTGGCCGTCCGGCGCGAGGTAGGCGGTGATTCGCAGCGGCCCGGTGAGCAGGTCCAGTTCCTGAACCGAAATGACGTTGAGCTGGGACACATCGAGCGGCTGGGGCGGCGCTGCCGTTTTTTGCTCGTCGTGTCCGCACCCGCCCAGTATCAGCCCGATGATTCCCAGTACGATGATCCACTGCTTGAAGTGGTGCATATTATTCAGCAGCCTGTGTTGCGGTCGCGTCGGCTGTGAATGCGATGCTTGCTCCCTCACCCAACTGCACAATGATTGTCTTTTCGGGCGGAAAGCTTCCCAGCAAAATCGTATTGTTGCTGGCCCAGGTCAGCGGCTGGCGGTTCATACTCGTAGGGGGAAGGAACATGCCCGGCAGCACCAAACGCCCCGGTTCGCCCGGTCCTGCCGAAAGATAAAGGCCCGGCCCGTCTTGCCCACCTTGCAGCAGTTGATCGGTCACGATATAGGCGTAAGCATGACCGTCGGGTGCCCACGCCGCGCTTCGCGCGAAATACGTCTCGTCGGCCAGGAAGGACTGCCCATCCTTGACATTGAAAATGCGAAGCGGGCTGGCCTTCGGATCGAAACGTGGATACTCGCCTTCCGGGGTAATGGTCGGGGGCGGATAAGATTGTATAAAAAGCTGATCCGAATAGCTCATCAGGTACTGCCCGTCAGCGGAGAATTCCACCCACCAGGCCGGGGCGGTGATGGTTTCGTCGTCGCGCCTATAGTCGAAGACTCCCACTTTGCGCGGATGCTCGAATTGGGCATCCGTCACCCACGTGCCTATGTTCGGATCGTCCAGATCACCCGGAAAGTAGTTGTAGGCCCACTGCTTACGCGCTGGTGACTGGTCTAGCGCGAAGATCGAATAGCGTTGATCGGTCTGGATTTTACCGATCTCTTTCAGATCACTGCCGTCTACCTTCATGCTCATAATCGTCGCGGTCTGAGACTGTTCGCGGTTATAGGGATAACGCACAAAAACCAGCCGCTGGCCCTCATTGATGAAGCGCGCACCCAGATCAATGAAGCCCGGCTCTACTTCCTCATCGTTCAGCAGGAGACTTCCCTCGAAGTTGTCATCGGTGAGATTGGTGAGGGTGCCCATCCGCATATCCGCCACCCAGATATCGGGATCACGATATTGGCGTAAGAAGTCGGTGGCAAGGATCAGATGGCGGCTGTCCGGCGACCAGAAGGTTAGTTCATTGTCGAGGTGCAGATTGGGTTCTTCCAGGTCAATGCAGCGCTGCTGCTCACCCGAGATGGTGTAGAGACAGAGCGCCGTGCCATCAACGTAGGCGAAGGATTCGCCGTCTGGGGCAAGGTAGGCACTCGTTCGGCCTGGTCCCGCGAGCATGTCAAGTTCCTGGATCGAAATTACGTTGAGTTTGGATACGTCGAGCGGTTTTGTTTGCTCCTCGTCTTTTTCATCGTCGCCGCAGCCGCTCAGCAGCAGCGCTGCGATTCCCAACCCCACGATCCACTGTCTAAACTGATGCATCAGTACCCCCATTTAGAAAGGGCAGGG
>DATAMF010000591.1:0-3068 GCA_036260665.1 Aggregatilineaceae bacterium | reverse complement strand
AGAACTTCTCAGGTTCAAAACGCCAAAAGCGGGGGGGGGGGGGGATCATTCGGAAGTTCGACAAACTCTCCCGTGAGACGTCGTCAAGGGGGGACGGGGTGGCGCTCCCTTCATTCCTTCGGTAATCGTTTCGCTAATAACTAATCGCGAACAACTAACGACTTTTCTGATATTCCTGAATATACGGATTCTTCCGCCGCTCATCCCCAATCGTCGTATTATGCCCGTGACCCGGCAGCACAATCACCTCGTCATCCAGCGGCATCAGTTTCGCCATAATCGACTCCATCAACACCGCATGGCTCATCCCCGGCAAATCCGTCCGTCCCACGGTGTTCATAAACAGCACATCGCCATCGAACAGCAGTTTTTGCGCCCGCTCCACATAACTCACATGCCCTGCCGAATGTCCCGGCGTAAACAGAACTTCCAGTGTGATCTCTCCCACGCAGATCTGTTCGCCCTCTTCCACAAATCCATCTGGTTCCGCCGGCTGCGGCGCTTTCAACCCTATCAACCGAGCAACCGTATCCGGCATCGTCCTGACCATACCGGCTTCCAGCGCATGACACCGGAAGCGCGCGCCCGTTAAGGCTTTGAGGTCTGCCACCGCCATAATATGATCAAAATGTCCATGCGTCGCCAGAATCTCGCGGATCGTCCAACCCGCGTCGGTCGCCGTTTGCACAATAAATTTCGCATTGTCAGCCGGATCAATCACGATACAATCATGCCCATCCCCAACGATGTAGCAGTTCGTTTTCAGTGGTCCAAGTGGAACCTTAAGCACGTTCATTTTTGCCCTTTTATCGTCCTTCTGTTGATCTAAACAAGGATGGAACCATGATTAGCGCACCTTCGCGCCTTTATCTTTTACAATTGGGAACCGCCCAAATCCCCTTGCCCAACGGCACTCTGGATATGGTGTTGGGCTGTTATCTGGTTCAGACCGATGACGGTCAGAACATTCTCATCGACAGCGGTCTTCCCGCCGATCACGCGGACCAGCCGGGTACAACCGGGGAAACCAATGTTATCGATCAGTTGCAGCAGCTTGGTTTATCGCCCGCCGACATTGACATTGTCATTTGTACGCATCTGGACATCGATCATATTGGTCATCACGCCGCTTTTGCGCACACCGAACTGATCGTCCAGCGCGAAGAATACGAAGCCGCGTTCAGTGGACATTCCCGTTTTGCCGCTACGCGCGCCGTTTGGGATCACCCCGCGCTCCATTATCGCCTGGTCGATGGTGACACCGAGCTGCTTCCCGGTCTGACGCTGATCAAAACCAGCGGCCACACGCCCGGCCACCAATCCATTTTAGTGCGCCTGCCGCACACCGGATCCGTGCTGCTCGCCTCGGACGCGGTGATGTTCCAGCGTCTGTTCACGCCCGATGCGCCCGCGTGGCCGATGCACGACAACGCCGAACAAACGCGCGCCAGCACGCACAAACTTCTGGCGTTGGTCGAGCGTGAACATATCGCCTTAGCGATTTTCAGCCATGATGGTCAGCAGTGGCAAACGCTGAAAAAAGCGCCCGCTTATTACGATTAATTCATTCCGGTGACACCTTGCCATAGATCGTCACCGCCCCCGACCGCATCACCACCTCGTACCCGCGCGCGTCCAGATACCCGGATTGGATCAGGTCGCGCAAAATCGGGTACGAGGTTCGCCCGCCATCGATAATAAAATAATCCGGGTGCAGCGCGTCCCACAGTTCCGCCTCGCTGCTAGAGTTCGCTAAGCTGCCTTGCAGATCAACCCGTGCGACCATTGGCGAAATATAGTCGTAATCCGTTAGCCACAAATAGTAATAATGTTCGCCCGCCAACGTTGCATCCTGATCGACATGATCCAATATCCATTGGGCAGGCGCTGGCGCATCAGGTCGCATCGCGCCGCGCTGCCGCACATAATCCAGTGGTGGCCGCAGCGTCAGTCCCAAATTCGCCGCCAGAATGAGTATCGCCGCTGCTGCCGGACCGCGCCTGAGCGTCTGGGTCGTCTGGTTTTGCCTCCACCCTTCCCCGATCATGCTTCCAAACGCCAATCCATAAAACGGCGTCAGCGGCACGATATACAGCGGATTGGCGTTTGGCGCGATCACGGTCAAGGCCAGCGGTCCCAACACCAGCATGCTGGCAATCGTCCAGTCTTCCACTCGCTGCCGCCACATGGCCGCCGCTGCACCCGCCGAGATCAGCAGCACTTCCAACTGCGACGACTGCCGCGCCAAGGTCAGATACTCAAAAAAGGTGTCCAGGTATTTTTCCAAACTGACCGGCTCCGGCGAATTATTCTTGAAGAATGTATCCAGGTACGGCAGCATTTGCGTCAGCATCACCGTTCCCGCGCCGATCAGCCCGCCCAACCCATACAGCCACAAACCCGCTTCCGGCCAGCGTTTATCTTGCTTCAACCCGGCCATATAACGTGGTCCATACAGGCTGGCTGCTGCCGCCACGCCCAACCCCGTCGCGTTATAGTGCGCGAACATTCCCCACCCCATCAACAGTCCCGCCAGCAGATGCAGCCCGCGCTGTTCACGCCGTAGCGCCAAACTATACACCCACAGAGACGCCGCCAGCATAACCGCCAGCCCAATATCATGCCGGATGCGCGCCGCACTCATCAGCGTAGCGCTGCATACCAAAAACGCGGCAGTCAGCAGCGCCGTTCTCCGTCCATACAGATTGCCCGCCGCCAACCCGGTTAACGTGATCACGACGAAAGTCAGCAAAAAAGTGAACAGCCGCGCTTCCCACAAGCCAATCCCCACGACGCGCAGCCACGCGCCCAGCGCATACGCGAAATAATTGAGCGGAATATCGCGTTCGGGAATCATCGGGTCCGTCAGTTTGCTGGTTTCCGCCACGCTGACCCCATGACTCAGCACCCAGGGTTCATCGGCGCTGTGCATCGTCGGATACACCGCCAGCCCATACACGCGGATCAGGCTGATTCCCACCACCCCCACTACCGCAGCCAGCAGCCAAACACGCCCGTAAGACATCGCCGCAGCGGGATCATCCAGCAGCAGATAGATCAGCATAAAA
>DATAMF010000588.1:0-1566 GCA_036260665.1 Aggregatilineaceae bacterium | reverse complement strand
TCCTGCGCGGCTTCGAAGACACCGGAGCCGGTGCCGCCCGCGATCTGGAACACGACGTCGGCTTTTTGCTCGTACATGGCGAGGGCAATTTCTTTACCCTTGGCGGGGTCATTCCAACTACCGGCGTACTGGATCAGGACTTCGCTGTCGGGATTCACAAGGCAGGCGCCCTGCTTGTAACCAACGATGAAATCATTGATCACGGGGATGTCCTGACCACCCACTGCACCGAGGATGGCATCTTCATTCATACCTTCCAGATCGCTCTGGGTCATAGCGGCGGCATAAACACCCGCCAAGAATGAGCCTTCGTTCTGGAGATATTGGACGGTGTAGACATTGGTGCAGCCATCAACGCAGATTTCAGCATTTTCGTAGGGGACGGCGGCATCATACATAATGAAGAACTTGTCAGGATAGAGATGGACGCGTGCGCCGAGGAATTCACCCATCTGGTAGGTGCCGACGATCAGCAGGTCATAGTTTTCAGTGTCGGCCATTGCGTCGGCCAGACCACTTTCCCAGCCAGCGGGGTCAATACCGAGTTCGATGGTTTTAACTTCAACGTTATAGCCCTCATCGAGGAGGCGATCCATACCGCGCTGTGCGGAGTCAAAGAAGGATTTGTCACCCAATACACCATTGATTACCAACGTGATACGGAGCGGTTCATCCTGGGCGGTGGTGGTTTTAGGAGCCGTGCCGAACACGAATCCAAAGACCAGCATCAGTGTCACGGCTAAGATCATTAACTTGGAACGAGACATACCTTCATCTCCTTGAAAATTGGGAAACAGTTTTCAAAAACTTATCACGTACTATAGCGTGACAGCCCTAGCAAGTCAAGCAATCTTGCAGGTGCTCATTAGGGGGATTAGGCTAATCATATATCCAGAATAATTACTTTTTTCATCTATTGAGAGGTTATTATTGAGAGCAGAACTAGGGATTGGGTAAGAATAAAACTTGTAAACTATTTAGTTTGCTCTTTCTGAGGTGAAAGTGTTATATTGCCAGCATTTTAGATGGTCTGTGAAAGGGAAATTGCTGTGCGTTTAATCATTGATACTGATGCTGGTGTGGATGACTCCCAGGCGATCTTAATGGCCTTTGCACAGCCGCATGTGACCGTAGAGGCCATTACAACAGTCACCGGGAATGTTCATGTCGAAAAGGTCAACCGTAATATATTTACGCTGCTTGATCTGGTGGGGCAGGATGTGCCGGTGTATCAGGGGGCGGACCAGCCGCTGGTGCCGGGGTATTGGGAAGCGGAGGAGAGCATTCATGGATCGGACGGGTTGGGGGATTATAAACAGCGCCGCCCGACGAAACGCCACCTCGAAGCCGAACACGCGGCTTTTGCGCTGATTCGGATGGCGAATGAAGCGCCGCGCCAACTGACCCTGGTGGCGCTGGGGCCGCTGACGAATATTGCTCTGGCCTGCAAACTTGATCCCTCTTTTCCGGCCAAAATCAAGCAGTTTACGTTTATGGGCGGCACGATTACGGCTTTTGGAAATACACGCAATGTGACCACCGAATTTAATATTTTCTGCGATCCCG
>DATAMF010000586.1:0-7301 GCA_036260665.1 Aggregatilineaceae bacterium | reverse complement strand
AGCGTGAGCGAACGAAGACAATTAACTCTGACAGCTTTGTCGGGGATACCGTATATTCAGCCGGGTGATGACCTCGCCCGGCTCATCATCTCAAGCCTGGAGCAAGATTCCCTGCGGCTGGAACCCGGTGATGTGCTGGTGATCACATCCAAGCTGGTGTCCAAGTCCGAAGGACGCTTTGTCGATTTGCGAACCGTCACACCGTCAGCGCGCGCGGTTGAAGTCGGAAAGACAACGAACAAAGACCCACGCCTAGTGGAATTGATCCTGAGCGAGTCGTCCGAAATTGCCCGCACGCGCGGTGAAGTGCTGATCGTGCGCCACAAACTCGGTTTTACGCTGGCGAACGCCGGGATCGATCATTCGAATGTCGGGAAGGAAGGCGAAGAGTGGGTGCTGCTCCTGCCCGAAAACCCGGATCGTTCCGCGCAGCAGCTTCGAGAAACCTTTGGACAATTAACGGGCGTGTATCCGGGTATCGTGATCAGCGATTCCCATGGGCGGCCTTTCCGCGTTGGCACGGTGGGCTTTGCGATTGGGCTGGCGGGCTTCCCGGCGACGTGGGATATGCGCGGCCTGAAAGACCTGTTTGGGCGTGTGCTGCGTGTCACCATCACCGGGTTAGGTGACGAAATCGCGGCTGCGGCGGGTTTGCTCAGCGGGCAGGCAGCCGAAAGCCGCCCGGTGATTCTGGTGCGCGGCCTGCAACTTCCTGAAGGTGACGGTCAGGCCGCAGATTTGATACGATCTGCTGAGTTTGATCTTTTTCGTTAATTTTTCAGGAAAGGGTCAGCCCATCGTCATGAACGCTGAAGAGCTATTTGCTATAATGCAAAGTAGGCGCTCGATTCGGCGTTATCAGGACCGTTCGGTGCCGGATGACAGCATCCGCCGTTTGCTTGATGCGGCGATTTGGGCACCGTCAGCACACAACCGGCAGCCTTGGCGTTTTGCGGTGATCGTTGATCCTGAACGGCGAGCAAGTCTGGCGCAGGCAATGGGACAACCGTTTAGGACGGATTTAGAAGCAGAGGGGTTAGCGGCTGAAGCTGTTGAACAGCAGCTTACGCGGTCATACCAACGGATCAGCCAGGCTCCTGCCCTTATTTTGCTGTTTTTGAGCATGACCCAGATGGACCAGCATTCGAGTCTGGTTCGCCAACAAGGGGAACGTATTTTAGCGATACAAAGTGTGGCATTAGCCGCGCAGAATCTAATACTGGCTGCGCACGCAGAGGGGCTAGGAGCCTGTTGGATGTGTGCGCCGCTATTTTGTCCCGATGTCGTCCGCGCTGAACTCGATCTACCAGCGGACTGGGAGGCACAGGCGCTTATCACCCTGGGCTACCCGGCTCAAGAGCGAGTTTCGGAAAGAGACTTGGTCGAAACGAAAACGTTATGGTATTAGATGCCAAGGTTGTCGCATTTGCTGGCGGAGTAGGTGGGGCCAAGCTGGTTTATGGCCTCTCCAAGAGTTTATCACCCGAACACTTCACGATTATCGGCAATGTGGCCGATGATCTCGATCTGTTTGGCCTGCATATCTCCCCGGACCTCGATACCGTGATGTATACACTCGCTGGCCTCGCCAATCCTGCTGCGGGTTGGGGGATCACTGATGAGACGTGGCAGACGGTGGAGATGCTGCGCCATTACGGGGAAGAGGTGTGGTTCAATCTCGGAGATCGAGATTTCGCCACGCATATTCTCCGCACGCAGTGGTTAAAACAGGGGCATTCGCTGACTACCGTCACCGCACGGTTGCTGGAACGGCTGGGGGTGCATTGCACACTGCTGCCGGTCACGGATGACCCGCTGCGCACGATGGTGGATACACAGGAATATGGCACGCTACCTTTTCAGGAATATTTTGTCCGTTATCAATGGCAGCCCACTGCCTTAAACGTGTGGTTTTATGGCATGGTTGAGGCGCAGGCAACGACCAAAGTTGTAACAGCCATTCGGGAAGCAGATGTGATCGTGTTCTGCCCGTCGAACCCGGTACTCTCGATTGCGCCACTGTTAGCCGTTCCCGGCGTGAGGGAAGCGCTGGTTGAGCGACACGGGGTCTGTGTGGCTGTGAGTCCCTTCGTGGGTGGCAAGGCGCTCAAAGGCCCCGCCGAAAAGCTGATGCGTGAACTGAAACTGGATATATCGGCCACGGGTTTAATTGACTATTATGAGGGATTGTTAGACGGATTGGTGATTGATAAGCTGGATCAGGAACAGGCGGTTGGCAGTAAAATCCCCATCTTGGTGACGGAAACAGTCATGAAATCGGAGGATGATAAGGTTCGTTTGGCGGAAGAAGTACTTCGTTGGGTAGGGAGTAGGAAATCATGAATATCTGGGCAATTGTCCCGGTCAAACCGTTCAATCGCGCGAAAAGTCGTCTAGCTACCGATCTGCTGCCGGATCAGCGCGAACGGCTGGCATCGGCTTTGTTTGTACGTACTGTAAAGTTGTTAGTCGCTCAGTCCAATATTCAGGGTGTGTTAGTGGTGAGTCGGGATACGAAAGCGCTGTCCATGGCGCGGGATATGGGCGCTCAAACTGTGCAGGAAAGTGGTAATCCTGAATTGAATTCGGCCTTGTACCGTGCGACGCAGGTCAGCCGGATGTGGGGTGCCGAAGCGACCCTCGTGGTTCCGGCGGATATTCCCCTGTTGCATGAGGATGATATCGCGGCCATGTTGAACCTCGGCCAATATCATAATTCAGTGGTGATCGCCCCGGACCGGCACGAACACGGTACCAATATGCTGCTGGTGCATCCACCAGGATTGATTCCGTATTCCTTTGGGCATGCGAGCTTTGCCACCCACCAACAACTGGCCCAGCAAAACAATGCCAATGTGTCGCTCTATCGCTCCGCGCGGGTGTCACTGGATATTGATACCCCTACCGATCTCATTGAGTATGCTGAATTGGCAAAGTTACTGGAAGAGCCTATGATCGAGGCGCTGGAGGAATGGCCTGTCACGCGTGAGTCCACGCTTACCCCATGAACAGTGGTAAAATCTGGATTTAAATAACGAAGGGCAGGTTAAAACCTGCTCTTCTTGAAAATCTTTAATTTTGGGAGGATCAATTAATGGCTGACCGAGTAGCGATATATTTACAGGATGCTCATCCCCTGGATGAGGCGATTGAATACGTACAATATGCCGAACATCGCGGGTTTGAGGCGGTCTGGCAGGCCGAAAGCCGCCTGGTACGGGATGCGATTGTGCCAATGGCCGCCTATGGCGCGACCACGAAACGCATCAAAATTGGCTCTGGCGTCATCAACAATTGGACGCGTAATGTTGCCCTCACCGCTGCAACCTTTCTCACACTCGATGATCTGGCCCCCAGCCGGATGATGCTTGGGATTGGCGCGTGGTGGGATCCGCTGGCGCAGAATGTCGGCATCGAACGCAAAAAGCCCCTGCTCGCCATGCGCGAACATGTGACGGTGGTCCGCGATCTGCTGGCGATGAAAAATGTTACTTATCACGGCGAGTTCGTGCATGTCACCGGGATCGAACTGGACATCGTGCATGGGCGGCGCGAACCGCGCCACGTTCCGATTTATATCGGCGCGACGGGCATGCAGATGATGGCGTTGGCGGGCGAAATTGCCGATGGCGCGCTGCTGAACTACCTCGTATCTCCGGCGTATAATGCGCAGGCATTGGAGCAGCTCGACAAGGGTGCCAAACTTTCGGGCCGCACACTGGACGACATTGATCGCCCGCAGTTGGTGGTCTGCTCGGTGGATCATGACCGCAAACGCGCCCTCAATGGGGCACGTAAGCTGGTCACGCAGTACCTCGGCCAGCAGCCCCATATCATGAAAGCCAGCGGCGTAAGCAGTGAACTGTTGGATGAGATTCATCAGGTGCTGACCTGGCCCGCGACGGAAGAACAGATCGAACGCGCGATGGAACTGGTCCCCGATGAAGTGGTCCAGTTGATTACCGCATCCGGTACCCCCGACGAAGTGCGCGCCAAAGTGCGCGAATATGTGGCGGCGGGCTGCACGTGTCCGGTGTTGTATCCGTTGGGCGACGATGTGCGCCTGATGATCGATACCTTCGCCAGCGGCTATAATGCATAGTTTTTGGCTCAAGGGCGGGTCAGACAAACCTGCCCTTGATTCTTGCATGGGCAGGGAAGTATGACCGATTCTTCACAACAGCCGAGTTCCAAATGGTGTTTTGTGTGCGGCGTGCAGAATACATGCGGGCTGCACATCCGATTTTTCGATGATGGACCGGGGCAGGTGATGGCGCGCATTACGCTGGATGAAACGTACCAGAGCTATCCCGGTATTGCGCATGGCGGCATTTTATCGACCATCCTCGATGAGACGATGGGCCGTGCGGTGCTGTCCAATGGCGACGCCAACGACGACATTAATCAGGCGCGTTTTATGTTCACCGCCAAAATGGAGATTCGCTACCGCCGTTCGGTGCCGCTCAACCAGGAATTTGTCGCACGGGGGCGCATTGAAAATGATCGCGGGCGTCTGGTCACAGCCAGCGGGCAAATTGTGCTGGCGGATGGTACGGTAGCCGTTGAAGCAACGGCGACACTGGCCGAGATTCCCCAGGATCAGATCGCCCAAATGAGTCTTGATGATGTAGGCTGGCAAGTCTACCCCTGACCGGCATGAAAAAATCCGCCTCGCGTGTGCAAGCCGCCAAACAAGCGAACCACCAGCAGTTCCGCGCCTGGATCATTCTGGTGCTCACGGTGGGAAGTGTCGTATTGGTTTATCTGGCGATGAGCCTGTCCGCCAGCGATGATCCCCTGCTGATGCCGCTGGACGACACCTATATTCACTTTCAATATGCTCGCCAGTTCGCCCAGGGCGAGCCGATGGTGTACAACTCCGGCGATCCGGTCACATCGGGCGGCACCAGCCTGTTATATCCGCCGCTGCTGGCGGTGGGCTATTGGGTCGGGTTCACCAACTGGTCACTGGCCTATTGGGCGCTGGCTATCGGCGTGACCTGCTTCTTTGCGTCCACATGGCTGGTTTATCTCATTGCGCAAAACAGCCCGCTTGACGACGAACCAAAGCCGCGTCACGGTTACGCGCTGGTGTTGGCGCTGGCGTTCGCCCTCTCCGGCCCGTTTATCTGGGCATCCCTCAGCGGGATGGAAACCGCGCTGTTTGTGCTGAGCGTGCTGCTCACGTTGCATGCCTACCAGCGCAACCAGTTCCGCACGATTATTGCTGCCTCGGTGCTGATGACGCTGATCCGGCCAGAGGGAAACCTGCTCGCCGGGCTGGTCATTCTGCTGCTCATCATGCGCCGCGCGGTGCCTGCTGATTGGCCGCAGGGACTCCAGCGCGTGGGCTGGTATCTGCTCCCATTTTTCGCCGCGCTGATCCAGCCGATCATCAACCTCGCCACGACAGGCAGCACCACATCATCCGGCATGCAGGCGAAATCCCACCTGTACAACACGGGCGCGCCCGTCTTTGAGCGCATCCAGGATGTGTTCGAGTTCTGGGGGCGCATGTGGCGCGAATTTTTGGTGGGCGGCAGTCCCGATTTCGGTGTGTATACGTCCTCGCTGCTGTCCGAAGTCGCGCTGGCGGGGCTGCTCATTGGGACGTGGTGGGCATGGCGCAAACGCCGCCTGAATCCCGCCGTGCTGATTCTCGCCTGGATTATCGTTCTCAGCGCCGCCGTAGCGACGCTCGATACCGCGTTCTGGCAGTTTAAGCGTTACCAACTGCCGATCATGGCGCTGTTTTTTCCGGCAGCCGCCTGGACTTCCGCCGCACTCGGTGATCTGATCGAGCAGCGCATGAAATTACGCTGGCCGCGCTGGATTGTACCCACCCTGATCCTGCTGCCCTCGTTTTTCACCACGATCACTTTTGCGCGTAACTACCTGGAAAATGTAACTGTTGTGCGCGATCAACAGGTGCCAATGGCGCGCTGGGTGCGGGATAATTTGCCGGAAAATGTGCGAATCGGTGTGCATGATGTGGGATTAGTGCGATATTTTGGGAATCGCGCGCTGTATGATGTGGTCGGCTTAACCACGCCGGGACCATCCGTAGCATGGCGGCAGGGACCGGGCGCGATCTACGAAACGATGGCCCACAGCGAGTATCGCCCCGCTTATTTTGCGATTTACCCTGATGTGCAGGGGTTAGGGTATCTGCTCAACGCGGGCGTGTTCGGAGAAGTTTTGGCCGAATTCCCGGTGGGACTGCCGCCGCATAATGTCGCATCCGCCACCCCCTATCAGGCCGTCTACCGTGCGGACTGGTCTACCACCCACGCCGAGGAGCAGATCGCGCAGCAGACCACGCTTGATGATGTGAATGGGCTGGAACTGGTTGATGCAATCGACGTGGCGCATCTCGAAAGCGAAGCCCAGCACGATTACAAGTGGTGGTTTGGCGACGCGACACCGGGCTTTGTCACCGAAGTGTATAATCATCTCACGCTGGGCTGTGGGTTAGAGGGCGAGGCCTGCCGCGCCACCGACGGGGGCCGGATTCTGACGGGCGGCGAAGAATTCACGCTGCATACCATTTCCGGCGAAGATTTACTGCTCGTCACGCGGGTGCATGGCCGGACGAGCGTCCCGCTGAAAATTTACGTGAATGATCGGCTGGTGGCGCAGCGCGTCCAGCCTGCCGTACCGGGCTTTTGGACCGAAGTGGTAAGTTTCATTCCCGCTGATCAGGTCGGCCCGACGACGCGAGTCCGCATTGAGCCGGACATTGTGGATCCTGGCACCGATGCGTATATTCCCTATTATCACTGGGCCTATCAGGGGCAGTTTGAGCCAGTCTTGTCGAGCGAAACGCCGCTTGCCACCTTTGACTCGTCCGTCCAGTTGTTGGATCACGATGTCACTTTAGCGGACCATCAACTCCGGGTCGATCTCACGTGGCAGGGCGCAGCGCCCGAAACTGGTGACGGCATTGTGTTCATTCATTTGTATAATGATATACATGTAAAACCCATCGCCCAGCTTGATCAACGTCCGATGGGGGGCGTTTTACCACCGGGCAACTGGCTGCCGGGCATCCTGCACGACTCATACACCCTGGATTTATCCAACGTGCCGCCGGGAACCTATACGGTAGCCATCGGCCTGTATGATGCGCGCAGCAAAACACGCTATACCGTGTCTGGATCGCCCTTTGATCTCGAAGCGGGCGTCGGGGCGGACCAAGATCGTCTATTTATTGGCAAGATTACGATTGAGGAGTGAAGCTGTGAAAATTAGTTTCTTATTAAATGGGGAAGCGCTCACCGTCGAGGCTGAACCCAACCAGA
>DATAMF010000015.1:0-14108 GCA_036260665.1 Aggregatilineaceae bacterium | reverse complement strand
GCGCAGTTGGCATGCCACAGAGATCGCAGCCGATCTGATGGAAGAACCCGGCGTTGCCCCCTGGGAGCGCGGCCTGACCCGGCGTGAAGTTCTGGCCGAAACCGACCCCATGCTCGAAGATGCGATTGCGTTGGTGATTGCCGAAGGCGAAGCGTCCGCCTCGCTCATTCAACGTCGTTTGGGCCTTGGTTATCCCCGCGCCGCCCGTATCATGGACCTGATGCAGGAATTAGGCATCATCGGCGCTTCCAAAGCGGGTGGGCGTTCGCGTGAAGTGCTGATCAAGCCGGGTCATGATCCCTTTAAGAAACTGGTTGAAAAACGGATGAAAAATCGTTGACACGCATCCCCTGAAAAGGAGTAAGCTGTGAATCTAAAAATCGCCCCGTCAATTCTGGCGGCAGATTTTACCCGCCTCGGGGAGCAGATTGCCGCTGCCGAGGCCGCCGGAGCGGATTATATTCATATCGATGTAATGGATGGTCAGTTTGTGCCCAACATTACGATGGGGCCAATGGTCGTTGCCGCCGCGCGCCGGGTGACCAAACTCCCGCTGGATGTCCATCTGATGATTGTCGAGCCAGAACGCCATATTCCGGCCTTTGCCGACGCCGGAGCCAGCCTCATATCAGTCCATGTGGAAACCTGTGCCCATCTGCATCGCACTGTTCAGCAAATTCGAGAAGTCGGTGTGCGCCCATCTGTCGTGCTGAATCCGCATACCCCCATTATGATGGTCAAGGAAATTCTTCCCTTTGTCGATATGGTGCTGCTGATGACCGTCAATCCGGGTTATGGCGGGCAGTCATTTATCCCCGAAATGCTTCCCAAAATCCGCGAGTTACGCGAAATGAGCAGTCAAATGGGACGGGTTATCGATATTGAAGTGGATGGTGGCATTGAGGCTCATACGGCCCCACAGGTCGTCGCCAGTGGTGCTAATGTGTTAGTGGCGGGCACGGCGATTTTTGGGGCATCTGCGGGCATACCGGCGGCAGTTCAGGCGCTGCGTCAGGCGGCAGCATTGCGTATATGAAAACAAAAGCCAGCTCTAGGCTGGCTCTTTTGTGTTAGGCCAAATTACTTGCTCAGCGTGCGAAGGCACTTGGCGCACACGTACTTGCTTACCAAACGGCCATTCTCCATCAGTTTGACGCGCTGAATATTGGGATGGAACTGGCGGTTGGTCCGGCGGTTAGAATGGCTCACATTGTGCCCGAATTGGGGAGATTTACCACAAACTTCACACTTTGCCATGCGAGTACCTCACTCTGTTCAAATCAGCGTCCGTCATGCTACCATAGAGCGGTGGGTTATGCAAGGGCCGTTTCGCCATGCTGCCGCTGCGACGGCATTCTTGGTGTTCAGCCGAATGGTGGATAAAATTGAGCAGCAAATCTTGAGGGCACGAACGGATGACCACAAACGAAACGCCACGCGGCACAATTGAAATAGCGCCAACCGCTATTGCGACACTTGCCAGCCACGCCGTGTTACAGACCTACGGTGTGGTGGGTATGGCTTCACCCAATTTCGCCAGTGATATAGCCGCCAGTCTCACCCGCGATCCCAATCGGGGCATTCAGGTTAAACAGGACGGATCGCAAATCATCATTGACGTGTATGTCATCATCGAATACGGTACACGCATCGCTTCAGTTGCCAATAGCCTGATCAACAGCGTGCGTTATACCATTGAGCAGAGTATCGGCCTCCCGGTCGGCCAGGTGAACGTCCACGTTCAGGGCCTCCGTGTCAGCCGCACGAAGTGAGCAACCTCATGGCAGATCAAATTCTCCCGGCTGAACAATGTGACGGTCGCGTCTTCAAAGAGCTGGCGCAGGCTGGACGCGACTGGCTGGACCAACATCATGCGTTGGTCAACCAACTCAATGTCTTTCCGGTGCCCGATGGCGACACGGGCACCAATATGTTGATGACCATGCGCAATGCCATCAAAGAAATATCAGACTTTGACAGCGATCATGTGGGTAAGGTCGTCGCACGCATTGCGCACGGCGCGATGATGGGATCGCGCGGCAACTCAGGCACAATTCTGTCCCAGTTATGGCAGGGTTTTGCCAATGCCCTGCGTGATCAACCGGTGCTCACGCCCGAACTCCTTGTCAAAGGTTTGCGTTCCGCCGCCGATACCGCCTATCGCGGTGTGATCAAGCCTGTCGAAGGCACCATTCTCACTGTTGCGCGGGAAGCCGCCGAAGAAGCCGAAGCCGCCTATACCTACACCCAGGACTCACTTGAAATCCTGGATCGGGTGCTCTGGCGTGCCAAGGATGCCCTGTCTCGCACCCCACAGATGCTGCCCATCTTACAAAAAGCCGGGGTAGTTGACTCTGGCGGCAGTGGCTTAACCTATATTCTGGAAGGCATGCTGCGCTACATCCGGGGCGAGGCTATCGAAGCGGCTAAAGTTGCCACCGAGCAGATCGAAGACCTGGCAGCGGCGCTCGCGCCTGAAGATGAACTCGGTTACGGCTACGATGTGCAGTTTATCATCAAGGGCGAGAACCTCAATGTGAATGTGATCCGCTCCGCCATTGACGCGATGGGTTGGTCCACCCTGGTTGTGGGCGACGAAGAAGCGGTCAAAGTGCATGTTCATGTCCACGATCCCGGCATCCCGATCAGCTATGCGATCAGTTTAGGACCGATTTCCGATATTGTCGTGGAAAACATGCAGGAACAATATCAGGGTTATCTTGCCGAACGCACTGGACATCCCGAATCACAACCGCCCAATACGGCTTATTCCCCTGAGATAGGCGAAGATGATATTAGTGTGGTCGCCGTCGCGTCAGGTGAAGGGCTGGCCCGTGTGTTTACGCAGCTTGGTGTAACGCAGCTTGTGAGCGGTGGTCAGACCAATAATCCGAGCACCCAGGAAATCTATGATGCAATCATGCGCTGCCCCAGCCGCCATGTGATCATTCTGCCCAATAACAAAAACATTATTCTCGGTGCCGAGCAGGCTGCTCGGCTGGCAACCGGCAAACAGGTCGTCGTCATCCCCACCCGGAGCATGCCCCAGGGGATCAGTGCGATGCTGCCCTACGATCCGCAAGGCAGCCTTGACGAAGTAGCCGAGTCCATGCAGGAAGCCAAGGACGACATCGTGACCGGGGAAATCACCACGGCCACGCGGAGTGTTGAACTCAATGGTGTGAATGTGGAACAGGGCCAGATCATCGGCTTGGTCGACGGCACCCTGGCCGTTGCGGGCAACAATCTGAACCGTGTCATGATCGATCTTCTGGAAAAAATGCGCGTCACCGAGCGCGAACTGATCACCCTGTATTCCGGTGATGGCATCCAGGAAAGTGATGCGCGTGAATTGGTTGCCGATTTACAGGCGGCTTACGACAGCCAGGAATTTGAGCTGGTTTATGGGGGGCAGCCTCATTACCACTACATTTTGAGCGCAGAGTGAGTATGGGCGCACAGTGGAGGATGCCCTTTTGAGTAAAGTACGGATCGTTACCGATAGCTCTGCCCACTTTCTCCATCCAGAACTGATCGAACGTTATGATATTCAGGTCGTGCCGCTGACCATCCAAATCGGCACGCAGACCTTTCAAGAAGGCGTCAACCTGGATGCAGAATCTTTTTTGCGGTTGGCAAGTCATGGCAGTCCGCCTGCCAAGGTACTGCCGCCTTCGGTCGAGCAGTTCGCTGCAATATATAGCAAACTGAACCGCCAGACTGACCAGATTTTGTCGCTGCATCCCTCTCGGCAAATCATCAATCAGGTTTGGGATCATGCCCGCACTGCTTCCAAGGCGCTCTTAGGGCGCTGCGAAATTGCGACCGTCGATACGCTGACGATTTCTGCTGGGCTGGCGATGTTGGTTGAAAACGCCGCTCGTATGGCCGACGATGGCGCGGATCTCGATGAAATTGTCCGTGAAGTTCGGGGGATGTTACCCCGCATCTACACCGTGTTTTACGTCGAAACCTTGGATTACTTACGACACAATGGCCTCCTCAGCGAAGCTCAGTCTATTTTGGGCGGGATGTTGAGCATCAAGCCTTTCCTGACCATTGAAGAAGGGGAACTGATCCCCATGGAAAAAGTGCGTACGCAGACTCAGGCGGTGGATAAGTTAGTAGAATTTATTATGGAGTTTGCGTCCGTCGAGCAGTTGATTATTTTGCAGAACTCCTCCTATGCCAATGAGCAGACTCGACAGCTTCAGGATCGCCTGACTGCCGAACTTGGCACTAAGAATTTTCCCATGATGACTTATGGTCCCAGTCTTGCAGCGTTGATCGGTCCAGATGGAATGGGGATTGCAGTCTACGAGGGACTGGAAGATGAAGAAGAAGATGAGGATTAATGGCTCGAATTTTAGTGATGACGGACAGCACCTGCGACTTGCCTCTCAGTTGGGTGCGCCGGCATGATATTCGCGTCGTGCCAACTTTCATCAATTTTGGAACAGAAAGTTTGGCGGATGATGGAGTTCAACTAACCCGAACCGATTTTTACACCCGTATCGTGGATGCGCCCATCCATCCGACAACGGCAGCTCCATCTCCTGGAATCGCACTGGAAGTGATGCACCAGGCGCTCGCTGAGGCCGATCATGTGATTGCCATTACCGCGCCTCACAAATTGAGCGGCATTTTTAATACGTTTCGCATGGCGGCGGAACAAACCGCGCCGGACCGCGTAACGCTGATCGATTCGCATATGTTGAGTATGGGTCTCGGTTGGCAGGTTTGGACCGCCGCTGAGATGGCCGCAGCGGGGGCCAGCCCGGACAGGATCAAACAGGTTGTGACCAACATGCAGCCTCGGATTCTGGTATGGGCGGCGCTTGATACCATGGAATACCTGCGCCGTAGTGGGCGTGTCGGTTGGGCCTCAGCTATCGTAGGCGATTTTCTGAAAATCAAGCCGGTGGTCCAAATGTATCGAGGTGACGTGACCTCAGCGGCACGCGTGCGCACCTCAACCCGCTCCTTTGACAAGTTGGTTGAATTAGCACATCAGGCCGCCCCGCTGGAACGGTTGGCGGTGATGCATTCAAATTATCCCGACGGTGCCCAGCGGTTATCCGCGGCATTAGCTGATATTCATCCACACGCTGAAATCCCGTTTTCCGACGTGACGCCGGTCATCGGGGTTCATGTCGGCCCGCACGGTTTAGGACTTGCGATTGTTAAAAAGTCAGGATAAAACACAATGCCTTCGGCCTTAGAAACACTGGTCAAAATTCTCAAGCTCGAACAAGACACGGGCTATAAAAACACGGCTGTGATCGGCGGTTTACAGTCCTATGCAGGTAACTGGCAGCGCGAGGCCCATCAGCAGGCCAAACGTCCCGAACATCACCAGTTGGTCGATGAACTGATCGGTTATCTGGAAGCTTATCCCTCGCTCGAAGCGACTGAAGCCCGGCACGACGCCATTAAGCATATGCTGGGCCGGATCATGGGCCGCATTCCCGGTCCTACGGTAGCGACTTCTACCCTTGCGTCTGCATCACCCGATGCTGCGCCGCCGCCCCCGCTTCCACCTGCGCCACCGCCACCTACAGCCTCAGCCCAGACGCCACCGCCTAGACCCTCAGCCCCACCCCGGACTCCGCCGTCCCCTCCACCTGCGCCGCGATCACGGCGCAAACCGGATCCGGACGAAGACGAATTATTCGAAGACAGCGGCGAGGAACTCGAAACGTCCGAGGATATTGAAGACCTGTTCGGCGTAGAATTCCGTCCGGTTGCCCCACACATTGAAACGCCTGCGGTCCCACCGGTCTCGCCGCGCCGGACTCGCCAGGAAATGCCATCTCTCGCGGATGCGGTTCGGCACATGCAGGAACTCAGGGTTTCGACCACCCAGTTACACAAGGTCGGCAAAATCATGGCCGAAAAACTGCAAAAGCTGGGCATCGAAACCATCGAAGAAATGATCTACACCTTCCCGCGCCGTTTCGATGATTACACCCGCATGCGAACGCTCAACCAGGTTCAGCAGGGCGAAGTGGTGACGGTGGCGGCGGCTGTAGAGTCAATCGTGCGTAAACAGGGCAAAGGCGGCCAGCCCTATCTCTTGCTCACCCTGGACGATGGCACGAACTGTTTACAAGTGACCTTCTTCGGTCAACCCTGGTTGCAGCGCCAGTTTAAACGAGATAGCCAGCTTGTCCTCAGCGGAAAAGTAGACCTTTTCCGCGGTCAGTTGATGATGACCAATCCCGAATGGGAGCTGCTGGAGCGCGAAAATCTGCACACAGGCCGGATTGTACCGGTTTATCATCTCACCAAGGGATTATCGGCCCGTACCATGCGCCGTTTGATGCGTCAGGTAGTAGATGAATGGGGCCGTAAAGTGCCCGAATATCTGCCCGATAGCGTGTTAGACCGCAGCGATTTAGTCGGGCTGGGGTGGGCGCTGGAACAAATGCACTTCCCCGATTCGTTTGATGCCCTCAATTATGCGCGGGCGCGGCTTGGCTTCGATGAACTGTTCACCTTCCAAATGGCGATGCTGTCCTTCCGCCGCGAATGGCAGATCGTCCCCGGTCAACCTATCGGGGTTGAGGATTGGTGGCTAGACCAGTTTTTTGGCACACTCCCCTTCCCGCTGACCAACGCCCAGCAGCGCGTTATCTCCGAGATTCGCGCCGATATGGCAAAGCCTGTCGCCATGAACCGCCTGCTGCAAGGCGACGTTGGATCAGGTAAGACCGTTGTGGCGGCAACCGCGATGGCTATCGCCGCCAGCCAGGGCAAACAGGCGGCGTTGATGGCCCCCACCAGCATTCTGGCCGAACAGCATGCCCGCAGCATCGGCAATCTGCTTCGCAGCGCGCCGGGTGGCGAGCATATCCAGGTTCGCCTGCTGACCGGCAACACCAGCGACGACGAGCGCAATGAAATTCTGCGAGGGCTGGCCGAAGGCTGGATTCAGGTCGTGATTGGCACCCATGCGCTGATCCAGCAGGGCGTCAACTTCCAGAACTTAGGGCTGGTCGTGATCGACGAGCAGCACCGTTTCGGTGTGGAACAGCGCGCTGGTTTGCGCGGTAAAGGCACCAATCCGCACGTCCTGGTCATGACCGCCACGCCGATCCCGCGCACCTTGGCGCTGACCGTTTATGCCGACCTCGATCTGAGTATCATTGATGAAATGCCTGCGGGTCGCGCCCCGATTGAAACCCGCATCATCGACCCGGTTCAGCGCGAACGCGCCTACAGTTTTATTCGTTCCCAGTTGGCTCAAGGGCGGCAGGTATTTATCGTCTATCCTCTGGTCGAAACATCCGAAGCGCTGGATGAAGTCGGTGCAGCAGTCGATGCCTTTAGCTGGTTGCAAAAAGAAGTCTTTTCCAGCTACAAAGTCGGCCTTCTGCATGGACGTATGAAACCCGCCGAAAAAGAGGCAGTGATGGCCGCCTTTTCGTCCAACCAAATCCAGGTGCTTGTTTCCACTTCCGTAATCGAAGTGGGCATTGATGTGCCCAACGCTACGGTGATCCTGATCGAAAATGCCGAACGTTTCGGCTTGGCCCAGCTTCATCAGTTCCGTGGACGGGTGGGACGCGGCGAATACAAATCCTACTGCTTGCTCACCACTTCCGCCGACAATCTCGAAGCCGAGCAGCGCCTCAAGGCCCTTGAGGAAACGATGGACGGTTTCAAGCTGGCCGAAATCGACTGGAATATGCGCGGTTCGGGCGACTTGTTAGGCTTGCGTCAGAGCGGAGGGAGCCAATTCCGTTTGGCGGAGTGGATCACACCGAGTTTGGTGGAACTCGCCCAGCGCGAAGCCCGCACCGTGTATGCTGAAGATCCCGACCTGTCTCAGCCGGAACACTTGATATTGGCCCAGCGCGTCCAGATCGTGTTGGAATCGCGCGGCGCGGACGTGAGCTGATAGGAGAAAAATACTGTGTTATCAATTCGCCGGGCGTTGTATCCTGGATCTTTCAATCCCGTTCACTACGGTCATCTGGACATCGCGCGTCGCGCGGTGCGGCTGTTTGACGAAGTAATCATCGCCGTCTATGTCCATCCCAACAAGGTTGATCTGTTTTCGGGCGAAGAGCGGGTGGCGCTCCTGCGCGAAGCCCTTCAGGATGAGCCGCACCTGCAAGTTGCGACGTACAACCAATTGACTGTAGACTATGCAAAAGAAGTCGGTGCCGGGACCATTGTTCGTGGCTTGCGCGTTTTTTCCGACTTTGAATTGGAATTTCGGATGGCTTTGGCGAATCGTCGCTTGGCCCCGGAAATCGAAATTATCAATTTCATTGCCGCCGAGCAGCATCTCCACATCAGTTCTAGTACGGTGCGTGAAATCGCGTCGCTGAGCGGTGATGTCTCCACGATGGCACCACCGCATGTGGTGGAAGCCCTGAAGCGGCGTTTTGAAGAATTGCGGGCCAAAGGCTCTAGTTCGTCGTATGTCGTGAGCCTGGGGGATTAGAAATTTTTGGAGGGGATGGATGGATATCCAACAACTCGTGGATCGGCTGGAAGACCTCATTGATGAAGGCCGTCATGTTCCGTTTAGTAAGTTCACGTTGATCGATGAAGAACGGGTCTTGGAGATCATCGACCAGATGCGCATCTCCATCCCCGAACAAATCGAAAAAGCGGCGCGGTTGCTCAACCAGCGTGATCGCCTGCTCGCCCAGGCCAACGAAGAAGCCGCCCGCGTGGTGGAGTTGGCCCGCGAACGCAGCGAAGGATTGGTCACGCGTGATGCGATTGTCCAAACCGCGCAGGCCCGCGCCGCCAATATCCTGGAGCAGTCGCGCCAGGAAACCGATGTTATGCGCGCCGATGCTGATACCTACGTCATGGAAGTGCTGAAAGAACTCGAATCCCAGTTAATTCGGAACCTGACCGTGACCCGCAATGGGATCGCCAAGATTCTCGAAGAGCGCGAAGCGAGTCAGGCCCGCATTCTGTCAGCTATCCAGCAGGCGACGTCCGAGATCAAAGCGACCACGTTGGAGTTGGTCGATGCCGAAGTCCAGCCCCACCAGCAGGATATTCTTGGCAGCGAATAACGGGGCAACTCTTGACAGTGCCTCTCGCGCTGTTTTATAATTCTGCCCGTTGTCCGGCGCGGTCGCCGAGGCACACAGGTCATTAAGGAGAATTGTTATGGGTCCGCTGCCTAAGCGAAAAATGTCCAAAACGCGTCGGGATAAGCGTCGTTCACATGATCATCTCTCGCTCCGCCACCTTGTGCTGTGCGAAGAGTGCAATCAATATAAACCCGCTCATCAAGTTTGCCCCAACTGCGGCACCTACAAGGGCCGTGAAGTTTTGGCTGTCGAAGACAAAGAATAAGCTGCGTAGCAAAAAATGATGCTAAAGCCGTGCGCAACTAGGCACGGCTTTTTGCGTTTATATTTCTTGGGTAGATCCAAGAAAATAATTCTCCACATCCTGTAGGTTTGCCTCTCCTTCCCTTAGGGGCAGCCTTGTGATGATCGATAGGAAAGGATTTTGAAAAATGGACTGGTCAAAAGTAGCTTTTGTTTTTCCCGGCCAGGGATCGCAGGAAGTCGGCATGGGAGCCGATCTGGTTCAGCAGTATCCCGTTGCGACAGATGTATTTCATCAAGCGGATGAAGCACTTGATTTTTCCTTGAGCGATCTCTGCTTCAATGGCCCCGAAGAAGCCTTGAACGACACCCTGAACACCCAACCCGCCCTCTATGTCATGAGTTTAGCCGTGCTCCGCGTCCTGGAAAATGCGGTCGGTTCCGCGCTTCGCCCGGCGTTCGTAGCCGGACACAGTTTGGGCGAACTCACCGCGCTCACAGCAGCGGGCGCACTCCCCTTCAGCGATGGCGTGCGGTTGGTGCGTGAACGTGGCCGTCTAATGAAAGAAGCAGGCACCCGCAGCCCCGGCGCGATGGCTGCTGTCTTGGGCTTAGATGCCGCTGCGGTGCGCGAACTCTGCGCCGAAGCCAGCCAGCAAACAGGCAAACCGTTAGTTTTAGCCAACGATAACTGTGACGGTCAGCTTGTCATTTCCGGCGATCCTGCCGCTCTCGAAGCCGCGCTGCCGCTCATGACCGGGCGCGGAGCCAAAAAAGTCGTGCCGCTGGCCGTCAGCGTTGCCTCTCACTCGCCCTTGATGGAATCCATCACACCCGATTTCCGTCAGGCCTTGGATCGCACCCCCTTCCAGAATCCAACCCTGCCCATCATCGGCAATGTACATGCTGCGCCGCTGCAATCGGTCGCTGCAATCCGCGCTGAATTGGGTGCTCAGTTAGTTTCAACCGTGCGCTGGACTGAATCCGTCCAATACATGCGCGCCAACGGAGCCGAAACCTTCATCGAAATGGGTTCCAAAGATGTGCTCACGGGTCTGATCAAGCGCATCGACCGCAGTGCCACCCGCGTCACCTTGAACAATGCGGCTAGTCTGTCCCATTTTCTGGAAAGTTTACCCTAATCATTTTGTGCAGGTTGCACACTTTTTAAAATATCGTCGGGCAAATGGCACAGAAATAGCATCTGTTCGTTTATAGCGTTGGTCAAATCATACAATAAACGCTCTGGTTTGCTGCGATGAGTCCCGTATAATCGCAGGTGTGAAAGATCAACTGAAGGAGAAATTCGGCATGACTGACAAGGCGAGCGAAGTCCTGAAGATTACCAAAGACGAAGGTGTTAAGTTTATTGACTTGCAATTCACCGATATTTTTGGCGTGACCAAAAGCGTGACCATTCCGAGTGAATTGCTGGAAGAATCGTTGGAGCGCGGCACATGGTTTGACGGTTCTTCCATCCAGGGTTTTGCTCGCATCCAAGAATCCGACATGTTCCTGCGTCCTGACCCTGTTACCTATCGGATTCTGCCCTGGACCCGTGATGCAGCGCAGAGTGGGTTGCGCGCACGGATTATTTGTGATGTGTACAATCCCGATGGCACACCCTTTGAAGGTGATCCCCGCTATATCCTGAAGAAAGCCGTCGATCACGCGGCGCAAATGGGCTTCGGCTATAATACGGGTCCTGAACTCGAATTTTTCCTCTTCCGCCAAAACGGAACCGGCCCGGTCCCGCACGACATCGGCGGTTATTTCGACTTCTCGCCCAACGATGAAGCGCAGATCCTCCGCAGCGACATCGCCAACGCCTTGATGGATCTGAAAATTCACGTTGAAATGGCGCACCATGAAGTCGCCATCGGCCAGCATGAAGTGGACTTCAAATACGAAAACGCGCTGCACAGTGCCGACAATGCGATCACGTTCAAATACACGGTCAAAGGCGTGGCCGTCCAACACGGTTTGTTTGCCACATTCATGCCCAAACCCGTCTTCGGCATCAATGGCAGCGGTATGCATGTTCACCAGAGCCTCACCGACATCAACACCGGCACGAACTGCTTCTATGATGGCGATAGCCCGTGCTTCAAACTCTCAACCGTTGCCCAGCAGTTCGTGGCAGGCCAATTAGCGCACGCGCGTGCATTGGCTGGTGTGGTTGCCCCCACGGTGAACAGCTACAAGCGTCTCACCCCGGGTTACGAAGCGCCTGTCTATGTCTGTTGGGCACAGCGCAACCGTTCAGCTTTGATCCGTGTTCCGCGTTATTCCCCAGGCCGTGAAAATGGCACTCGCGTCGAACTGCGTTTCCCCGATCCAAGCTGCAACCCGTATCTGGCCTTTGCGGTCATGCTTGAAGCGGGACTCGATGGTATCACCCGTGGTTTGACTCCGCCTGAACCCGTCACCGATGATGTGTTCCATTGGTCAACCGAAGAGCGCGAAGCGCGCGGTGTCGATGTGTTGCCCGGCACGCTCGAAGAGGCTCTCAACGAGTTGGCGAAGGATGATCTGGTCAAAAAAGCATTGGGCGAACACATCTACAATGCCTACGAGCCAGCCAAACGCGCCGAGTGGGATGAATACCGTATTCACGTCTCCGAATGGGAACGCGAACGTTACCTGACCAGCATCTGATTTTCCAGGCAAATAATTGTCCCATTCATTGGGAATAATCGGGTGCAGTCTGATCCGAATGTCAAGGGGAGCATCATCCGGTGTTCCCCTTTTTTATTTGAATCCTCTATGATAAGAGTGCAGCTATTCTTGTTAGGAGGATTCAATGTCCAGCAGTGAACACCACCGCGCCACAGCCGCCCAACAGGGGCCAGTTTCTATCGCTATCGTGACCGTGAGCGATACCCGCACACCCGAAACCGATGTGAATTATGCCTACTTGCGCGAGCAGATCGAAGCCGTCGGTCATCGGGTCGCGGCTTACCGCCTGATCAAGGATGAAGCTGATCAGGTCGCGAGTATTTTGGATGAGTTGGTCGTGGGGGATGCGCGTCTTATCCTGTTCAATGGCGGCACGGGTATCTCCCCGCGTGACCGTACCTACGACGCCCTGAGTCGCAAACTCGAAAAAACACTCCCCGGCTTTGGTGAACTCTTCCGTATGTTGAGTTATCAGCAGGTCGGTGCCGCCGCCATGTTATCCCGCGCGACCGCAGGCGTTTATCATAATAAAGTCGTGATTTCCACTCCCGGCTCTCCCGATGCCGTCCGTTTAGCGTGGGAAAAACTGATCGCGCCGGAATTAGAACATCTGGCTTGGGAAGTCATCCGCTAGAATGAGTTACTCACTTTTTACGCCTGTCCCTGCCTTTCTCCGCGCGCGGCTATACCTTATCCTCATCTTTTGAGACACAGACCGACGCCTGCCTGTAGGGGCGTATGCGATACGCCCCCGCTCAATGCCCGCCATGCGTAGGGGCGTGGGCTTGCCCCGCACGCGTTGCTCCCCTTTCCCCACTATCGTAGAGAAAGGGGCCGGGGGATAGGGGTGAACCGCCCAACGCCCGTCTGCATCCTGATTTGTGGATAATGCATAACCAACTGGGTTGGGGGGATGTTCGTTTTCGGGGCAGGGGTAAACGCGCGGGCACTACCCGCTAAGCAATCCAGCCAAGTTTAAATTCCTGGTTGAGATAGGAGATCACGATCAGCGTAAAGATCGTGCCGAGCAGTCCAAACACCATCAAGAGTCCCTTTTCATACTTTTCGAACGGTTGTGGTCTAGGCCAGATAATGGGCATCCAGGGCAGCGCCGTGACCAGCGAATACCGCGCCGTGCTGATCAGCCCCGTGTGCATAGGGACGAACACTGCTAGACACGTAAACAGCACCAGTTCCGTGCGAATCTTCCCCCGCCGCCACGCGCCGATCAGCAGCAGCACCTGGAAAAACACAATCACCAGTTGCGCCGCTTCCACGGCAATCCCGCGCGTTTGAAAACCGATTAGAAAACGCCGTTTGACGAATCGAACCAGGGGCAGCATAGGCGCATGCCAAAAGTGCCGTCCATGCACCTCTTGCGACGCGAGTGGGGCCATGAATTCACCGCTGACCGCCGATGCATAGCCCTGCCACACGCACCACGCTAGCATCGGCACCAGGCTGAGTGCGACCAGCCGTTTGAGTCGTTCCGGCCAGTTGCTGGTCCGATCCAGCAGAATCCCAACCCCCAGCGCGGGTAGAATCAGGATGCCTTGCGGGCGGCTGACGACAAGCAGCACGGCTGGAAGGCTGGCCTTCCAATAAGCTCCTTTGAAGTAGAGATAAAAAGTCAAACATGTAAATCCGAGTTGCCAACCCTCTGGATACGTAACGACCCAGGTATAAATCGCCAGGGTGGGCGTGCAAATTGTCCACCACACCGTTCGGATGGCTTGCTCCTCGTCGTAGTGCGCCTGGATCAGTCGGTACAGTTCCGCCAATCCAAACAACATTCCGATCCGGCTGAGGATCAGCAAAATCAGTTCCGCTCGCCCATCCCAGATTTGCTGGATAATGCGCCCGATCATATTCATCAGGGGGTATTTCGCAAAAAACGAAAGCGGAGTTTCGGCAGTGTATCCGCTCCTCACCAAATCCCGTTCATACGCGCAATCCACACTGCATAGCACGGTATCCAGCGTGATCGGATATGCTCCCCATAACAGGCTTTTTTGTTTTTCCTTTAAAAATGGGCTGGTCACAATCGTTGCGCTGATACCAAACGACACCAGACAGACAACCGCCCAGGGAACCCAAACTTTTTTCAGTGGAATCATGAAT
>DATAMF010000583.1:0-1721 GCA_036260665.1 Aggregatilineaceae bacterium | reverse complement strand
TGGGAGCAAGTATTAACATATCATTGGCGGCAAACAATCATGCCTTTATGATCTTTACGATGTTCGCTTTTAACGATATATCAAGGGAAGTGCTTGGAGGGTAAAGAGAAGTTAAATATTTAAAAACTGCGTGTGCGGTCTGGTTGACCGCACACGAGTCAATTTACGAAGAGGTAGCCGCGCCCGCGCACGTTCAAAATATAGCGCGGTGTTTCGCTGTCCGGCTCAATTTTGGAGCGCAGATTGGCGATATGCACCCGTACCAGAATCGGATCACCTGTGCCGGGGGGATACTGCCAGACATCTTGCAGCAGTTTTTCGGTGGCTATCGGCTGTCCGGCATGGATCATGAGATAGTGCAGGAGTTGGTGCTCGATGGTGGTCAGCGTGATCATCCGCTCCCCGATCTGCACCTCGCAGCGAGTCGAATGCAGTTTGAGGTCGCCCACCGTCAGATATTCGGACTGGGCATCGAGTACCCCGCCCGGTGCGCGCCGCAGCAGCGCCCGCACCCGCGCCGGGAGTTCGATCACCTCAAAGGGCTTGGTGATAAAATCATCGGCCCCAGCATCCAACCCCTGCGCGACATCGGAGGGGCGGCCTTTTGCGGTCAAAAAGACAATCGGCAGCCGAGCAATAAACGGATCGGCCCGAATGCGGCGGCAGACCTCAATTCCATCCAGGCCGGGCATGATAATATCGAGGACGACCAAATCCGGTTTCCGCTGGGCGATCTTGTCCAGCGCTTCCTGCCCATTCGCTGCGGTATCAACCTCAAAGCCCGCTTTTTCGAGCACCCGTTTGACGGAGCGCAGCACCGGGGCATCGTCATCTACGGCTAAGATATAGGTCATCAAACGACTCCTTCCCTATTGACGGGCAGTATAACCATAAATGTCGTTCCCCACCCCTCCGTACTTTCGACGCGGATCGTTCCGCCGTGATGCGTGATCACGTCCTGACAGATCGATAGGCCCAGGCCCGTTCCATATTCTTTGGTGGTGAAAAATGGCTCAAAGATACGGCTGGCCTGTTCCGCCGACATACCCGCGCCGTTATCCTCGACAGTCACGCAGATCGTTTGTTTATCCTCGCTCAACCGCGACGAAACCCGGATCATCCCGTCTTTCCGGCCTCGCAGAGCATCCCGCGCATTGATCAGCAGGTTGATCCAGACGTCTTCCAGGTGTTGATCACTGGCTTTGACGGGCGGCAAATGTTCCGCCAGATCGACCTCCAGCCGCGCGACATGGGGCACAATCTGCGCGCGGATCAGGGCCAGCGAGTTTTCCAGAGAGGTATTGATATCAACCGGCTGCATGGTATAAGCGTGGGTGCGGGTTAGGTCGAGCATCCGCCGCACCACCGTTCCAGCGCGCTGGGCGGCTTCCAGGACGGCTTCCAACGATTCCCGGTTCGGATCGTCGGCTTCGATATCTTGCAGCATGAGATGACTTTCAGCGATCACCGTCGTGAGCGGGTTGTTAATCTGGTGGGCCACCCCCGCCGCAATCTCGCCCGCCGCTGAGAGCCGCGCCGTCCGCACCAGTTGGGACTGCGCTTCCCGTAAATTCGTCAGGCTGGTTTCCAGTTCGCTGAGGATCCGGGTGTTTTCCACCGCCAGCGCCGCCTGCTGCGCGAAAGCCGCCACCACGTTAATTTCCCGCTGGGTATAATGCTGCGCACTGGCAACACTCAACAGGCCAATGATCGTTTCGTGG
>DATAMF010000155.1:0-5373 GCA_036260665.1 Aggregatilineaceae bacterium | reverse complement strand
GGACAGCGGCATCTGAGTCTACGCTGTAGCGATATTCATTCTGCCCTGCCGACCAGGACCACATCGCGGTCCACTGCCCGGCGGCGTATTCCAGGTTAGGATGGTCGGACTCCAGCCGCACCCATTCATCGAGCGGCGGGGTATCCCGCGTGGCGTTGCCTGGCGCAAAGCCGGTGACACCCGGCATCACGGCTGTGACTTCCAGCACGCGAGTTGCCAGCGGGGGCGTGACGGTCGGTGTCGGTGAAGCAGTCGGCGTAGCTGTGATGGTTGGCGTCAGTGTCGGAGTGGCGGTTGGTGCAAGCGTGATCTCCACCGTCGGACTGGCGGTTAGGGTGGCAGATGGGGTGATTTCCACCGGTGGTGAATCGTCATCGCCGCTACCGCAGGCCGTGATAACTAGCACCAGCAAACAAATAAATGGGATACGTGTCATACTCAGACTCCATAGATAGCTAATTTCAGCCATCTACATCGTACTGGAGTAGGGGGGCAAAAGGATGTAGGATTACGGTTTTTGCGGGCCACATTTGCCGAAATGAACAACAAAAGTTACGGCTGTTCCTGAGCAATTGGATATATTAGACAACTTGGTAGGGTAATTTTGGAGCTAATTAAAGCGTTGATATATAGCGCGAGTGATAAAGAGTTAGGAAGATTATATGAACACTACTTTCGGATATGCTCTGTTCTGTGTTTGGGCGAGTCTCGTACCCTTCGGGTTCAACCTAATCCTGTATAAAAGGATTTTCCAGTCACAGTCTCTATTGAAAACCTTACTGTGGTTAACATCTTGGCCATTTCAACTACTTGTATTTCTCTTTGTAGAGGTTTGGATAACCGATCAGCTTTTAGGGGAACCAAGCAATTCGAGGGCAATTATCCGCTCAAGTAGCTTTTTGCTATTTCTGCTAATATTCAACACTTTGTTTTGGATAGTAGTGCTAATTTCAGCTAATCTAATCTTGTATGGCAGAATCAAACAAGATAAATCCAATATTCTTACGGCGTTGTTTTATATGTCATTTTTGTTTCAACTTCCAGCCTGTTTTTGCTTATGGTACAGTTCGTTTTTTTTGATTGTTCCGGATTAAGCGCACCAGTAGTATAGTATTAGGACAAAAACCCCTCTTCCGCGGCTCGCGCAATAAGATGCTCATTCGTCTCTGCACCAAAGCGACGACGCAGCTTATTATTGACCCAATAGACTCGCCGTACAGAAACGCCTCGCATCAGGGCAATTTCCTGGGGCCGGTAGCCCTGTGTCAGAAGGTGCAGCACCGTGCGAGCTTCGCCATCCATGCGCCAATCATTCTGTCCGGATTGCACAGCTATCAGATATTCGGCATTGGCTGTGGGCGACAGATAAGGTTTGTTCCTCAAAACAGCCTGAACTGCTTCCGGCAGATAGTAACTTAAGGGATCTCCCTTGTAGAGAAAAGCAGAAATGCCAGCGGCGAAAAGCTCATGCACCAGCAGTCCATCGGATTGGTTGCTCAGGATGATCTGTTTCATGCGAGGTGCCGTCCGGTGGAGCTGTTCGACCAGTGTTATCCCATCCATATTCGGTTCTAAACGGTTGCTCAGCAGAAGAATTTCAGGACATTTTTGCTCCAGGCTGAATACTAAATCCGCAAGGCTGCGACAAGTACTCACGACTTGCAAGTCGGGTTGGTTGCCGAGAACGGCTTGGATGCCCGTTACAGTCAAATCAGCTTCGTCGGCAATGCTAACCGAAATTCCCATTGGTCCTCCCATTGACGATCTCAACATCTCCAGCATAGCAGGGTTGGGGATTTTTCAGATGGAAATTCGGAAGTGAAGGGCTGCAAAATTACGGTAGGCCGCTGTAATTAGCTACCTATCATTCAACAGACCAAGTCGAATCGCTTCGGCCACTACCTGGGCATCAGACCGCACGCCCAAAGCATCACGGAGCCGCGTCCGAGCAGCATACACCGCCCGTGTACTAATACTGAGTTCCTGTGCAATCTGCTGCGCTCCCAAACCTTGGGCGAGCAGCCTCAAGATTTGTAATGCACGAGGGGTGAGACCTGTCAAATCCGCATGTTGTGGGATCAAGGCCGCTTCGGGCGAGAGATACCGTTTACCCTCATAGACGCGGTGAATCCCTGGCACTAAGGTTTCACTCAGCGGTTCATCCTTGTAAATAAAACCTAACACACCGAGCTGGAACAGACTGCGCATCGTGCCCGCTTCTAAGGGCGCAGCTAAGAGGAGCAGAATAGAGGGGTGATTGAATGTTTGTATCTGATGAATCGCGAGATGAAGATGGGTGCTCGGTTGGATCTGCTCCAGAAGCAGAACGTCGGTTTGATAATGAGCTGGATCCTGATAAAAAAAGTCAATAGTAGAAAATGCGCCTAAAAACTCAATATGCGGTACCGATGAAAGCAGGCGCTGAATCCCAAAACGAATAACTTCTATCTCGTCAATCAGGGCCACTCGGATCATCCCAATCGCTGCCTTTCTCCCGTATGGAAAAGATCCAGGAGGTGAAATGGAAATGAACTGAAGAAGATATGGAATATAGTATAGTACATGAAATACGTCAAAGTACATATCTCTTTTGTATTCTAGACAAAACATATGATACAATTCATCTTAGAGGGAACCAGGAAGAGGGGTTGGGAATATCCGCAAAATGAGGTGCACTGATGAGAAGTAAAAAGCCATTGCCGCTCAAACAACTCGTCAACTTTCTATTTGACAATATCAAACACCCCGATGGTCGTCCTTATACCAGTCAGGAAGTCGCTGAGCAGGTACGTATTAGTCATGCGACCATTAACCAACTTCGGACCGGACGCAATAAAAATCCTACGCTGCCTACGCTTCAAGAACTCTGCATTTTTTTTAATGTGCCCTTAGGCTTTTTTGACTGTGCGTCCTATGATGAATGTTTTGCTGTTATCGCCCAGGATCGAATGGACTACTCACCCAATGTGGTCCAAATTGCTTTTCGAGCAGGAGAGTTATCACCCGCCTCACAGCAAGATCTGCTGAATATTATCTCCTGGGTTGAAGCAGCGGAACGCGAACGGAAAGCGGGACGCGATGTGCCCGACTTTCCACTTGAAGATAAGAGCTAACCTACCGGTAACTTTTCGGTGGTCAGCAGTTTGTAGAGCTATCCCTGGTTTAATGGATTCAAGTATTTTGACTTGAATCAGCATAGTACGGGGATAAGAAACCATGACAACAGTCGATGAACGAGTCCAAATGACCATTCAGCATTTGGGTTATGATTTTTCGCGTTTTACACTGGAAGATTTCGTGACGTATCTGAAGCAATGGCGGCAGGATAATCGAGCAATTTTTATTAGAGGCTATGCTTTCGAAGATGAAGAAGTGGATGGTGTGTGGGTGCGGGCCGATACGGCTGACTACATTTTTTATGACCTGCGGTCACATCCGGTTCACCAGAACCACATTCGATTACATGAATTGGGGCATATTGTCCTGAGACATCGGGGACAGCCGTTGCACGACATTTTACCGCCTCGCTTGCTAGCCACGCTGGGCCAAACCTTTCCGGCTGATGCTTTTGGAGGGCTTTTCCGTGCCTTTGAATCCCGCCAGAAACTGGAAGAGTTGGAAGCCGAAGTTTTTGCTCACCACGTGCAAAGATACGTAATCCAGGCTAATCGTTTGGACCAGTTAACCAAACATTCGAGCAGCATTGAACTGCTCGAACGCTTCACACGAAGTTTGGGCTATCATGATTGATCTCTTCCTGTTCGGTTCGGTCTGGGGATTGGTGATTTACGTCATCTGGCGTGGATATCAGCGTGAGCGGCGCATCACCCGGTATGCGCTGCTCACGTGGTTAGTTTTCATTTCCATTGCTTTTGTCTGTACTTTCCGCCTCTTGACCGTAGAAGCGTGGTTCAGTAACTGGTTTCAGGGACAGCCTGTTGCCTATGAGCTAAATGCGACCTTTTCTTTGTCGGCAGCAGTTTTATACGCCATCAGCCTGATGACACTGCATACCGAAACCCAGTATGTATTTCGGTTGTGGGGGAGTTACAAATGGCTCGTTCGTGGAGGGTTTATCGCCGGTCTGCTCCTCTATATGGCACTCCTGGCCAGTTATCGGCAATTCCTCACCCCAGAGCAGGCTTATTACACCATGCGGTTGACACTCGAAAGTTACATTCTCGTGCTGGTCATTCTCATGCTGCTGCCCATCAATTGGTGGTTATTTCGCCGGGAACAAGTTCTCCCAATGAAAATAAAGCTTCTTGCAGTCATGGTCGGGCTGGTTGCCTATTCGACCGATGTGCTTGCAGGCCTCCTCATCTTTCCTGATTTCCTCCTGACCGGCCACGCCGATCCAAATTTTGGGATGGGCTTACGGGTTTTTGTCGGTGCCGGATGTATTGTTGTTATTCTGGTTCCCCATCGGTGGTTGGTTGCATTCCTGCTGCCCCTACGATTATGGTGGTATCTCCGCGTAGCGACAGTCGAACGTCACCTGGCTCAACTCATCGCTTTTCGACTGGAACCCTTCTCCTGGTATGATGTCTTTCGCCCACATTATCTGGAAATGGCAACTTATCGGGCAGTGATTAACATTCTGGATAATTATCACCGCTTAGATGAGGAGCAGCCCGCAGGACAAAAGCTCCACCAGCAGCTTCAGGAACTGTTATTCCATCATTTGGAATATGATGATTTGGTCCACGCGATCAGCAGGATGCGCCTATGACTGAGGTTATTCCCCATAATCGAAATCGCCTGGGTGTATGGATTAGCCGTGCCACGCATCCTCTGATCATTTTTATTCCCACCCTGATTATTGTCCTCAAAAACACGCCGCTGCTCGAGGCGCTGGGATGGATTTCTTTTATAGCGCTGCTTATTTTTGTGCCCGCCACCATCCTGCTTCGAAGACTGAAGCAGCAGGGGAAACAGACCTATCAGCGTGAAGCGCGTCATCTCATCTACGTCACCTTTTGGGTGTGTATGGTGATGAGCACACTCCTGGCCTTGGTTCTGGGTGCCCCTTCACGACTGCTTTTTTCCCTGCTGTGTTTATGCATCTGGGTGCCCCTGCAATATGCGGTGAACGCCCGTTTCACCAAAATATCCGTGCATGTGGCGGTCATCTCTGGAATCATGCTGGCACTGCTGCTTATGGGCGAGCTTTCCAGCATTCCATGGCTGATTGGTGCTATCGGGGTAGTGCTGGCTACCGCCTGGGCACGTTTGGTTACGGGGCATCATTCCCTGCTCCAGGTCAGTCTAGGTATCACTGTCAGTACCATATCCGTTCTGCTGGCTTTTGGACTTCTCGCGCTGTTTCATCTCTTTTAACCTGTTCGAGTTCAGGTCCGCTTGGGCAAAAAG
>DATAMF010000579.1:0-3788 GCA_036260665.1 Aggregatilineaceae bacterium | reverse complement strand
ACACGAACCGTACCCGCGCTGGGGCTGATCTGACACACTACAGTGGGCGGAGCGTCAACTTCGGATGCGGCTGTTGGTGTAGGCGTGCTGGTGGCGGCGGGCGGCGAGGGTGGTTGAACGGCTGCCTCTTTGTTTGGCACTTGGGAGGGTTCGCGGATTTGCCACTCGTAGACCGTGCCGAACGAACTCGCCCCCATGAGCGTACTGCCATCGGGGCTGTACGCCTGAGCACGGATGCCATAATCATTGGTCAGGGTGTGGGTGATCTCGCTGGCTTCGTAATCCCAGAGAATCAGCCCGCCGAAAAAGTTGCCAATGGCGAGTTCTTTGCCGTCGGGACTGAAGATGAGATCTTCGACGGAGAACATCAGCGAATCCGGCAGGGTTTGCGTCTTCTGGAAGCGGAAGCCGTGTTCATCGATTTCGTAAAATTCCAACACTTCACCGTTGCCAACCACGAGAAGATTCCGGGTGGGGTGGAAGGCCAGCGCTGAAACGCTGCTGGCATTCACATTCCCTTTGAAAAGGCGCGCCCCAGCATTAACATCCCAGACGTATAACTCGCTGCCACTGCCACCACCTACCACGTATTTACCATCGGGACTGAACACCATTTTTTGCAGATAATCCACGCCGGTATCCAGCGTGCGGATCGGCTGCGCGGTTGCCAGGGAATAGAGCGTGATTTCACCTTCATAGGTCAGACCCGCGAAAGTCTGCTGATCGGGACTGAGGGCGAGCATTCTCCAACGTCCCTCGATGGTGCGGATTGGCTGCGCGGTGAGCGGATCGTAGATGACTAAATTGCTGGACACCTGGGTGATCAATTGCGATCCATCCGGCGTGAAGGCCAGCGGCATGATGGTGTACGTGTCATCTACTTCGGCAATCGACGCGCCGCTTTGGACGTCCCAGGTGATCATGTTGAGGGTACAGGCGGCCACCAGAAATTTACCATCAGGACTATACAGCATCGTATCGGCGCTGATGGACATTCCCTTAAATTCGCGGGCGGCGGCAATTTCCTGGGAAGATGTCGCGCCCACACTGTTTTCGATCTGATCTACCAGTTTGTTAATTTCAGTGGTGGGAATGACTGCCGCCAGTATGCCGCCGATAATGCCTAAGACCGATACCAGCAAGATGACAAATCCCAGACAAGCACCTTTGCTGCTGGTTTGAACAGCGGGGGTCGTCGGGATGTTCAGGGTGGGCGGCGATTGGGGCGTTTGCAGCGGGTGATCGGAGCGCATTTCGGTTACTTCTTCGATGGTTTCGGTGCCTCGGAATAACCCTTTACGGCGGGTCTGGCGCTTGGTCACACGGGCAAAACTGTCGGGCACATCGAAGGTGGTGGCGCAGAATTTGCAAATGGCTTGCTTGTCGCGTAATTCGCCCCGAAATTCGAGGGTCATGGTGCCGCCGCAATTGGGGCATTGGACCGCATGGTGGGTGGTATTGGCGTTGGCGTTTTGCATGGTGGCCTTTCTGGTTCAACGCGAAGATGAGATCATTATAATCGTTTAGAAATTATAAAGGTGAAAAAAACTTCTAAAAAGTGGGACGGACAGGGCAAGGGCAAGCAGGCATTATGATCCTCCCAACCGCCTTTCCCCGCACGCAGAGAAAGGCGGCGGGTATGCCGGGGAAATAGGTGCGGTTTAGTTCGGCTCGGAAGTCCAATAGCACAGGCGGCGGGCTTCGTCGTCCAAGGATTTCACGGCATCGTAATAAGCGATCTGAAGTTCCTCGGCGGATTGGTAGCGGGCGACGGGATCTTTTTCCAGGGTTTGCAAGAGGACGGCCTGGAGTCGGCGCGGGAACTGTGGGTGAAGGGTGCGAGGCAGCGGCACAGGTTGATCGACATGGGCGAGGGCGGTCATCTGGGGATTACGGCCCTTAAAGGGCAGTTTACCGAGCAATAGTTCATAAATAATCACGCCCATCGAATAGAGGTCGGCGCGGGGGTCGGCAGGCGTACCCAGCGCCACTTCGGGAGCCATATATTCGGGTGTGCCGACAGAGACGCCGGTGGCAGTCAGGGTGATGTCTACGCCGGGGCGCTTGCCTAAGCCAAAGTCGCCCAAAAAAACATGGTTCCCCTCGCCGCGTTTTTCGATGAGAATATTGCCCGTTTTGAGATCGCGGTGAAGCACCTGATTGGCGTGGCCGTAGCCCAGCGCATCGGTGACGGGGCGGACGATCTGCCAAGCGGTGAGCGGCGTAAAAGAGCGGTGCTTAAGAATGGTTTCGAGGGACGGCCCGCGCACAATCTGCATTATAATATAGATATAGTCCTGCCATGTACCGAAGGTGTACACCGGAATCAGATGCGGGTGGCGCAGCGTGATCATCAGTTGGGCTTCGCGCAGAAAACGCTGGCGGAAATTTTCGTCCTGAGCATATTCGGGCAGCATGACTTTGATGGCGGCGGGAGCCTGAGAATCGATTTCATGCGCCTGATAGACGCGCCCCATACCCCCCGCACCGATGAGCGAATCAACGATATAACCGCTGAGATTTTGGCCGATGAGTAGATGATCCACCGCGCACCTGCCTCGATTTGAAGATGTCACTGCGCCCATTATACAATGCCCCTTTTATTTGCGTCTGTGCAATAAGACGCAGCCGATCAAGGATTAGTTCCTATAGGGACAGCATACCATTGAGAGGGGAGGGCGAGGCCCCCAGGAAGTGGGGGATTGAACCCGCCCAGCAAAAGCGAACCTCAGCCTTGGCTAGGCGTGAAAGTCGGAATAAGGGAGAAAATGGGCGGCGGGCGGTTGACCCCTATCCTCCCGGACTCCTTTCCCCGCACGCGGAGAAAGGAGGGGCAAGACGAACCCTACTCCATAGGCATCAAGTTAAGGGATTTACCCCTATCCCCCAACCCCCTTTCCCCACTATCGTAGAGAAAGGGGGCGGCCCCTACGACGAGTCTGATTTCGGGCGATTCTCGGCTGAAAAAAGGCTTAAGTTGATGCCCATGGGGCAAGACGAACCCTACCCCTTCCCGCAAGCAGGAAGGGGAGACAAGCGGCAATACGTCCCTACAGGGGCCGTTGAGCTGCGCCTCAAAAGATGGAGGTAAGGTGTCACGCGTTGCCATGGGAATAACGGGGAAAACGCGCCCATGCACCCCTAATTTCGGCAGATTAAGCCGCAAAAAAGATGTGCGCGGGATGGAAAAGGGTCAGCGGAGGAGGGCGAGGGCGACGCCTAACATCGCGGCGAGAATGCCCATCAGCCAGAAACGCTGGACGACCTGTGTTTCGCTCCAGCCGAGGAGTTCAAAATGGTGGTGGATGGGAGCCATACGGAAAAGGCGGCTACCATGCGTGATGCGGTAGTAACTGATCTGAAGGATGACGCTGATGACTTCGGCCATGGGGATGATGGCGATCAGAGGCAGGAGCAGCCATTGTCCGGTCATCAGGGAGACGGTGCCCAGCGCAGCACCTAATGCCAGCGACCCGACATCGCCCATAAACATCTGGGCGGGATGGGCGTTGTACCAGAGGAAGCCGAAACACGCGCCGACGATGATAAAACAGAACTGGACGAGAAAGGTCTGGCCCTGCAAGTGCGCGATGACGCCATAGGCCGCAAACGCGCTGGCGGTGATGATGCCGGAAAGCCCGTCCAGACCATCGGTAAAGTTGACGGCATTGCTGGCGGCGACGATGATAAAAATGGCGATAGGAATCCAGATGAGGGATGGGAGTTCAATAAAGTCGGGATAGAGCGGCAGAAAGACCCCATTGGCGTTCTGGAAGCCGCCCTGGACA
>DATAMF010000572.1:0-12429 GCA_036260665.1 Aggregatilineaceae bacterium | reverse complement strand
GTAAGCTTTTCCGCTATAATGCAGTGAAATCAGGAGGTGGAACCTATGAGTTTCAGTGACATTGCCGCCCGGATGCGTAAACATGCGGACGATAAAGCAGAAAAGGCCGAAACCGGTCCGCGTAATTTTGAAGAAATCTATTTGCTGCGCGCCCGTAGTTTGGGTGTGCTGATTCGTGATGCGCGTCAGGCCGCCGATCTATCGGTGGATGAAGTCGCCGCCCAGGTGGGCATTCCGTCCAGCCTCCTGGTCGAATGGGAGTATGGTCACAGCATGCCCAGCCTGCCCCAGGTCGAACTGCTGGCCTATGCCATGAATCTGCCCTTGAGCCATTTCTGGGGCACGGAAACCCTGCTCCAGCAGGCCCAGCGGCGCGGCGTCCGTTCCGAAGATTACGCCATGCTGCGCAACCGCATGATCGGGGCGCTGCTGCGCATGGGCCGCGAAAAACGCAACCTGTCCATTGACGATCTGGCGGGCGAAGTGGGCATTCTACCCAACCATCTCGCCGCCTATGAACTCGGCCAGCGCCCGATTCCGCTGCCCGTGCTGACCTCGCTGGCACAGGTCTGCCGCGTCAACCTGTCCTATTTCCTCGAAGAAGGCAACCGCGTCGGGGAATTTCTGACGCTGCAAGAAGACCTCAAGCGCTTTGTGGATATGCCCGAAGAAATGCGCCATTTCGTCTCGTCGCCCGTTAATCAGGCGTATCTCGATCTGGCGATGAAGCTGGCGCGTCTCTCGTCGCCCGAACTGCGCGGCATTGCCGAAGCGATTCTGAACATCACGCTCTAACTGCCCCCCTTTTATCACCGGCATTGTCAGCCCTGTCCAATTGGATGGGGCTAATTCGTTCTTGACCTTGACGTAGGGTGAAGGTTTACACTGAGGATCATGATTATGACGGACCGCACTTTTACGATTGGTGAACTATCCGAACTCACCGGGCTGACACGCCGCGCCCTTCGCATCTACGAAGAAGCCGGGCTGCTGGTCCCGCAGCGCACCGGCAACGGCTACCGCTGTTATACCGAACAGCATCTCAAAGATGCCCGCGTGATTCATGATATGCGCCAGGCCGGGATTCCCCTGACGATGATCGGACAGTTGATCACCATCAAACATTCTGGCCTGTCCGCCGATCAAAAACTGATCGGCTGTCTGAATGTGCTGGACCAGATTCACGCCGATCTGCTGACCAAGCGGCAGGCCATCGACGCGGCGCTGCGGCAGGTCGAAAGTCACCAGCAGGAAGCGCGGACCATGTTGACCGAAAAGAGGAGTATCTGACGATGGCTGTCAATGGCTTGTACGAAATTCTGGGTGGTTCCAATGTGTTTATCGTGGACGATCCGGCCTCCGGTGTCACCCTGATCGACGCCGGACTCCCCGGCACGGCGAATCGGGTGCTGCACCAATTGCAGCAGATCGGGCGCACCCCGCCGGACGTGAAGCATATTCTGAACACCCACACCGATTTTGATCATGTGAGCGATCTGAAAAAATTAGTCGCTGCGACAGGTGCCCGCGTGATCGCCAGTTCCGCTGGTCAGACCTATCTCCAGCGCCGGACGCCGCCGCCCCACATGCATTTCCCGCTGTCCTGGCTGGCCCGCGCTGTGAGCTTCGTGATCCAAAAATCAAACAAGGTCGATCAGATCGTCTCCGGCGGCGACGTGTTGCCCATCGCCGGGGGCATCCGTGTGATCGCCACGCCGGGCCACACCCCCGATCATCTCAGCTTCTACTGGGAGCGGGAGCGCGTGCTGTTCGCCGGGGACTTGTTCCGCTACAACGACCACAAGCTGACCCTCTCCCCCAGACGTATCACGCACGATCAGGCCGCCGTCGAGCAGAGCGCCCGCGCGGTGCTCGCCCTCGATCCCGCCGTGATCTGCCCCGGTCATGGTCAAATCTGGACGCGCGCCGACGCCCCCGAACAAATCCAGGCGGTGCTGGCGCTTTAACACTCCCCCCCGCTTTTCTCCCCTTCCTGCTTGCGGGGAAGGGGCCGGGGGTAGGGTCCGCGTTGCGCCGCAAGGGGTACCCCCCTGATTTTGGGTCTGCATAATAATCCCCTCTTCGCCGTACAATAAAAATGCAGCCGATTCCTTTTTTTTGCGCGCGAGGGCCACTCCTATGATAGATTTCGACGAACCGAAGGAAAAACGGAAACGCAAACCGCTTCCCGACTATTCCGAGTTTTACGACGTTCCCGCGTCCCACTCCAAAAGAAAGTTCTATCTGCTGGCGGCGATTGTGCTGCTGGTCAGCAGTTTTGCGCTCAACGTCCCACAGCATGCCCTCGCCCAATACTACTGTGAACACGGCTGGACCCAGTACACCGCCAAACAATATCAAAAGGCTATCACCAGCTATTCGCGCGCCCTGGAACTCGATTCCGATAACGCCATGTGTTACCAGCGCCGCGCGATGGCCTACGCCGATGATGGCAGTTATGATCGCGCCTTTGCCGACTACGCTCACGCCATCCGCCTGGACCCCGACACGCCCGATTATTACGATTGGCGCGGCAGCCTCTATTTGTGGACCGCCCAGCCTGATCTGGCAATTGCCGATTATGACCAGGCGATTAAACTCAACCCCAAGCTGCCCCATTTTTACTATATGCGCGGTTCCGCCTACGCCTGGAAACACGAACAGGAGCCAGCCATCACCAACTACAGCCGCGCAATCGAACTGGCCCCCAAAATCGCGGATTACTACCAGAAGCGCGGTTTAGCCTACGAAGCCCAAGGCGATTATGTCCGGGCGCTGGCCGATTTTTCTTACGCGCTCAAGCTGGACGATCACCGCGCCGACAGCTATCTGGAACGCGGGCGCGTCTACATGGCGCAGGAGAACTGGTCAGCAGCAATAGACGAACTCAACCACGCCGTAGAACTGGACTCGACGTACCGCCGCGACGCCTATTTTGATCGCGGCAAAATCTTCGCCCGCCTCGAACGTTACGCCGACGCCCGCCAGGACTTTCTCGCCGCGCTTGCGCTGGGCCATCCCACCGCCGCAGTGGAGCTAAATAACCTGCCCCAAACGCCATAAATAAGGCAAAAATAATCTGGATAAACTAGGTTTTTTCCATAAATAATAAGTGGTATTTTGTATCCATTTTGATCATGATTGACATAGAGTTTATTCAGAGCTATATTAGAGGGGATACTTTGTGATTTCGACAGGGGGAAAGCATGGGGTATCTACTTCAGCCTGCGCCTAATTTGCAGCCACCGCACCAGCCTAATACTAGTGGGTGGCGCTGGCTTCGGTCATTTGTCCGCACTTATGCAAAACTTGTCGCTTTGATGTTCCCAGCTTTGGCTCTCCTTGCAGCAATTACGGATAATCCTCGGCTGCGTGGTTATGCCGTCATTGTTACGATTGCGGCTGCCGCCCTCATCGCCATTTTTGCCGCTTCAATGAGCAGTTCTCCATTTTATGAGTGGACTTCCAACTGTGTGAGCGGACTGATGGCGATCATCCTCACCTGCTTACTCCTTTACGTAGGTATGGATGGAATACCTGACTTTTTTGATGAACTCGCCCATCATTCTAATTCTTCCCCTGAAGCAACGATTGTTCCTCAAAACACCCCATCGCCGTTTTGTTGGGTCGAACCAGAAACGGGTCTATCCAGCATAACAGTCTATGACGAGCCACATGATCAAGCGCATACAAAGCAATTTCTGTTTTCAGGGAATAGGGTTATAGCAATTGCACGCAAAGGGGAGCGCATCAATATTGATATGTGGTGGGAAATTGAGACGAGCCAGGTGAACAATCAAGGCCATTATCCTACGGGATGGGTTATGAGTTCAGTTGTGGCCGAAAGTTCAGCCGTTGACTGTCTCAATTTACCTCGCAAATAAGTTATGAGGCATTTTGAACACGCATATTATACCCTTTTGCCTCTTGACATCTTATACGAACCATCTTACACTTTTGACAGTGGAGTAGGTTATTCGCAATACGGTATGAACGATTTCCCGATGCGCCGAAGTTCCGCATCGGTTTTTTGTTTGTTAACCGGGGAAACGCCTAACCCACGTTCGTGAATCATGTTTTCAGTAAGGACAAGGAGTGTTCCACGCAATGGCAGAACGAGTTACCGGCACTGTCAAATGGTTCAATGCTCAAAAAGGCTACGGCTTTATCCAGACGGAAAACGGTCCCGATGTGTTTGTACATCACAGCGCCATCAATGCGACGGGCTACCGCGAACTGGCCGAAGGTGAGCGCGTCGAATTCACCATTACTCAAGGTCAAAAGGGACCGCAGGCAAGCGAAGTGGTTCGCGTCAATCGCTAGTCATTATTCTTTTAGCGTGCATGGTTGGCCCCGTTCTGATAACGGGGCTTTTTGTTGCTCTTTATCGCCAATTCTGCGTTACAATTCTCCCTCATGAAAAAGACACCTGTCGCAATGCTGGCCGTGCTACTGCTGGCCGCTTATATCCGCATTCATCATCTGAACGAACAAGGCATTTGGGGCGACGAAGGCTGGTCGATCTGGCTGGCACGCGGCGACTCCGTGCGCGACCTCACGATGACCATGGTCGTGGATCATCACGGCCCGGTTTATTCCACCCTGCTCCGCGCCTGGGATCTGATGGCGGGCGGCTCGATCCTGGCCCTGCGTTATATCACCGTGCTCTTTTCGATCACCAGTATCGCGCTGATCTACCGCCTGGGCCGCGCCCTCTTCACCCCCGCCGCCGGAGTCCTCGCCGCGCTCGCCTTTACCCTGATGGATAAGCAGGTTGTCCTCACACAGGAAGTCCGCGACTACCCGATCATCTACTTCGCCATGATCGGCACCGCCTATTTTTATGTGCGCTGGCGCAAGCATCCGCGCGGCGGCAACGCCTTCGGATTCGTCGCCTTCAGCATTTTTGGGTTGTATTTGCAGTACTACTGCTACATGGTCAATCTGGCGATTCTGGTCCACGCCCTGCTGACCATCCGCAGCAAGCCCCAATGGAAGCATTTTCTCGCCCAGAATGCCCTGATCGCGCTGGCCTTTTTGCCCTGGGTCGGTATCGTCATCCACCAGTTTGTGAACACGCCCGTCGATGAAGAAGTCCTGACGACCATTCACGGCCTGCCCTTCAACCGCCACACCATCGAATATCTGGCTACCGAATCCTTCGGCAAGCCGGTTGCCCTCTTCGGGATGCTCTTTCTCGCGGGCAGTATCGGCCCGCTGATCCGCACCCCCGGCCCGATGTCTGCCCTACCGCGCCGCGAACGACTATCGAGCGCCCTGCTGGCGGTGCTGTGGTTCGCCGTCCCACTGGTGATCACCTTTGCCCTGCACAGCAAATACCCGCTGCTGACGGATCGCAACATTTCCGTGATCATGCCCGCGATTGCCCTGCTGGTGGGGTTTGGCCTGACCGCTTTCGACCAATTCGGGATGATCGTTCTCGCCCTGCTGATCACCGCTGACGGCGTGCTGACCACCGACGCCTATTTTGTCAAACCGCCCTGGCGGCAGATGGCCGCCGACATTCGCGCCAACTATCCACCCGGCGAAATCGTCCTAGTCGATGTCGAAGGCGATCACGCCGCGCTCTGGTACCATTTGCTGCTCGCCCTGCCCGACCTGGATCGCCGCGCCGTGATCAACCTGCTCCCCACCGAAGACACCCACCCCACCATCGTCTCGCTGCACGATCTGCGCAAACGATACAAAGGCGATTTTACGGTGGAGCTTCAGAAGCGCATCGCAGACACACCCGGCCTCTGGTTGGGGTATTGGGGTGACCCAGCCAAAAAACACGACACGTTCGATATTCTCGAAGCATCCGGTTTTGTGCGCACCGCCACCCGCGCCTATTCCCATCATGGCTACCCGATCTACGCTTACCGTTATGATCGTGTCGCGGCGCTGCAAAACACACTTTTCCGTTTTGGCGACTCGATCACACTGCGCCGTTTCGCCGCGACATCGGACAATCACCCCGGCGACACCGCCCATGTTTTGCTGTGGTGGGCCGCTGACTCACCGCTGCCCGTCGATTACACGGTGTCGGTCTTTCTGCTCGACGCCAATGGTTTCCCGCTGCGTAACACGGATGGCAGCCTGCTCGTCCAGAACGACGCTTTCCCCGCCGTGCCCACGTCCACTTGGGAACCGGGATTGTTCATTTTCGACAATCACGCGCTGGCCCTGCCGGACACCCTGCCGCCGGGAACCTATCAGGTCGGGCTGAAATGGTATAACTTGACAGACGGCAGCATCCTGTCATCAGATGGACAGGACTATGTGATAGCAGGTAAAATCGAAGTAAAATGATACATGACGTTTGACAAATTTAAACAGGACAGCCTGCGGATTGATTTCGCCGGGTTTCCCTGTATAGTTATGCACCATACCGTTTATTAGCCAACTGAGCTTCTCTATGAGCACTGCACAAACATTATGTGACACGACTGGTGGGCCAAAAGTCGTCTCACTTGGGGGAACGATGGCAGCAAGTGTGGATACTGTGTTGTGGACCGCGCCGCTTATTCTCAATGCACTTCAATCGAATTTACCGGAACTTCGTCGGCTGGGCGTGCGCAAAATCGGTTTATTCGGCTCCTATCGTTATAACACCGCCCAACCCGACAGCGATATCGACTTCGTGGTAGCCCTCAAACACTGCTCCTTCGACAATTACATGGCGGTCAACTTTTTTCTGGAAGACCTCTTCAACTGTCCCGTCGATCTCGTGCTGGAAAAGTGCCTGATCGCGCGTGGGCAGGAATTTGTTTTGGCCGATGCGCTGTACGTCAACGGTTTATAAAAGTCAGGAGTCTGCCTCATGTCCACCGCCGAGGAATTGAAGGACCAGGGAATCAAAGAGTTCATGCAGCGTGACTACGAGCACGCGCTGACCACCTTCCATCAAGCCGTCGAAGCCTTCGAAGCCGAAAACAAGCCCGATATGGCCGCCGAAATGAATGTCAATCTGGGGCTGACCCTCCATTCGCTCGGCCAGCACGAAGAAGCCCTCGAAGCCATGAGCCGGGGTCACGCCTATTTCGCCCAGATCAATGACCGCACCCGCATCGCGCAGGCGCTCGGCAACATGGCGCGCGTGTATGCCAAGCTCGGCAACTCCGAACAGGCCATCACCAACTACCGTGAAGCCTCCGCCCTGTTCCTTGAACTGGAAGATGAAGAAAGTTACGGTCAGACCGTGCTGGCGATTGCCGATCTTCAGTTCCGCACCGGCCAGCGGATGCAGGCCATGGCAACCTATGAAGTCGGGCTGGAGCACATCAAGCACCCCAACGCCCGCCAGAAGGTAATGAAGGGTTTGCTGGGCGTGCGCAACCGCATGACTGGCATGGGAGTCATCAAGGACGACGAGTCCCCCCAAGACGAGTAAATTCCACATGCCCGAAACCGCGCCGCTTCCGCAGGCTGTGGGGCCATATCTGATCCGCGCGAAACTTGGCGCAGGCAGCATGGCCGCCGTATACCGCGCCTACGATACCCGCATCCAGCGTGAGGTGGCGCTCAAAGTCCTCCAGTTGTATCTGGTCGGCAACGAGAGCGCCAGCAAACGCTTTGAGCGTGAAGCCCAAACCCTGATTAATTTTCACCACCCGCATATTCTGCCTGTGTTTGATTACGGCTGGGACGGCGACACGCCCTATTACGCCATGCCGCTGATGTCGGGCCGTTCGCTGGCCGATCTGCTCAAAAGTGCGCCGCTCCCGCTTCCCCAGGTGGGCGAGATCACCCGCCAGATCGCCAGCGCCCTGGACTATGCCCACCGCCATCACATCATCCACCGCGACATCAAACCCAAAAATATCCTGCTGGATGACCACGACACGCCCTTTCTGGCCGATTTTGGCGTGGCCCTGGCGACCAAAAGCCCGCGCCTGACCTCACAGGGTAATTTTATCGGCACCGTCGCCTATGCCTCGCCGGAACAGTGCCGCGGCGATACGGTGAACAGCCCTGCCGACATCTACGGTTTAGCGGTAATCGTCTTCCAGATGGTCACGGGCCACCCGCTGTTCGAAGCGCCCAGCCCGCTCGCCATGATGATGAAACATATGAACGAAGCGCCGCCCAACCCCTTGGCCTACAATTCACGGCTGCCCGTTGGCCTATATGCGGTTCTGGCGAAAGCGCTGGCGAAGTTGCCCGAAAACCGCTACGAGACAGCCAAAAAATTCAGTGAAGCCCTGGACGAGGTGCTGGGGTTATTTACTCCCCCACCCCAGGCAGACGATGACGCCTGGTTAGGCGCTGCCCCACCCGCAGCCCCGCCGCCCCCCCCGAACCCGTGTACGTGCCAGCGCCGCCTGAACCTCCCGACGACTTTTTTGCCGCCGAGTCCTTCGACTTTGACGATTCTACCCTGCCGCCCGCCGTCGAACCCGCCTTTGAATTTCCCGACGACGATCCGCCTGTCGCACCCCCGCCGCCGTTTGAGTCACCGCTCCCCCCGCTCATCCAGCCCTTACCCGCGCGCCGTGCCCGGCCTGTCTCCGGGTTGGCCTGGGGCCTCTACGCCACCATCGCGGTTTCGATTGTCGCGCTGCTCACCTCAATGATCATCCTGGCCCGCGAACTGCTGGGTTCAGACCTGGATGCCACGCTCAACAGTCACCCGCTGGATGTTCAGATTCATTACCCGTCTGATTGGTCAATGGCCCAGGCTGCCACCCCCATTCTCGACGGGCCAACCGCCAACATGGCCATCCTCTCCGATCAGGCCGTGCCGCCGGATGGTCCCTACGACTCCGCGAAGCTGGTTATCGCCGTGCAGCAGGTGGACCCGTTAGCCATGTTTAAGATGCCCCTGCGCTGCCAGATCGAGATTCGCAGCGGCCCCGCCGCCGCTTTCGACTGTATGCGTAAGAGCGGGTATATCACGCCCAAATACAACGCCTTTACGAGTGATCATTTTGAGGGAGCCGTCAAACTCCCCGGCAAATACCCCCCTACCCCCGCCGCCCGCCCGATGGTGCTGCTGCCGCTGAACCAGGATACCTGGATCGCCGTGCTGGTGCTGCATACCGACGGTTATGATCAGCCGGATGACATGCTCAACGCCATCGCCCAGGCGATCCAACCCCTCCCCTGATCACCGCTCGCCTTCTTGGCGGGAATGTGGACATTTTCGTAGGGGCGTATTGCGCTACGCCCCGTTTTTCCCCCATCCTGCTTGCGAGAAGGGGCCGGGGGCAGATTTGCAAACCTGCCCCTATGTTCGATGACCGGCCCTCCGCTCAATGCCCGTCATGCGTAGGGGTGTCGGCTTGCCACGCCCGCATTCCCCCCTCGCCAACTCGGTTGAAGAGGAGGCAGGGGGTGAGGTTCGTAGGGGCAATTCACGAATTGCTCCGCTAATTTTTCGGCACTTCCGCAGTTCATGTAGAATGATTGATTACCGATGGGCAAGACATTATGTTGGGACAACGAGCTATCGGAGCCGCGCCAAAAACTAAAGGGACGCTACTAATCAAGACCGGCGGGATCATAAACTTGCTTAGGGTCACAATAACCCAAAACGGTTACTTGGGGAGGATCCAATGTCCTGCACCCCATCCACTGAAAACAAGACCCAGAGACGATTGTAGTAACCTCCCATCGCTGTAAATTGAGCGAGGTAGTCGCCGACCATCCGTACTGATTATGAAAGTACACGTCATAGGTATCTTTGTCGAATGCAGCACGGAACCAAGCGCCGTATATTCCGAGAGTACAGCACCGCCCGTTATGCGGGTCTATGATGCCAATGGCCTCAATTCCTTCAGTGGCATAAAAATGATGAGAGGAATCCCAGCCAGATTGAAGATAATTGTCTATTCCATTAGATAGGCCATGAATCGGTGTCAGTGCGCAGCGTTCCTCAATTTCATGTTCTGTCCAGGGGGGCAGAGGGTTACAGGCAGAAACCACCCTGAACAATAGAAATCCGATCAGGAAAATGACGATTATGTCTTTAAGCAACTTGAACTTAAGCTTTTTTTTCACAGCTTCTCCTGGAAACAGGTTTTGGATATGCTTCCAGTATAAATCGAAATGTTTACGATTCACGATTTGTCAGCTTAATAGAGGGTAGATGCCGGGGTGTTCTCAAAACGCCAAAATCTCGGTTCTACATAAATGATGTTGTTGGCGAATTCGATCACGGCCTGTTTTGTCGGCTCGCTGCTTGCTGCACCCGCTTTCCCCCCGTCCTGCTTGCGGGACGGGCCGGGGGTAGGGTTTTGTAGGGGCAGGTTGGCCAACCTGCCCCGCGTGGCCTGAGATCGTGTCGTCGGGATGTTTCCTTATCACCCACCCGCCTTGAGAAATGCCGTCACCGCCACCGGCTGCTGCCCGGTCAGTTCCTCAAACGCACTCGATACCCCGCTGAAATAACCTTGCGCCATCCCCGCGTCAAACGAAGCATACGCTTCCGCCAGGGGGCGCGGCAGTCCGGCGCTAACCATACCCTGGATCAGCGCGTCCAGCGTCAGCGGCACATACGGGATCGGTTTGCCGCTGATCTCACTGGCAATCCGGGCCAGATCCGCCTGCGACAGCGCTTCCGTTCCCGTAATATCCAGCGTCCGCCGCCCCTCAAAATCAGATGCCAGCGCCGCCGCTGCCGCCCGCGCACAGTCTTCGCGCAGCACATACGCGGTTTTCCCGTCGCCCGCCGCGCTGAACAACTGCCCCATTTGAATCGCCCGGCTCAGGGTCTGCGGCAGCATATCCGCATAGATGTTGTTCCGTAGAAACGTCCAGCCCATCCGCGTTTCCATAATCGCCTCTTCCGTCGCGCGGTGATCCACCGCCACCACAACCGGCGATTCGGGCGTCGGCTTGACGATGGATGTATAGAGAATCTGCTTCACCCCGGCAGCTTCGGCGGCTTGGATGGCAGCGCGGTGCTGCCGGATCCGTTTTCCTGGTATGCTTAAATCATCCGTACTGATCATCAGCAAACGATCCACATCCTGAAAGGCGGCGGCGAGCGAGGCCGAATCGTCAAAATCCGCCCGGCGCACCGTGACCCCCCGTTCGCTAAATTCCTTCAGTTTGTCGGGGGTTCGGGTCGCCGCCACAATCGGCCCTGTTTGCGCTTCCAGCAGCAGTTCCACAACCCGCCGCCCCAAATTTCCTGACGCCCCCGTAACCAACAGCCGTTTTTCAGACATAGTTTTATTTCCTCTCTGTGATAGATACATTGGTTACTATAAGTGCTTTTGTATATAATGGGAAGTAGGCACTTTTTAGTAACGGAGTTACCCGATGGAACCCAAAATACTCGCGCCCAACCCCTATGCCGCCACCTGCCCCTCGCGTCAGGTCCTGGATCGCATCGGTGACAAGTGGACCACGCTCGTGATTCTTTTATTGCAGGATGGGCCGCAGCGTTTTTCAGCGCTTCAACGCAAAATTCAAGGTATCTCGCAGAAGATGCTCACCCAAACATTACGCAACCTGGAGCGTGATGGTTTCGTCTACCGCACGATGTATCCTGAAATTCCGCCCCGTGTCGAATATACCTTGACCCCGCTCGGTCAAACGCTCTGCGCGCCTCTGGCCTCGCTTGTGAGCTGGGCCGAGCAAAATATCAACGAGGTGATCGCCGCCCGCGAACGCTACGATAGCTGAGTTATAATAAGCGTGCGTTTTCACTTGTTCAAAAGGATTTTTCCTATGCGCACCCGTCTGCTTATCCTGCTGGTTATGCTGCTCACCCTGACCACCACCGCCGCCGCCCAAAGCGATTCCTCCGGTGGCTGGACCTGGATCGAACCCGGCGGTGCTACCATCTGCGCGCATGGCACGCCCTACGGCTTTGAGGTACGCGAAGGCAGCAGCAACAATCTGCTGATTTTCTTCGAAGGGGGCGGCGCATGCTGGGACACGACCACCTGCCAGCCGACCAGCGTCACCTTTAAACATACCGTCGCCCCACACGAAGCCGGGAATCAGGGCATCTGGGATTTCACCAATCCCGCCAACCCTTTCGCCGATTGGGATATGGTCTTCATTGGCTACTGCACCGGGGATGTCCACATGGGCGATAGTGTCGTGACCTACAACGACGCGCCGTTGTATCACAAGGGTTTTGTGAATGCTTCCGCCGCCCTGGATTGGGCCTACACCAACTTCCCCACCCCGGATCGGGTCTTCATTTCCGGTGAGAGCGCGGGCGCGCTGGGATCATCCTTCCACGCTGCTTATATCATGGAACACTATCAGAATGCCCCCGTCACCCTGTTGGCCGACAGTTTCAGCGGGGCGCGCGGCCCGATCACCACCCTGCTCGACACCTGGGAAACCATCCCGCTCCTGCCCACCTGGATGCCCGAATACGACGGTGTGACATCCGCCACCATGACTTCCCCCCTGCTGATCGAAGCCGCCGCCGCCCACTACCCGGATAATCAGTTCGCCGTCTAC
>DATAMF010000567.1:0-45204 GCA_036260665.1 Aggregatilineaceae bacterium | reverse complement strand
CGCGCGAACGCGATCCGCCGTATCGGGCGTCACCAGCGCGATCATATTACCGCCGCGCCCGCCGCCGGAGAGCTTCGCGCCCAACGCGCCCGCCTGCCGCGCCGCCGCACATAAGCGATCCAGATCATCCGAAGAAACGGTCATATCACGCAGCAAGGCGTGGTTTTCATCCATCAAAGGGCCGAGACTGTCCACCGCACCGGATTCAATCGCGGCACGGGCGGCACGCGCAATGTCACCGATCCGGCTAAACAGCGGAGTCAACCGATCCGGGTCGGCGTCGTAGAGCTGGCGCACATCGCCCACCGCCAGTTTGGTCGGACTGCCCTGCCCCGTATCCCCGACCAGCAGGGTAAAGGGTTGGGCAATCTGAAAAGTTGCGATGGGTTGGCCGCGCACAAAATAGACCGGGCGGTTAAATACAATCACCGTGTTATCGATGCCGCTGGGCGTACCGTGATGGCGCTTTTCAACTTCGTAAACCAGTTCGTTGATCGCGGTATCATCGAGATTGGCTCCCAGCGCCGACACCAGTTCACGGATGAGCGCCGCCGCGACTGCCGCCCCACTGCCCAGGCCGCTGGCAATGGGAATGGTGGAATGGACAGTAAGCGTGAGATCGGGAACGGGCTGGTTCAGGCGGCGCAGGGTGACGCACAGCGGATAAAGCAGGGCACTGTACAGCGGGTCGGTATCTGTACAGTCGTCATAACATAAGGTTTGCCCCAGATCGGGCGCGTGGACAATCAAACCGGTGCCGGACGGCGCGACCTCCGCCGCAGCCGAGGCCTGAACCGCTTGCAGCGGAACGGCAATGGCAGGTTGGCCGTAGACGACGGCGTGTTCGCCAAACAGAATGATTTTGCCGGGAACGGATTTCATCGTTAAGCGATGTAGAGAATGATGCCCACCGCCAGCCCACAGAGAAGCACGGTACTCAGCAGTGGCAAATCCTTAAACAACAGTTCATCGGGCGCGCTGCCCTCACCCTTCACGTGGATCAGGTACATATAACGGAACATCCCGTACAACACAAAGGGAATGGTCAAGAGCATGCGGTGGCCGTTGGAGCGCACCGTCTCCGCTTCGATGGTATACAGGATATAGGTTAACACCGCGCCCGTCATGACCATTTGCAGCATATCATCGAGCAGCGGCAGATTATAGTCTTTGTAGGTCGTGCGATGATCCTGGGCTGCGCCTTCCAGCAAAAGCAGTTCCTGGCGACGTTTGCCTACCGCCAAAAACAGCGCCAAAAGGCCCATGCAGACATAGAGCCAGGGCGAAAAGTTGGTGATGTCGATGACTACGACACCCGCCACAAGCCGCAGGACAAACCCCGCCGCAATCGCAAAAACATCAATGATGACGATGTTTTTCAGCCAGAACGAATACGCGATGTGCAGGGCCAAATAGCCCATCAAAACTGCTGTCAGCGGCAAACTGTAGAGGCTGAGTGTCAGCGCGATCAGCGGAAAGATGACGGCGGCGACCTTGGCCCATGCAATGGGAAGCTGACCGGATGGCAAGGGACGGTTGCGCTTTTTGGGGTGAAGCCGATCCCGATCAATATCGACCAGATCGTTGATAATGTAAATGGTGCTGGCGGTCAGGCACAGCAGCAGAAAAGCGGCCAGCACACGCGCAAAGGGTTCAAGTTCAAAAAACTGCTGATCAAACAGAATGCCCACAAACACAAAGCCGTTTTTGGTCCACTGACGCGGGCGCATGGTGCGGATCAAACCGCGCACGGGAGCGGGCAAGGTGCTCCACAGCGATTTAAGAGGGGCTTTTACCGTATCCAAATTCAACCTCCTGACATGCAAACGGCATTATACCAGGGAAACGATTGTCGTGTTAAACTTGCCGGACAATAGCCCTATAGCTCAAGGATGGTTAACCTTATGAAGCGTTTACTCGTTTTGCTGACTCTGCTGGTTGTGCTACTCGGTGTGCAGCCGGCTGCCTCGCAAGGGAATGATCCGCTGATGGAACCGGTCAAAGTGCTGGTCCCCGAAGTGATTTCGGTACGGGAGCATGATCTCAAAGCCTACACACAGGGTTTTCTGCTGCATGACGGGTTGTTGTATGAAAGCACCGGGCTGCGCGGCGAGTCGTCGCTGCGGCAGGTGGATCCGGAAACCGGCGACGTGCTGAAATCGGTCCCAGTGCCGGAAGAATATTTTGCCGAAGGGCTGGAACTGGTCGGGGATAAGCTGATCCAGTTGACGTGGCAGGAAAATGTGGCGTTTGTGTATGACCTCAATACGTTTGAGCAGATCGGCACCTTCGATTACACAGGCGAAGGCTGGGGTCTGTGCGCAGATGATCAGTGGCTGTATATGAGCGACGGATCGCCGTTTCTCTCGCTGCGCGATCCCGAAACCTTTGAACTCGTTCACCAGGGGATGGTTACGTATCAAGGCCAGCCGGTGTATAACCTGAACGAGTTGGAATGCGTGGGCGAGTATGTGTATGCCAATATCTGGAAGACCAACTTTATCGTGCAGATCGACAAGATGAACGGCGTGGTCGTCGCGGTGATCGATGCATCGGAACTGCTGACCGCCGAAGAAACCGCCGCACTGGGCGATCAAGATGTGCTGAACGGGATCGCTTACCAGCCCGATACGGACACCTTTTTGATCACCGGGAAGCGGTGGCCGAAGATGTTCGAAGTGCGGTTTGTCGAAGCCCCCACCCAACCGTAACACTGATGACCGAAAAAATCCGCCTGGATTTGCTGATGGCTGAACGGGGATTGGCCCCCAGCCGCGAAGCCGCTCGCCGGATGATTATGGCGGGCGAAGTGCGCGTGGAAGGCGAAATCCGCGATAAACCGGGTATGCGGGTGGCTGCCGATGTCGCAGTGCAGGTCAAACAGGCTCCGCGTTTTGTCAGCCGGGGCGGGGAAAAACTCGACGCGGCGCTAAATGCCTTCCCGCTGACGGCGGAGGGGCGCATCTGCGCGGATGTCGGCGCAAGTACAGGCGGATTTACCGACTGCCTTTTACAGCACGGCGCGGCGAAAGTATATGCGATAGACGTGGGGTATGGGCAGTTGGATTACCGCCTGCGGTCCGATGGGCGCGTGGTGGTGCTGGAACGCACCAATGCCCGGTATGTCGAGACGCTGGACGAACCGGTGAGTCTGATTGTGGTGGATGCGTCGTTTATTTCGCTGCGCCTGCTGCTTCCGGTGTTTCGGGAGTGGCTGGTAGAAGAGGCAGTGGGCGTGATCGCGCTGATCAAACCGCAGTTCGAAGCGGGCAAAGGACAAGTGGGTAAAGGCGGCGTGGTGCGCGATCCAGCGGTTCACCGGCGCGTGTTGCAGGACGTACTGGATTCGGCTCAGGAGGCGGGCTATCATGTGCGCGGGTTGATTCCATCCCCTTTAAAAGGCCCGGCGGGGAATATTGAATTCCTCACCTGGCTGAGTACCGAGGATGCACAAACGAACCTCGACGATCTGATTGTGGCGGCTCTCGCGGCAGCACCTGCGACTGATGCTGCTGATCCTACTGAGATTACTGAGACTACTGAGACTACTGAGGCAGATCCAGAAGATGCGTGATCACTTCCTCAACGGACTGGTAACGCAGCGGTTTGGATAAAAATTCGTGACAACCGGCTGACAAGGCTGCCGAACGATCCGCAGGCATCGCGTAGTCGGTCATGGCGACCAGAAACGTATTCCGGGTCAGGGGATGCTGACGCAGCGCCCGCGCTAAGTCCAACCCCGCCGGTTTACGCCCGGTGGTGGTGCGCATATCCAAAAAAATAATATCAGGGCGTTCGAGCGGAATACATTCCAGGGCCTGTTCGGGCTGCGAATAAACCTGGAGCTGGTTGTCAAACCCTTTCGCCTTTAAGACCTGGGCGATTTGCTCAAATGTAAACTGACTGCGTTTATCACCCTCAATATAGGCAATATGAATCATCATTTTGTCCTGGCGCAAAAAACAAACTAAAAACTAACCTTGAGAATAGCCGCTAAGCCCTTTCCTGGCAAGGGCGCTTGTGGAAGATCGAACTGTGCGTTATGATTATGTTAACTTTGCCTTGATAAATTCGAGAGTGCTGCGAATGTCTAAAACAGCAGAACTATGTCCTAATTGCGGGAAAAGTAACCCCGAAGGCGGCTCTCACTGCTATGCTTGTGGGCATATTCTGTTGTCGGCGCTGCGCGATGTTTTGCCGGTTGAAACTACCCAACTGGATGATGTCGTTGAAGCGCTCGAACCGCGACGGCGCTGGGGCACCGCTTATTTTGATCAGGAAAGCCGCCTGCAATTTACGATGCGCGAAACCGGGGAAGCGCTGCTGGTTAAAGTCAGCGGCGAACTGACGCTGGGACGGGCGCATGAGGTGCTGGGCGCTCCCCAACCGGATATCGATCTCTCCAAGTATGAGGCATTCGAAAAAGGGGTGTCGCGCGTGCATGCGGTGATGCGGCGGGATCATGACACGATTTCGGTCAGCGATCTGGGCAGCGCCAACGGTACTTATTTGAACAACCAGCGGATTCTGCCTTACGAAGTCCGTATTTTGCGCGACAACGATGATCTGCGGTTGGGGCGGCTGGTGATACGTGTCACCTTTGTCTAAAAGGGGGAACAAGGATGCGGCGGCTGGGCCTCGTGGTGATCGCGCTGCTGTTGGCGGGATGTGGCAGCAGTTCGAAAGACGTAGCACGACAATTCTATGAAGCGTTTGAGCGGCATGAGTTTTCGAAAGCCAAAAGTTACGTGTGTACTGAACTCTACGACGAAATTGATGTGTGGATTCGGGAAAGCGGCGACCAACAGCTCAACGTGGAATTTGATGTGAAATACGAGGAAGAAGACGCATCGGGCAGCGAGGCCACCATCCAAGTGAGCGGAACACGCAAAGTCAGCCAACAGTCGTACCCGGTTGACTATACCATGCGGCTCGAAAAACGTGACGGTGATTGGAAAGTCTGCGATATGCAATAGTGTGCGCAAGGAGAATCCTGTATGCGGAAGTTACTTGCCCTCGTTTTAGTGTTGGCATTGGCAGCCTGTGCAAGCCCCGATCTGGACAGCCCGGAAGGAACCACGGAAGAATTTTTTAACCGCCTGGAAGATCAGGACGAAGATCAGGTGCAGGACCTGTTGTGTTCGGAGTTCCACAAAAACCTGAACTTTGCCCTAGCGAAAGGGGCCAAGGCCGAACTGAAATTCGATCTGCATTACAATATCCCCGATGACTATGATGAAGAAACCGCCGATACCGTGAATGTCGAGGTGTGGGGGACGGTCGAAAGCAAGCTTGAAAATAACGACATCAAAGTTGAAACCAAAGAAAAGCGCGAACGGGACGCCGCCTGGACCGTTGTGGCTTTCAAAGAAGCGGGCGAATGGAAAGTCTGCGGTGGAACCGAAGCGCCGTTGATTCTGCGCTTTTTGGACCTGCGCGCGCAGACCGAGAACTTGAAGTAAGTTTAGCGGAACGGCCAACTGAAGACTGAAATTCAAAAACAGAAAACAGAGGCCCGCATTTTGACGGGCTTTCTTTTGTTGCAGACCGTGTTAAGATTAAGATTCGTTGATGGAGAACACCAATCAAATTCACATGACCGGGGTTCTTATCCTGTGCGTTTGATTGGACTTCTCCGCTAGATGCTAGCTGGATGAGGTCAAGTCACGATGTCAGATTTACAAGGGATTCAAAAACGCCTGGGGATTCAGTTTCACGATCTGTCGCTGCTGCAACGCGCGCTCACTCACCGTTCGTACCTGAACGAACACCCGGAACATGCACTCGAAGACAATGAACGGCTCGAGTTTTTGGGTGATGCCGTGCTGGATTTTGTCGCCGGGGCATGGCTGTACAACCGTTTTCCTGAAATGGATGAGGGGCGGCTCACCCGGCTGCGCGCCGGGCTGGTACGCACGGAGACGCTGGCGCGCTTTGCGGACGATTTCGATCTGGGTGAAGCGCTGCTGCTGGGCCGAGGCGAAGACGAGTCGGGGGGACGGACCCGACGCAAGAATTTGTGCGGGGCGTTCGAAGCCCTCGTTGGCGCGCTGTATCTCGATCAAGGGATGGAAGCCGCGCGGCGTTTTGCCGAACCGCTGTTTACGCCTGCACTCGAAGATATTCTGCTGCGATCCTCGGATAAAGATGCCAAGAGCCTGCTGCAAGAATGGAGCCAAGCCTTTTTGGGCGAAACCCCAATCTACCAGACGGTCAACACCGAAGGACCGGATCATGCGCGGGAGTTCACGGTTGAAGTGGTGATCGGAACCGTGGCGTGTGGGAGCGGAACCGGGCACAGCAAACAAGTCGCCGCACAAGCCGCCGCACAAGCCGCCCTCAGCGCGATTGAAGCGGGCACGATCATCTTTGAAGAACGCAGCCACGAATAAGGCGTGAAGAACCTCACCCTCTCTTATCCCCCTCGCCAACCGAGTTGGCGAGGCGTTACCCATAAGTGGGGATGAGGGAGAAAATGGGCGGTGGTCGGTTGACCCCTATCCCCCGGCTCCTTTCCCCACTCGCGTGGAGAAAGGGAAGCAAGACGGGCTGTCAAAGATAAAGGCTATGAATAAACTATTGGTCACAGGCGCAAGCGGTACGTTGGGCGGCCCCCTCACCGAACGGGCAACAGCCGACGGTTGGGAGGTGTGGTCGGCGTATTATTCGCGCCCAGATCGCATCCGCGCGGGGCACCCGATTCAGCTTGATCTGCGCGATGCGGAAGCACTGCGGCGCGTTGTGGCGGAGATTGAGCCGAGCGCGATCATCCACTGCGCGATCACCGAACGCAGCCAGGGCGATTACGACACGGCGATCCGGCTGGCAGGCCAACACGTGGCAGAAGTCGCGGCGGAAATGGGAATCCGGCTGGTGGCACTGTCCACCGATCTGGTGTTTGATGGCACACGGGACGTTTATACGGAAGATACACCGCCCCAGCCAAGCGCGAACAGCCGCTATGGAGAGGCGAAAGCAGATGCCGAACGATCCATCCGAGCCACTGCCCCAAAAGCGGCGATTGTGCGGACCAGCCTGATTTATGACTTCGATCCGCTGAATGCGCAAGTGGCATGGATGATTGCCGCCATCCAATGCGGCGAAACGATGCGTTTGTTTACGGATCAAATTCGCTGTCCGATCTGGGCGGTCAATCTGGCGGAGGCGCTGCTCGAATTAGTGGAAACCGACTACGGGGGGTGCCTGAATCTGGTCGGACCGGAGCCGCTGAGCCGCTACGATCTGGGCACTGCCCTGCTCGCAGCATTGGGATACGATCCGGCGAAGCATGTGGTGGCGGCGGCAGCACCGGACAGCGCCCCACGAAAGCTGGTATTGAGCATTGAACGGGCGCGGGAGGTACTTGGGACACCGCTGCTCACCATCCGCGAGGCGTGTGAAATATGGGAGAAGCATTAGAAATTCACAATAGCCTTGCCCTTACCCCAGGCCACCATTATAATTAAAACCAGGATGTATAAGAAGGGCGTCCCTCTGCGACGCCCTTCTGTTTACCATCGAGGTAACGAGGTTATGAGCGACTTTTTGCTGGGCGTGGCGTCATTTTTACTGGTCCTGATTCCCCTTGTGATCATTCACGAGTTTGGGCACTTTATCGCCGCCAAACTGAGCGGCATTACGGTCTTGGAATTCGGGATCGGGTTTCCGCCCCGTGCGCTGATCCTGTTCGAAAAAGGGGATACGATCTATACCCTGAACTGGCTGCCCATCGGCGGGTTTGTACGGCCCTATGGTGAAGATATGGTGCGCCAGAAAACGCCCGAAGAACTCGCGGAGGACCGAAGTGAGATCGAAGAACGCGGCATCAAAAATGCCAAGAGCGTCTTCGAAGCCGGACCCTGGCAGCGCATGTTCTTTATGGCGGCAGGGCCGGGCATTAACTTTGTGGCAGCGCTGGTGCTGTTCATTGTCGTGGCACTGGTGGGCCAACCCTTCCAGCGGGCAGACGTGGCAGTATATGACATCCAGAGTGGGTCGGCGGCTGAAGAAGCCGGACTGCAACAGGGTGACATCATCGTCAGCGTGAACGGCGACAAGATGGGCGAAGCCGACGAGTTCAACGATAAGCTGGTCGATCTGGAAGGTCAAGCAGTGACACTGGTGGTTAAACGCGGCGACGACCAATTCGAAACGTCGTTTGTTGCCCAACAAGCTGCCGATACCGATATCGAGCGGGTGTATGTGTCGGGCGTGGAAAAAGATATGCCCGCAGCAGACGCCGGTTTTCAGGAAGAAGACCTGATCGTTGCCGTGGATGGTATTTCCGTCACCAGCCTGAAACAGCTTCAGGATTACACCAAGAGCCACAACGGTAAAGAAATGGTGGTCACGGTGCTGCGCGGGACAGAACGGCTTGATTTGAAGGTGACACCGAAGAAAGATTCGGGCGGCACACCGCGCATCGGGATCGGGATTTCGGGCGTAGAACCTGCGATCATCGGCCTGACGGCGATTAATGAAAACACGGATGTGTATACAGAAGCACAGCCCGTCGGCAAGGCGATTCAGACGGGCTGGGAACAGTTCATACGCGCGCTCCGGCTGTTGGGCGAATTCGTGCAGGGGCTGTTTAACGGCGATGTCAGCGTATCCGAAGCGCGCCCGGTCAGCCCGGTAGGAATCGGACAGATCGGCGGCCCGGTGCTGCAACAGAGTCTGGATGACAAGGTTGGCTATCCGATCATCAATTTCGCGGCGATGATCAGCATCGCCCTGGCGATCACCAACCTGCTGCCCATTCCGGGGCTGGACGGTGGACGCATCCTGTTTGTGGTGATTGAACTGATTCGCGGCAAACCGATGGAACCGGAACGCGAAGGCATGATCCATTTTATCGGCTTGCTGTTCCTGTTGGGATTGGTCGCGATTACGTTGTTTAACGACATCTTTAATCCGATCAATATTCAATAGCTTGAGGTAAGTACAGGTGGACAAAACACGAATCAAATTCGAACGCACGCTTGATCAGCTACGCAACCCAGACGCGGGGTTCACTGCCGAAGCGATCTACAGCCTGTCGGATTTGTATGGCGAGCATTTGACGCAGTTCCGCGCGCTGTGGCCGACGATGTCTGATGAGCGGCGCGAAAATCTGATCACGCGGCTGGTCGAGACGGCAGAAACGAACTTCGACCTGGATTTCAGCACCATTCTGTATATGGCGCTGGACGATGCAGCGGCAGGCGTGCGGCGCGCGGCAGTCGATGGCATTATGGAAGACAGCCCAATCAGGGTGATTGAACGGCTGTTGGTGATGGCGCAAAGCGATTCCTCGAATGAAGTACGCGCGGCGGCGCTCCAGACCTTGGGGACATTCATCCTGTTGGGCGAATTTGGTAAACTGCCTGATACGCTGAATGATCGCCTGCAAGAGGCTGTGCTGGCGATCCACAGCAATCCCAAAGAGCCGCTGGATGTGCGCCGACGGGCGCTCGAAGCGATCTCGAACTGTGGGCGCGAAGGTGTACTGGATTTGATCCGCACGGCGTATTACACACGAGATATGGCGATGCGCGTGAGCGCGGTGTATGCGATGGGGCGCTCCTGCGATGATGTGTGGGCACCGCAGGTGATCGAAGAGCTGTCCAGCGATAACGCCGAGATGCGCTATGAAGCGGTGCGCGCTGCCGGAGAACTCGAACTGAAACGCGCGCTGCCCCGGCTGGTCGAACTGGCATATGACGAGGACCGTGAAATTCAGGAAGCGGCGGTGTGGTCGCTGGGTGAGATCGGCGGCAAAGCGGCGCTGAATGCCCTCGAACGGCTGGCGGACCTGGCCGAAGAGCGCGAAGATGATGATCTGGCGGAAGCGGTGCATGAAGCGCAAGATGCAGCGCAGCTTGCCAACGATTCGATACTACCGCTGTTCGACTTTAACGAACTCGACGACGAGGATGAAGACGAAGACGAGTTTGATGAAGACGACGAATACGACGAGGACGAACTCGCCTATTTTCGGGGTGAGGATGGCGGTGATCTGGACGACGAAGATGATGACTTCGACGGCTATGAGAATCGCGAAGAAGGTGAAGATCAATACGGCGGCGACTATCGTTATTAGCGGAGATCGACTGTGACGAACCAACCCGACAACCATCACAACCATCACAATCATCACAATCATCACAAACATGACGACCACAAACAACTGCGGGATCAACTTGAGGCCATGTCGGAAGAACAGTTCCAGCGCCAAATGAGCCAGGCGGCGCGGCTGTTGTCACTAGGGAAGGCCAAAGATGCGATTCCGCTGTTGGAGCGGTGCTACGATCTGCATCCCGACAATGTGGATGTGCTGACGAATCTAGGCGGCGCGTATATTCTGGCGGGGAAACACCGTCATGCCGTGCCGCACCTGGAAAAAGCATCGGAACTGGGGCCGGAGAATCCGGCGGTGTGGTCGAATCTGGCGGCGGCCTATCTGGGGATACTGGTAACATCGACGCAGGAAAAACAACGCCGGGCGCTAGCGGCTTATGCACGGGTGATCGAACTGGATCCGGTATATCCGAATGTGCATTACAACGTTGGACTGATCCACGTTGACCGGCGCGAATGGGATGAGGCGCATGCCGCCTTCACACGGGCGATTGAAGCGAATCCTCACGATCACGACGCGATCCACATGCGGAACCGGGTCGTGGAAATTCAGAACCGGCCCATGACACCATCGAACAACTGATCCCCCGCCCCACATCTGGCGCGCAAGCGACTTGAAAACTGGGAGCACTCCAGGCTGGGGGTGCTCCCAATCGCACCTGTAAGCCGCTGGAGCAGGCTTACCTCTTCATGATAGCACACCTGTTCGATTTATGTAACTACCTATCCCAAAATTCCTGGGGGCAGCAAGCAGTGCTCAGCAATTCGATCCGGAATAGACCTGTTACTTTTTGTGAGCAAAGGAGCATATTATGCAATATACCAATCCCATTCTTCCCGGTTTTTATCCAGACCCCAGTATTTGCCGCGTGGAAAACGATTATTATCTTGTCACCAGCAGCTTTGAATATTTTCCGGGAGTCCCCATTTTTCACAGCCGCGATCTTGTTCACTGGCGGCAAATTGGTCATTGCCTGACACGAACCAGCCAGCTTGCGCTTAGCAACGCCCCCAGTTCAGGGGGAATCTATGCCCCTACCCTGCGGTATCACAATGGTACGTTTTACATGGTCACAACCAATGTGAGCGGCGGGGGACATTTTTATGTTTACACGCAACAACCAGAAGGCGAATGGTCAGACCCGGTTTGGTTCACGGCAGATGGCGATCAATTGAATTTCTCGATTGATCCATCCCTGTTTTTTGACGACGATGGCAAGGTCTATTTTACCTGCACCGGGCCTGGGCAGCGCATCTACCAGTTTGAAATCGACATTACAACCGGCCAGGCGTTATCTGAAATTCAACAGATTTGGGCGGGGACAGGCGGAAAATATCCTGAAGGCCCTCATCTTTACAAGATCAATGGCCGCTATTATTTGATGGTGGCCGAAGGGGGAACCGAATACGGTCATTTTGAAACTATCGCCCGTGCAAATAACCCCTGGGGGCCGTTCGAAGGCTGCCCCCATAACCCGATTCTGACCCATCGCAGTACCGAACATCCTATCCAGGCCACAGGACACGCGGATCTGATTCAGGCGCACAATGGCGCGTGGTGGCTGGTCTTTTTAGCTGTGCGGCCTCATGGGTATCCCCCGGTTTATCATCTGGGCCGGGAAACCTACCTAACTCCTGTGCAATGGACATCCGATGGTTGGCCTATCGTAGGGCGTGTTGATCTGGTCATGGAAGCCGATCTTTTGCCCCAACACGCCTGGGACAACACCACAACATCCTGTCGGGATGATTTCGACGCGCCCCAGCTTGAGATGGAATGGAATTTTCGCCGGAACCCCAACCCAGCCAGTTGGTCCCTGACTGATCGCCCCGGCTGGCTGCGGCTCACCGGAAGCGCGGCCACCCTGGACGAGATGGAATTAACAGCATTTGTTGGCCGCCGCCAGCAGCACTTCCAATGCAGCGTAACAGTGTGTCTGGACTATCAGCCGCTTGATGGTGAAGCTGGGTTAACCGTGTTTATGAATGAGCGCCACCATTACGAGATTTTCGTTAAGCAGCTTGATGGAAAACGTCACGTGGTCGTGCGCCGCCGAATCGGCAGTCTGGTCGCAGTCGTTGGGCAAGAAGCGATTGGTGACGGGGTGGTGATGCTGCGCATTCAGGCGGATATGGAACAGTACAGGTTTTTCTATTTTGGAGAGTCACAAGAACCCAGAGAGATCGCCGCTGGCGAAACCCGTTATTTATCAACCGAAGTCGCGGGTGGTTTTACCGGGGTTTATTGCGGGATGTATGCCCAGGGGCCTACTTCGGCAGACTTCGATTGGTTTGATTACGAACCGCTTGACTAAGTTCACTCAACCGAGATAAGGCGGATCAAAGATGTAGTGCCGTGCGGGGGAGCTTGTTATAATCGCCGGGCAAGTGAGGTAAGGAGCCATGGCTGAGGATACTATACGCCTACATGCGGTTGTGTATGGAGACGTGCAAGGGGTCGGCTTTCGGGCGGCGACTCAACGCGAAGCGGTGCGGCATCATCTGACCGGGTGGGTACGCAACCGCTGGGATGAAACGGTAGAAACGATTGCCGAGGGTCCACGCGAAGCGGTGGAAGCCTTTGAGCGGTTTTTGGCACACGGCCCGCTGACCGCCGAAGTGGATCGGGTTGAGGTCAATTACGGCGAGGCAACCGGAGAATTCAGCGGATTTAATATTCGGTATTTCTAGTCGAGGTTGTATGAGGTCAAATCCACAGCGTGTCGCATGGGCTGCGTTGATCAGTGCGCTAGCCGTTTTTTGCGCCTTGTGTCTTAGCAGTGTGGCGCTGCTGCGCTGGTTTATCCTAGAATCACCCACGCAGTTAAGCGTGGTCGTGCATGTAGGACGCGGCACGGTGGGATTGGCCGAGCCGGATGCATCGGATGAAAAAGCCGTACGGACATCGGCGGCGGTTGAAAACAAGAACCGCCTGAATACTGACAGCCTATCCCAAGGTTATGTCTCGTTTTCGGACCCTTATTCCAATACGATTATTGCCACCGTCATGCTGTATAACGACAGCGTGCTGACGCTGGACAACGCGAACCGCCCCCGGTTCAGTTTCAGCGAAAATCCGTACCAGATCCGGCTGATCGGTGCAACCGGACAGTTTGAGGTATGGGTCAATTCGTCGCTGGCGCGTGATCTGCTGCTGGAGATTGAAACACCGCTGGGACTGACGCAAATCCGAGAAGGCGGGAGCTTCCAAATCGTGTCCAATAGCGGGTATCTGAATGTGACGGCGCTGACGGGCAGCGCGACGCTGATCGGATTGGACGGGCGTCAGCAGCGCGTGGCGACATTGACCAAAGCCGCAGTCCAGCAGAATAATCCCGCCATTTCGCTGGTCACGGCTCCCACCGATCTACTGCCTAACAGCAGTTTTGGGCAGTCTGAGGATTGGCCCGTCGAGTGGAAATGTTACCGCTACGCCGATATTCCCGAAGAATCGGGCGGTAATTATGAGTTCACCACTGAAGATGGACGCCCGGTGATTCACATTTACCGGCTGGACGAGAATCTCAATCATGGCGAAACAGGCTGCGTGCAGGCGTGGCCGGGCGAAGGGCTGGATGTCCAGAGTTATTCCAGCTTACGGCTGCGGGTCACGATGCAGATCAAGTACCAAAAGTTGAGCGCATGTGGCGATCAGGGGTCGGAGTGCCCGGTTATGCTGCGGCTGACGTATACCGATCAGAACGGCAATGAGAACCGGGTGTGGATTCACGGATTCTTTGCAGACTTTACGCCAGGATTGGGCCGGCGGACGTGTGACACGTGCCTGGGCGATCATGACCAGATCAACAAAGAGGCGTGGTATACATTCGAGTCGCTCAACTTCATCACCGATCTGCCGCTGGATCGGGGACGCCCCTACTACATCAACGAGATCAAATTTTATGCGTCGGGTCACCAGTATGAAATATTGCTGGCGGAAGTGTCGCTGCTGGCAGAAACCAGCGCCCCAGAAGCCGTTGTGCTACCCGTCGAGTAACCAGATGGATATTCAAACTCAATTGACCCTACTTGATGAGACGGTAGCGCACTTCGTAGCGATTTTCCAGGATGGGGCTGATCCTGAAATGATGGTCTACGAAGAATGGAACGCGAAGGATGTCCTGGGGCATATCACGTTCTGGCACGAAAGCTTTGCCCGCAATGTCAGCGATCTCGTCCATGATATCAAACCCAGCCCGCTGAAAGGCACGTTTTCGACCCTTAACCAGCAGTGTATGGAGGAAATGAGGCGGCCCATCAGACGATACAATGGCACATTCTCGACCCCAAGCTCATGCTCATCCCCTACCGCAAGGGAACCAGAGATTATTCACCGGAAGAACACCTCGATATTGTCAACGATCACATCAAGGCTCATCTGAGAGACATCATCCGTAAGCGCCCCCCCAACTAATCGGGGGCAGCCAAGCGGGTTGTGAACTTATTTGCTGGCATGCTATACTGGCGGCGGCTGGGTGAGCGTGCGGCCCTCACCCAAGTGGTTCGGTTTTCTGCCGCCTGGAGTTCGTTCGATGATCGATCAGGATACGCTGAATAGCATTCTGCTGTACACTATCACCGGATTCGGCGCAGTGGTCACGGCCATCTGGATGGGGCTTATAATCTGGACATGGCGTGATATGCGGCAGCGCTCACGCGATACGCTGGCCCAGATTGCGGCGTCGTTGATGGTCGCGGTGCTGGGAATATTCGGGCTGATTATTTATGTTATGCTGCGGCCATCTGAAACCCTGGCAGAAGCATACGAGCGGTCGTTGGAAGAAGAGGCCCTGCTGCAAAATATCGAGCAGAAGCCCGTTTGCCCCGGCTGTGGACGCCCATCGGATGCCGAATGGCAGGTGTGCCCGTACTGCCACACCAAACTTAAAAAAGCGTGTGTCCACTGCGAACGGCTGCTGGAACTGCCCTGGAACTTGTGCCCGTACTGTGCCACCAGCCAGGTTCCCTATGAAGCGGCTGCCGCACCGCGCAGTTCACAGCGCAGCATCGCCAAACAAATCGGAGCCACACCGCCCGACTATCCACCGGCGGCGGATCAAACGGTGGAATTCGTGGATGATGAAAATTACTAAGGCTGGGCCAATTATTCGTTACCCCATCACCCCTTCCCTGATGAAAGGGGAGGCAAACCGGATGAATGGGATGCTTATTTGCTTGGGATGGCCTAATCAATAGGAGGCTCAACTGTCATGTGGAAGCGCCTGATACTGCCTGTTAGCCTGATCGTGGTCCTGCTGGCACCGCTGGTGATCAGCCGCGCCCAGGACAGCACCCCCACCGTCCTGATCAATCTCGCCCTGGCGGATCTGAGCCGCCGTGCAGGGGGCGAAACGATCACACTGGATGATATGACGCGCTGGGATTGGGAGCAGGTGAACTATCCTGATGCAAGCCTGGGATGTCCGCAGGAAGGCCAGAGTTATGCACAAGTGGCGACCCAGGGCTATCGACTGACATTTACCATTCGCGGGGCAAATTTCGATTACCGCGCGACAACAAATGGCAGCACCTTTTTCCTATGCTCCGGGCCAGCCAGCATTCCCGCTGCGCCGACGGTGGCCGCCACGAATACGCCTGCCGCCGATGGAACAGACGGTGTTGAGGATAATACCACTGTGGCGACTCCAGTCGGACGGCAAGTTTGCACGGACGCGATGAATTCACGGTTGAATACGGGGATGAGCGGACAGGTACGCACGACAGGACTCGCGGTAAACGTGCGAAGCGCTGCCGGGACGGGAAACAGCACGATTGGACGGCTGACGCCGGGACAGGCATTCCGCGTGGTCGGCGGGCCAGAATGTGCGAATAGCATCGTGTGGTGGGAAATTACTTCGGATACGTTCAACGGCTGGATCGGAGAAGGACAGTACGGGGTGTACTGGGTGGAACCGACATCTGCCGCTACGACCACCAGCACGACGACAACCACGACGAATAACACACCTGTCGGCGGAGCCGCAACCAATACGCCCGTAGGCGGCACCACTTCCACGACTCCCACCACCCCACTCGCTGCCGGACAGCCCGGTGCGGCGGTGGTGTATGAACTCAGCCCACTGCCGATTACGCTGGATAATGCGGCGAATCTGGGGCGGTATATTGAACTGCCAATCAGCGAGCCGATCACCGATATTGGGTGGTCCGTGGATAACAGCACACTGGCCGCTAGCGCGAATTCGGGGGGATGGATCTATGCGATGGCGGCACTGGGCACCCCCCCGCGACTGCTTCAAGTGCCGAACGGCCCTGCGTACGGGGTGGCCTTCGCGCCCAGCGGCGGATTTATGGCGACGGGGCACAACGATAACACCGTACGCGTGTGGGATATTGTTACGGGCGGACAGCGCGCGATTCTACGCGGACATTCGGCTCCGGTCCTGGCAGTGGCGTTCAGCCCGGATGGGACACATGTGGCATCGGGCGGGCAGGATAACACGATCATCCTGTGGGATGTGAATACCCGAACCGCTACCGTCACGCTAGAAGGGCATACGGGCGCAATTACGGCGTTAGCCTTCAGCCCGGACGGACTGCTGCTGGCCTCAGCCAGCGAAGATAACAGTGTGCGGCTATGGGATACGGTCAGCGGGACGGCGGCGAGCACCTTGAGCGGGCACACCGCCCCGGTGCACGCGGTGGTATTTAGCGCCGATGGCACCCACTTAGCATCGGCAGGCGATGATATGACGGTGCGGCTGTGGGATATTTCGACGGGCGAAGCGGCACTATTTGAAGGACACACCGCCCCGGTGCTGGCGCTAGCACTGAACGCGGATGGGACGATTCTAGCGTCGGGGGGTGGATCAACTACCGCCACAAATGATAACGCGGTGCGGCTGTGGAATGTCCAGACAGGCGAGGTGATCGCCACATTGAGCGATTACGGCGGCACCCCGGATACGATTGTGACAGGGCTGCTGTTCAACCGCGACAGCAGTTTACTGGCATTCAGTACGGTTCAGGGGCAAAACAGCACGATCCGGTTGTGGGGCGGGCAGTAACATTCTCATTATTCAAACAAAAAGGGGCCGCCCTTTCCGGTGCGACCCTTTTTCTTTTTCCAACCCAAAGGGCAAACCCTACCCCTACGGGGAACCACCTGCCCTGATGGACTAGATCACGAGGGTGAGGATGATCGCCAGCGTGATGAAACTCAAGAGGGTGCTGACCAGAATCGTACCGATCACAAAATCCGCCTCGCCATCAAATTCGGCAGCCAGCACACCCGCGATCACGGCGGTAGGCATGGCGGCCTGCGTGATCGATACCTGCTCCAATACGCCTGAAATACCAAGCAGCGCGGTCAAAACAGCCGTAATCAGCGGGGAAACCAACAGCCGCATCCCAGACGCCACCAAAATCGGCTGGATGCGGCCTTTTAACCGCGCATTCGAAAGCTGTACACCGAGAACGACCATCATACCGGGGATAGCGGCATCGCTCAGCCACTCAACTGGCTTGCGGAAGGCGGGTTCCATGCCGGATATGGGATGGCCGGTCAGGTTCAGGATAAAACCGATGATCAGGGCGTAGGGCATCGGATTCATAAACACCCGTTTGAACGATTCCACAGAAGAAGTTGTCCCGGCGGAAGCGAGATAGACACCGAGGGTATAGGTGGTGAGCATCGTCGCCACAAAAAACAACAGCCCACGCGACGCACCCGCATCGCCAAACGCCAGTTCACACACCGGGATGCCAAAGTTGCCGGAATTGATCAGCGCTACGGTGAGAATAAAGGCGCTGGTCAGCTTGCGATCATATTTAAGCAGGCGCGCGACGCCCCACGCCGCGAGAGATACAAACAGCGACATCAGCAGCACGATAGCAAAAAGCTGGACGGTTTCCTCGCCCTCGATATTGGAATTCGCCACGCCTTCAGCCACCAGAAACGGCGTAAAGAGATAGACGACCAGCCGCGAGAGGCCGCGCGAATCGGGTTTTAAAATACGATCAACCAGGACCGAAATGCCAATGATGAGAAAAATAGGGGCAATAACGTCGGTTGCAATGCGAATAAGCGTATCCATAGCACCTAACTTATTAGTGGTTGTAGGCGTGAAACTTCACCACTCGAAGTGAGGGCGAGGCAAGCCTCGCCCCAACGAAAGATTAAAGCCCGACAAACGCTAGTCTTTGTCCGTTTCTCCGACGCGCATCACTTTGAGGAAGTTGGTCTGACCACCCATACCAAACGGCACGCCGCCGATGATCACGATCATATCATCGGTGGACACGACGCCCGCTGACCGTGACGAATTGACGACCACATCGATCATTTCCTCAATTGTCTTAAACTCATCGACCAGGAACGGTGTCACCCCCCACACCAACGCCATCCGGTTGTAGGTGGTTTTGTTCGGAGTCGCGGCGAGGATGGGTGTGCTGGGACGTTCGCGGGCGACACGCTGCGCCGTGTAACCGGACCAGGTGCCCGCAATGATCAGCTTGGCGTCGAGCATCTTGGCGATCTCGTCGGTCACATGACTGATGGCGGCAGGCACCGTATGCAATTTCTCGACGCGCATTTTCTCCATACTGGAATCACGCAGGTGGAGTTCTTCATGTTCGCGGAGATACTGCTCGGCAATATGCGCAATTTTGACCATCATCTCGACCGCTTGCAGGGGGTATTTGCCGACAGCCGTTTCGCCGGAGAGCATCACGGCATCGGTGCCGTCAAAAATGGCGTTCGCCACGTCACTGGCTTCGGCGCGAGTGGGGCGCGGATTGTCAGTCATACTGTTGAGCATCTGCGTGGCGGTAATAACGGGCTTGCCCGCCTCGTTGCAGCGGCGAATGATGTTTTTCTGGTGGACGGGAACCCGTTCGGCAGGAGTTTCCACCCCCAGATCGCCGCGCGCGACCATGATACCATCGGCGACTTCCAGGATCGCATCGAAATTCGCCAGCGCTTCGGCTTTTTCGATTTTAGCGATCAGGGCGGCTTCGCCGTTGAGATGACGCATCAGCCAGCGCAGTTCGCGCAAATCGTCCGCCGTGCGCACAAAGGACATGGCGATGTAGTCCACGTTATTTTCGAGCGCAAATTTGACGTGTTCGCGGTCCTGTTCGGTGATCGAGGAGAGGGTCAGGCTGGTGTCGGGCACACTCACGCCTTTACGAGAGTGCAGCAGGCCGCCCGTGATCACCTCGCACATGACATTACTGCCACGTTTGCCGCTGACGACCATTTCTAACTGACCGTCATCAATGAGCAGGCGATCCCCTAATTTCATGTCGCGCAGCACTTCGGGGTGCGGCATGGGAACATCAAACGGTTTTTCAGGATCCAGGCCCTCGGTACGCGGGGTGAGTGTCACCTTGTCACCCTCCGTGAGTTCGAGCGGGTCCTGAGCCAGATTGCCTAAGCGGAGCTTGGGGCCTTGCAGGTCGGCAATAATCGCCACCACCGTTTTTTCTTCGTCGGCCAGCCGCCGGATATTGGCGATATTTTTGGCGTGCATCTCATAATCGCCGTGACTAAAATTGATACGGGCTACGTCCATTCCAGCGCGGATCATGGCCCGCAGCATCCCGACATCGGATGACGCGGGGCCGATGGTGGCAACAATTTTGGTGCGTTTGCGATTTTCAATTTTCGGATGCATGGTGGCTCCTTCCTCAGCCTGACATTGTCCGTTCCAAAAAGCAGGGGCGTATCGACGACGTATACGCCCCTACCCTATTGTACTGGTTTAAAAATCCCGTTAGAGGGAACGCTTGATGTTCGGGAAGGCGTTCTTGCCCGCGTAAACCGCCGACGAACCCAATTGTTCTTCGATGCGCATCAGTTGGTTGTACTTGGCGATCCGGTCAGAACGAGCAGGCGCGCCGGTCTTGATCTGGCCCGCGTTGAGGCCCACCACAATATCGGCAATGGTGGCGTCTTCAGTTTCACCCGAACGATGGCTGACAACAACGGTCCAGTTGTGAATCTGGCTCATGCGGCTGGCGGCCAACGCTTCGGTGAGGGTGCCGATCTGGTTAACTTTGCAGAGCAGGCTGTTGCAGGCCTTCTGTTCGATGGCTTTCTTCACGCGCTCCGGGTTGGTCACGAGCAGATCATCACCGACCAACTGCACGCGATCACCCACTTTGGCGGTGAGCTTGGTCCAGTGATCCCAGTCGTTCTGATCGAGACCATCTTCGAGGGAGATGATCGGATACTTGCTCATCCAGGTCGCCCAGAATTCGACCAGTTCATCACCGGTCAGGCTGCGGCCTTCTTTCGCCAGCACGTACTTGCCGTCCTGGTAAATTTCGCTCACGGCGGGGTCAAGGGCGATGTAAATCTGTTCGCCGGGTTTGTAACCCGCTTTTTCGATGGCTTTCAGGATAACTTCAATCGCGCCTTCGTTGCTGGGCAGGCTGGGCGCAAAACCGCCCTCGTCACCTACCGTCGTGCGATGACCGCCGTCGGCCAGCACTTTCTTGAGGCTCTGGTAAATTTCGGCGCACCAACGCACGGCTTCGCGGAAGGTGTCAGCGCCAACAGGCATCACCATAAATTCCTGGAAGTCGGTGCTGTCGGCGGCATGCTTGCCACCGTTCAAAATATTCATCATCGGGACGGGCAGCACATGGGCATGGACGCCGCCGAGATAACGGTAGAGGGGCAGGCCCACGCTTTCGGACGCCGCACGCGCTACGGCCAACGACGCGCCAAGGAGCGCATTCGCGCCGAGTTTGCCCTTGTTGGGGGTGCCGTCGAGTTCGAGCAGCAGTTCATCAATCGATTTCTGCTCCAGGGCATCCATGCCGATCAGCGCGTCCGCGATTTCATTATTCACATGATCAACGGCCTTCAGCACACCCTTGCCGCCGTAACGCTTCTTGTCGCCGTCGCGCAGTTCAACGGCTTCGTATTCGCCCGTGCTGGCACCGCTGGGCACAAGCGCGCGGCCCCAAGCGCCATCGGTCAAACCGATTTCAACTTCAACGGTAGGGTTACCACGCGAGTCCAGTACTTCACGCCCGATAATCGTTTCAATAATAGACATGGCAAAATCTCCTCATTATTCAGGCCGGGGGACACCCGGCACATCAAGATAAACAAAACAAGAGGGGCAATTCAGTGATTGCCCCCGCCTGTAGGTTCTATTCGTGCTGCAAACCGAGATCGGCCAGAAGCTGGGCGTAATTCAGATGCTCAGACAACATGGCCTGGAAGCGGCTGAGTTTTTCGGGCTGAGCGAGACTCGTGCGGCCAAACGCGCCTTCGACGCGCTCGACTGCTTCGAGCGTGTTGTCGGGCACCAACAACACTGCAACACCCAATTCCTCAGCGCGTTTCAGAATGGTGGCGCTGGGCTGTAAGTTTCCGGTCAGGACGAGGCAGGTGGTGGATGTTTCGAGTGCAGCGGCCTGAATATCCGTGCGATCACCGCCCGTAAAAACGGCCTTGTTCAACTGGCGGCGGAAACGCGGCAGCGCCGATTCAACGGACATCGCGCCGACGCTCATGTGTTCGACCAGCCGCTCTTTGAGGTGCGATCCGGTCAGAATTTTGGCATCCAGGGCAGTGATAATTTCACCCACGCTCAACGCCCGCAGATAGGGGTCATGCGGCAGTACACCGTAGACTTTGACGCCGCGCGCTTCCAGGAAAGGCACCACACGGGTGCGGATGTAATTCATGTCTTCACGCGGAACTTCGTTGATCACGACACCGAGCAGGCGATCTTCGAGGCGACGCTTGGCCGCGAGGGCGTCATCCAACACGCACATCCCCGCCATACACTGCTCACCATGGAAGCTCACCACGCTGATCGCCGGGACATCCAGCTTTTCAACCAGGCTGAGGGTATTCAAACCGACGGTATAACCCTCCCGCATGCTGGAGCCGCCTTCGAGCAGCAGAATATCACTGTCCTCGCCGACGCGCTCAACCGCCTGTTGAATTTCGGCCATCAAATCACCTTTATAGGTGGCGGCCATCACTTCGTCTAACAATTCGGTGGTGATCACGACGGGGGACAATTCCCAGGGCGGCGTTTCCAGGCCCAGCGTACGCCGCACAAAATCGGCATCTTCGTCCAGCACACGCCCGCCTGCGGTATAGGGCTGGGTGCTCACTGGCTTGAGATACCCCACTTTGTAGCCCGCTGCCTGCATGCGCAGACCGAGGCCCAGGCTGAGGGCTGTCTTGCCCGAAAAAGTACTGACGGAGGTAATATATAAACGCTTCATACAATTGCCCCTTGCTGTAAAAAGCCGCGCTGGTGTGACAAGGGGCCAGATGATAGTCAAGCCCCTTGCCATGATTATACTAGCTCTTGAGAACGAGACGCATATCGAGCGCAATTGCCCCACGCCCGCGCTCGTAAACCATCAGCGGGTTGATGTCCATTTCGACGATTTCGGGGAAATCAGTCACCATCTGGCTGATGCGCAACAGGGTTTCGACCAGGGCTTCACGGTCAACCGGCGGTTTGCCACGCACGCCGCGCAGCAGCGCCTTCGCCCGGATTTCGTCGAGCATTTCTTCAGCGTCCTGGCGACCAAACGGCGCAACGCGGAAGGTCACGTCCTTTAAGACTTCGACCAGAATACCACCCAAACCAAAAGTTACCAATGGGCCGAACTGGGGGTCACGGCTCATACCGACCAACACTTCGACACCATCCATCGGGACCATTTCCTGCACCAGGCAGCCCCAAATCCGCGCATCGGGCACGTACTTCTGTGCGCGATACACGATCAGATCAAACGCGTCGCGCACGTCGGCGGCATTCCGCAGACCAACCTTCACGCCGCCGACATCCGTCTTGTGGAGAATGTCAGGGCTGGCGATCTTCAGCACGACGGGATAGCCGATTTCGTTAGCGCAATTTACGGCTTCATCGGCGTTCGCGGCTAGAATGCTCCCTGGCAGGCGCAGCCCGTAGGCTTCGGCCACTTTACGGGCTTCGGTTTCGCCCACGCTCACGCGGCCTTCTTTGCGAACATCGGCAAAAACGCGCTTGACGGCGGGGCCATCGGCCTTAAAGGAAACCATTTCGGCGTCGGGATGGGCGCGGGCAATGTTATAATCGCGCATGGCGGCTAAGGCCTTCGCCGCCTGTTCGGGGAACATATAATTGGGAATACCGTAGCTGTTGAGCACCGCTTCGCCCGCCGTGGCGCGCGCTTCACCCATAAATGCGCCAAGGATCGGTTTGTCAACGCGCTGGCTCAGTTTACCAATGGCATTCGCAGTTTCCACGATTTCGGTCATAGCCTGGGGGGTCACAATGCAGATCAAGCCGTCCACGTTCGGGTCCTGGGCGACCAGTTCCATCGCCGCCGCATACCGATCACTACGCGCGTCACCGAGCACGTCAACCGGGTTGTGGGCGCTGGCAGCGGGGGGCATCGCAGCCTTGAGTTTCTCCGTGGTTTCTTTTTCGAATTTGGCTAACTGCATGCCGCTGCGGTCGAGGACGTCAGTCGCCAGAATGCCAGGGCCGCCCGCATTGGTGACAATAGCGATACGGTCACCCTTGAGCAAGGGCTGGTTGGCGAAAGCGCGCGCGTTGTCGAACAATTCCTGCAAGGTATCCATGCGCAGCACGCCGGCCTGATAGAAGGCCGCGTCATAGGCTTTTTCGGCCCCGGCAAGCGATCCAGTGTGGCTGGACACCGCGCGCGAACCGGCTTCGGATACACCACTCTTCAACACCAGGATGGGTTTTTTGCGGCTGACTTCACGCGCGGTTTTGATGAATTCCTGACCACTCGGCAGCCCTTCGACATACGCCAGAATAACTTTGGTCTGGGGGTCATCGGCCCAGGCGCGCATCAGGTCGTTTTCGTTCACGTCGGCTTTGTTACCCAGGCTGACGAATTTGCTGAAGCCCAGATCAGGCGAAGCCATCGCCCAGTCGATGATCGCGGTTTGCAGCGCGCCCGACTGCGACATAAAGCCAATACTGCCCTGCGGCGGTGTTCCGGTGGCGAAGGTCACATTCATCGGGGTATAAGTATCAAGAATGCCAAGGACGTTCGGGCCGATGATACGTATGCCATATTTTTTAGCCATAGCGACAACTTCGCGTTCCAGTTCCAGACCTTCAACGCCCGTTTCGCGGAAACCCGCACTGATAATGACCAGGGCCTTAACGCCTTTTTCGCCGCATTCCTGCACGGCACCGAGGACATGGGTGGAGGGGATAACGATAACCCCTAGCTGGGGTACTTCGGGCACATCCCCAATCGTCTTATAGGCTTTATAGCCGGAAATCTGAGTGGCTTTGGGGTTGATCGGATAAATGGGGCCTTTGTAGCCCGCTTCGATCAAGTTCGCCAGCACAGTATAACCGAGTTTGCCAGGCGTCTCGCTCGCGCCCACAATCGCAATCGCATTCGGTTTAAAGAATTCTTCAAACATTTGGAACTCCCTAGGAGGTATAAGCCAACACGCGGTTAGCAGAATGCAACCAAATTCAAACGCCCGGACTGAGCATATAACGAACAGCGGCGGATAGTGACTCGCTTGACCCAGGACATGCGCCATTATACCCTCCCTGCCCCATCACGCCACAGAGAGAAGTCATACGACAAAGTGACAAATTGCACAGAGTAGTCTTTTAGAAATGAGGTATGTATCATGGTGCATGTGGCATTCAACGCAAGAAGGAATAATGGCTCGCAAAAAACTTCTTCTGATCTTCGGTACCAGTACCCTCATCGCTGTGATCTATTGGTTGGCTGTGATCGGTTTCTGGATCCGGGTGGGACAGGAACCCTGGTGGGACCAACGTGTAACCTTTCGGCCCACGCTGCACCATCTGAATGATGTGTACGCCGTTCCCCTGTTCCGCAATCCGCCCTGGCTGGCGGTGCTTATCGCTCCCTTCAGTATGATGCCGCTACACTTATCGGTACTGATCCAGCTCATCTTATTTTTTGCGATCCTCACGATGCTCACCTATCGTTTCGGCGGGAATCTGTTCCATGTGCTACTGGTGCTCGGCTCACCGATTGCCCTGGATGCGGTCTTTGAATTTAACATCGAGTGGATTGTGGCCATCGGATTGTGCATTCCAGCGATCTACAGTGGCCCCTTTTTGATGATCAAGCCGCAGGTTGCGCTCGGTTATTGGTTCAGCTTCCGCCCCCGAACAGTCATCCTGGCGAGCCTGATCGCACTGATCGTGGTGGTGATCACGATCCCATTTTATGGATTGTGGCCGCTCGATATGGTAAACGGGGCACGTCATTCCGGGCTGGATCAATCGATATGGAACGTTGCGCCGTCGTTTTTGCTGGGCTGGCCGCTCGCGCTGGCAATTGGCATTGTGCTGGCGGCGCGAGCATTTCTGCGCAAAGACCCGTTTACCGGCATTATCGCCGGGCTTTTTTTTGTGCCCTATGTGACGCTATACAGCCTGATTATTCCCTGGGTCTTCGTGGCGATCCGTCATCCCTGGCTCGCGCTGGAATTTAATGTTGTAGTGTGGCTGCTGTATGGCGCAGCGATGATTACCTATTTGTAATAGGGCTGACAAATCAGGGTCGTTGGGGTACAATAGTTCGAATATGTTGAATATGGGTGAAGGAAATTGCCAGGTCGCCATGAAGCGCATCTACCTTGATCACAGTGCCACAACTCCGCTTGATGCTCGCGTGTTGGACGCGATGCTGCCCTATTTCAACGAGTTCTATGGCAATTCACTAGCAGTCCACAGCTTTGGACGCGAGGCGGAACGCGCCGTTGAGTCGTCGCGGCAGACGGTTGCCAGTCTACTGAATGCGGCTCCGCACGAGATCGTCTTTACGAGCGGCGGGACCGAAAGCGACAATCTGGCACTGCGCGGACTGGCACAGTATGCACACACGCAGAACCGGCCCTTCACCATCGTGACCACGCCCGTCGAACACGAGGCGGTGATCGGCACGGCGCGGCAATTGTGCAGCACCATGAACGCCGCGCTGCGGCTGGTGCCTGTCGATCATTTCGGGCAGGTGTGGCCGGACGATCTGCGGGCGGCGCTGCGTGGACTGCCCGCGCATGGCATCACGCTGGTGAGCCTGATCCATACGAATAACGAAGTCGGCACGGTGAATCATATCGCGGCATTAGCCGCTGTCGCGCGGGAATATGGCGCACTGATTCACACAGATGCTGTGCAAGGCGCAGGACAGATCGCGCTGGATGTGCAGGCGCTGGATGTCGATATGCTATCGATGTCGGCGCACAAACTTTACGGACCCAAGGGAATGGGTGTATTCTATCTGCGGGATGGGGTGCCGTTTCTGTCATCATCGACAGGAGCGAAGCACGAAGATTATCGTCGTGCCGGGACACACAACGTCCCTGGTATCGTGGGGACAGCACAGGCAGTCGAATTAGCCCGCGCTGAGTTGACTTCTAATACCGAGCGATTGGCGGCTCTGCGGAACCGTCTGGTGGAAGGGGTACTGACACATATACCGGATGTGGAACTGAGCGGGCACCCAACCGAGCGATTGTCCGGACATGCCAGCTTTGTTTTCCGCCATGTCGAGAGTAATGTGCTGCTGATGCATCTCGACCAGCACGGGATCGCCGCGTCATCGGGGAGCGCCTGTAAAACGGGCAACCCGAAACCCTCGGCTATTCTTGAAGCGCTGGGCTACGGATCCGAGTGGACACGCGGCGGGCTGCGCCTGACACTCGGCCACAGTACCACTGCCGGCGACGTGGATGTGGTCCTGGCCGTCTTACTGGAAGCCGTTGAGCGAATCCGTAAAATCGGTGTGCTCAGTCTGTCGTAATGCAGGAGGGAAAGACCAATGCCGGTCTGCCAGAACTGTGGGAATACGTTTAAGGGAAGTGGCGATCTGTGCGCAGATTGCCAGGCCGACCTTCAGTGGGAGGAACAGGATCAAGCCCCTGCGCCGCGCCAACAAGCGCCCAAACAAACCACGCAGGAGATGAACCTGGCGAAATATATCCTCCAGTCGCCCGACCGCCACAGCACCCGCGAGGTGGCCTGGGCGCGGAGTATGCTCGATCTTCCCGAAGTCGAGGAAGATGAGTGGGACGAGGAGCTGGATGAGTCGTAAGCCTCGTGTAGTCGTCGCCATGAGCGGCGGCGTGGATAGTTCGGTGTCCGCAGCCCTGCTGGTTCAGCAGGGCTTTGATGTCATTGGCATGATGATGCGGCTGTGGTCCGAAGACTGCGGCGAGGGCGGCGCGAATCGCTGCTGCACGCCGGGCCAGATGGCCGACGCCCGGCGGATCGCGGATCAGCTTGGGATTCCGTTTTATGTCATCGACACGCAGGACGTGTTTCGCGGCACTATCGTGCAGTTTTTCATGGATCGCTACGCGGCAGGCGACACGCCGAATCCGTGTCTGGAGTGCAACCGCCATATCCGTTTTGAGTGGCTGCTGAATCACGCGCTGGCCCTGGACGCAGATTATCTCGCTACGGGGCACTATGCCCGCATCCGGCGCGACGCGGACGGATCGGCGCATTTGCTCAAAGGGCTGTCCGATGCGAAAGATCAGAGTTACGTGTTGAGCGTGCTCACACAGGACAAATTGCAGCGGGCGATGTTCCCGATTGGCGAATATGAAAAGCCATATGTGCGCCAGATCGCGGATCAGTTGGGTCTGCCCGTCGCGCAGAAGCACGACAGCCAGGATTTATGTTTTCTGGCGGATGGTGATTACCGCCGTTTTCTGGCACAAAACCGCCCGGAGGCGATGCGTCCCGGCCCGATTCTGACGCGGGAGGGGCACGAACTCGGCCAGCACAGCGGACTGCCGAATTACACTATCGGCCAGCGCAAAGGGCTGGGAGTCAGCGGCGGAACGGATCCGCTCTATGTGCTGGAAATGGACCCGATTCGCAATGCGCTGATTGTGGGGACGGCGGACGAGTTGGGCCGCCGCAGTCTGATCGCGGGGCGCGTCAACTGGATTTCCGGCACTTCGCCAACGGAATCATTCCATGCCGACGTGAAAATCCGCTATAAGTCGCGCCCCGCCTCAGCAACCGTGACTCCGCTGTCCGATGACCGAATCGCCGTTGCGTTTGATGCGCCCCTGCGCGACATCACGCCCGGACAGGGTGCCGTGATCTACGATGGCGAGGAGTGCCTCGGCGGCGGCATCATCGCGCGGGTGGAGTTGTAGTCTTAGCGCCGTGAATCGGGGCGAACAAACGGCGGCTCCACCTGCTCCGACACCAGCATCCCGTAGGCGCGCGGTTTGCGATAGGCATTGCCCCAGACTTCCGATGCACGGTAGGCGCGCAACTTATCCAGGTCGAACACCGCCAGATAGACGCCTTCTTCCTCACCCGCCTCGATCACTTTCATGTTCAAGGATTGTTCATTGGCATCAAACGCCATCCCATCGAACGCGATAGAATGCCCCTTCTCCGCCGGAGCCGCGTAATTCGCCAGCGCCACCGCTACCATATTTTCATAGGCGCGGGTGCGAAGCTGGGTAATGCGGTTTTCTTCTATTGTGCAAGCGTTCGGCACCAGGATCACTTCCGCGCCCTGCAACATCAGAATGCGCGCCGGTTCAGGGGATTCGCGGTCATAGCAGATCATCGCGCCGACCTTCACTGGCCCCGATGCGGTATCCAAGGTTTCGACATAGAACGAATCGCCGGGAGTCAGCAGCGCCTCAACACCCCACTCACACGTATGCACTTTGGCATATGTGAACAGAATCTCCCCGTGCCGATCAATCAGCGACAGGCTGTTACGCGGCCCGCCGTACCAGGTTTCGAGGTAGGTAATGGCGATGGCGAGATTGAGTTCTCGTGCCAGGTTCTGGAAATGTTCGATAAGGGGGTGATCGCGGCTAATGGCCTGGGACTGCCAGCGCTCCACTGCCGCCGGATCGGTCAGCACCGGGAAGCGGTAGCCGTTGCTCCACATTTCGGGAAACAGGGCAATGTCCGCCCCTAATGCCGCCGCCTGACGGCAGTACAACTCGCCCTTGATCTGGTTGGCATGCAGCGTCTCTTCGGGATTCATTTGAAGCAGTGCAACTCGTAGTTTCAATCCTGTCCTCCCTGCTCTAACACAGCTTTGGCCCGCACCATACATTCTTCATCGCCCGCCGTCGCGCAGATATGATATGCCTGCCGCGCCAGGATCAACGCAGCGTCGCGTTCGGGATGCAGCAGCGACTCGGCAATATCGAGCAGTTGATCCGGTTCCTGATCGGTGAGTCCTTCGTAGCGCACGATCAAATGGGCGGCGATGCGAAAGGCGCGCTTCGATAACTGGCGCTCTTTGATGGCTTCCAGCGAAATGCCGACCAGATGTGCCAAAATCACCAACTGGTTGATCTGCATGTGGGCCAGCTTGCTAAACGCCTGCCGGTTATCATCCGCCAACCGCGACAAGTCCACCCCCATCACCTTGAGGCCGATGCGCTGCCAGCGTCCCATTTTGGGCGGCGGCATGGGTGGAATTTTTTCAGCCAGATCAGCCAGATTAATCGCGGCGAGATCGGGCAAACGGTTGAGCGCTGTATCCAGCCAGCGGCGGTTAGCGCTCTGATCACCTAATAACTGGTGAGCGTTGGCGATAGCAATATCAATGCGCGCCTCGTTGATGCCGCGTTCGCTGCGTTTGAGCGCGGCGCTGAACGCATCACGGGCGATGGTATACGGATTCGATTCCTCTTCAGGAGGGGGCTGTTTCCGGTTATCGTAGCGGTATAACAGCCGGGTGGTATGTAATTTCAGCACACTGTCGATCAGCGAACGATCATCTTCGGAGCTTTCCCGATCCAGCGCAGCGCTGAACGCCTGCCGTTCGCCTTCACTCAAGGTGTCGGCGTGTTCCTCGAACCAGCGATCCAGCGCCGCCAATGCCTGATCGAGAGAGCGTTCACCGGACATCACCGCATGGGTTTGGGTATCAATATGATCGAGCAGCATAGACTTCTTTTCTGAACCAGGTAGCAGAACCAAGGCCGCCTATTGTACCGCAAGGCACATGATTCTGCCTTTTCACCCCTAGTTCCAATCGATCGTGACGGCGGCGACACCAATTTCACTTTGCGCCGGATAAGTGTTAAAAATCGAGTAGTAGAGATAATAGCGTCCATCGACCACCACAACCGATGAAATCTGGGGCACCATCGTCTCATCCTCACAGGGCAGCAGCGGATCGGTGCCATAGCGGGTCCAGTGGATACCATCGCCGCTGTAGGCGAAGCCAATCCCAGCCGGAATTTCATCACAGGTTCCACCACCTCCAAAATAGTCGAACCAACTCGCGCCCCAGCCGGTATAGAACATTTCCCAGCCATTGTCACCCAGCCGGACGGTCGCCGGATCAATGTTGTCGCCGCCATCCCACGCGCCGCTTTCGGTCCCCACAAATACAGGATCGCTTTCGCGGAACTGCGCCTTGGTGGTTTCAGGATCATCATATTTGGTCCAGGTGATGCCGTCGGGAGATGTCGCGCGACCAACGGCTCCAAAACTGCCGTAAGCGTCGTAATAGAGAATGTAGTCCTGATCCACCTTCAAAACGGCATTCGCGGCCACCAGATGCCCATCCCAGTCACGTCCGCCCGACGCTTCCATCACCGGCTGATCGTCAATGGTCCAGGGACCTTCGGGTGACGAGGCGGTTGCGCGTAAAATGGAAAGGGATTGATCCGCGACATCATATCGTTCATGCGGGTTGAGATATAAAATCCAGGTGTCGCCGTCGACCACCGGAACGGCCATGCGGATTCCGTTGGACGCGCGGGCCGGATCGAGTTCAAGGATCGGGTTGCCCTCATACTTGGTCCAGGTTAATCCATCTTCGGAAGTCGCGTAACCGATGGCCGACGGCTGAATGCTGAAATCCTCACCGCCCGCATAAAACATATGGAACAGCCCATCCTGGTAGATTACCTGCCCACCATAGGTAAAGCCCGCATCCCATTCACCTTCCGCGCCGCGCGGGATCACGGGGTTGCCGCTGTATGGCTCAAGGGTGACATTGGTGGGCGTCTTGCCTTCCTGAGCGTGAATCACGCCCCCACCCAACACCAGACATACGACGAACAAAAGCATGCTCAGTTTGTGCCGGTTCATAAAACAGTCCTTTCCGCGTTGAAAAAGCCTGCTCTTTATACGATAGCTGGGGCCAATTGACACATCAGACCATTTGTTCTATCATGATACTTATAGAAAATCAGGAGGCAGCGATGGACTTTCATCCCGTAACACGCGAGCGGTGGGCAGACCTCAAAGCCGTATTTGGCGAAAAAGGCGCGTATGGCGGCTGCTGGTGTATGTTCTGGCGGTTGGAGCGCTCGGAATACAAGGCGCAAAGTGGAGAGGATCACAAGCGCGTCATGCAAACGCTGGTCGAAGCGAATCATGTGCCAGGATTGATCGCCTATGTGGATGGCGTGCCCGCCGCATGGTGTGCCATCGCGCCGCGCGACGATATGATCGCGCTCGAAAAATCGCGCATCCTCAAACGGATCGATGATCAGCCCGTCTGGTCGATCACCTGTTTTTTTGTCGCCAAGCCCTACCGCCAGCACGGATTGATGCCGCAGTTGGTCCGGGCAGCCGTCGATTATGCCGCCCAGCAGGGCGCGCGCATCATCGAAGGGTATCCAATTGATATGCAGTCGCCTAAACTACTGGGCCAAAAATTGAACACCTACGCGGGCTATATGGGAATCGCGGCGGCGTTCCGCGCCGTGGGTTTTGAGGAGGTGGGCCGCGCCTCTGAAACGCAACTGATCATGCGCTTCTACGTAGAAGAATAAAAACTAAGGAGAGAGCATGATGTGGATGATAGCAGCATTGATTTTGCTGTTTTTGATCATTCCCCTACTCACTTTGATCCACGAAGCTGGACACGCGCTGGCCGGTTTAGCGGTTGGTGCAAGACATGTCACGATTCAGCTTGGCGGTCAGAAAGAACCGGTTTGGTCCAGAAATTGGGGACGTGTCCGCCTCAGCCTCATGAGTTGGGCACCCCTCTGGGTCGGATTCGCTAAAATGGATGATGTGCCCCCTATAACCCCGCGCCAACGCGCGCTGGTATCTCTCACCGGGCCAATCACATCGCTTATGCTGGTGATTTTGCTCGCACTGACAGCCTTTTTTACCCGACTGGACTCCTCATATCTGGTCCGCGCACTGACGCAGCAGGCCGCGTTTACCGCGTTTCTCCAGTTGCTCACAACCGCAATCCCGATGCGTTATCCGCCGCAGATGGGTGCCTATGCCGGGCACAGCAGCGATATGCAGCGCGTTATTCAGGCTCTGCGCAAAAGTTAGCTGGCATCACCGCTTCATCCGCATTTAAGAACAAGATCAGCGCCTCAATTTCATCCTCACTCAGATTGAGCGCCGGCATGTTGGTCTGCGGTTTGACCGATACCGGATCGGCTATCCACTCGCGCAGAAAATCGGGGTCGCCTTCGTAAGTGGTAAGCTGCGGTCCCTCATTGACCGAAGCGTACTCATCAAACCCAGCATCGGCATGTTGGTGGCAGGATGCACAGCCCTTCGCCACGAACAACGCCGCGCCGCGTTCGGAACACAGAGCGGGCATATCTTCATCAGATTCCGAATCCATCATAGTGACATCCCCGGCATCGAAAACAGTCAGCGCGGGCATCGGTTGATCTGGCCCGAAGGCGGAAATCGTCCAGTTCCAGAGTCCGTCAGTGGGAAAGGTGAGTTCAACGGTGTAATGGCCGGGTGTATCTTCTTCCGCCTCAGCCTCGATCTGTTCGTCACTTTCCGCGTGGGTGGCAACCACAATGGGATTGAGATCTTCCAGGGTATGCGTGCCATGCTGCCGGACAACAAAGCCAATTTCCAGCGGTTCCCCGGTGATCACATGCTCCGGTAGTTCGTCCAGGGTCGTCACCGACCAGCCGCCCGCCCATACCGGGCTAATCGAGAGCAAGAGGATTATCACAGTGAAGGGTAGTATCCAACGTCGCATCGATGTTTTCCTTCCTCAAAATCTCGGATATAACAATAATACACTATTCAGGCCGCCCGCGTCCCAAAATAAAAACGGCATGGGGATTCCACGCCGTTCTAATCACGCACAGGGTGGGGCAGCTTACTGCTTGGTCAGCAAGTCATAATGGAGGAAGTAGTTCGGCTCCAGTTGGATACCGCCGATGCCGTCCCATGCCACGATCTGCAAGGTTTCCTGCCAGAGCGGTGCAATATCGAATTTTTCCAGGAGCAGCGCGGCTGCTTGTTGATAGAGTGATCCTGCCACAGCCGGATCAGGCTCGATCATGGCGGCATCCAGCGATTGGTCGATGTCATCTGAGGCATACTTACCATTCGCCGGGATGGGCTGGCTGGAATGGGCCAGTGGGTACAAATAGGCTGCCGGATGCGGGACCAGCGGTGTCCAGGCGAACATCGCAATCTGGCGTTCGCCCGCTTCCAATGAGGAGGTAAACGTGGTGGTATTCGAGTTCCAACTGACACCACAAGCAATATAATCGCTCGGTTCAAAGCTGCCCCGGCGCAGTTCGTTGGCCGCCGACACATAGAGATCGCCATACAGGAACAGGGATGTCTCAATCGCAAAATTCAGCCGAACTGCCGCGCTCCCCGTCCGGTAAGCTGCTGAGCGCAAAATTTCGTTGGCCTCTTCCAGCGCTCCGCCTTCGGGCCAGATCGGATTATAAGCGGCGGGGAACAGATCGGGAACCATACTCGTGAGCGGCACAGCATACCCATGCAGTGTGTTATCGACCACCCGCTGGCGATTGAGCAGCAGGGTCAACGCCTCGCGCACCAGTGGATCATCGGCTGGTTCGAGGTCGTGATTCATGTAGAGGTAAAAAACGCGCGTGCTGGGAATAGACGTGACGTTCAGCCCCTCTTCACCGACCACTTCCAACAAATCACCCAAAAACAGGGCACGCCACGCGATGTCCACATCATGCCGTTCCAGCGCCGCGCGGAGTTCCTGCGAGCCCATATACTGTTTCAGGATGATGGTGGGTGTCGCAGGCTGCGGATCATAGGCGGGGTTCGCCTGCAAAACGATCTCGCCGCCCACATCATACCGTTCCAGCAGATAGGGTCCGTTGCCGATCACGCCATTTTCGGCAAACGGCTGGGACGTAGAGCTGGCGGCTAACGTGGGATGTTGTGGGAAATAAGGCGGCAGCGCCAGCAGTTCCAGGAAATACGGCACCGGGCGCTTAAGTTGAAACACGAGTTGAGCCTTGTCATCGACAGTCACACTGTCCACGTAGGGAGTCACCGCCTGGGCTGCGCCTTCTTCGAGCGCAATCACCCGGTTAATCGACTCGACGAAGGTCTGCGCTGTAATGGGCGTGCCATCGCTAAAAGCGGCATCCTCACGCAGGGTAAAGGTGTACGTGAGTTGATCCTCGCTGACCGTGTAATCTGCCGCCAGCGCTTTCTCATAATCCAGTGTGCCGGGCGTCTGGCGCATCAACCCGACATACAAATGCTGCAAAACTTCCCACGCCGCAAAATCATACGCCTGCCCGACATCCAAACTGGTCGGCAGATCGGTGGTTCCAATGGTAATGACGCTGTCCTGGGCCATGACCGAGGCAGAAAGCGGCAGCAGCACCAGGATCAGGACACACGAAACTAGTCTCCAACGAAGGGACATACGAAAATTCTCCAACAATAAATATAGGCTGCACGTTTATACGTGCAAGAAAGGTGAGCTTGTCACCCAAGCTTACCCCACGATCATCGCACTGACAATCGCAAATTGGATATTTTGAAGCTGTAAAGGAATTTGCTGTTAGACAAAAAAGGGTCCGCACGGCGCGAGCAGACCCTCTCATGCGTGTTTCATACGCCTGCTACATGGGCACTTTCAACAGCAGTCCGACGAGATACCCGGCCATTGCGCTCACCGTCCCAATAATCGCCATCTCGACCCCGCTCCGGCCCGGATGTCCGACGGTGACGCGGGCTTTATAGGCCCCTACCCCAAACAACACCAGCGCGGCCAGGATGATCGAAGTCCAGATGCCAAGTTTGACCGGCAGCAGGGCAAAGGGCAGCAGCGGTACCAGCGATCCGGCGACGGCGGAAAGTCCGACGACCACTGCCGCGCGTATCGCTTCGCGGCGGTTGATAGGGGTCAGGTGATGCTCTTCGGCCATCATCACCGCCACCCAAATATCCGGATTCGCGGTGATAGTTTCAACAATATCATCCAGTAATTCGCCTTCAAATCCTTTTTCGTGATAAATCTGATAAACTTCCTGGCGCTCTAATTCGGGTACCGTATCGATATGACGGTATTCGCGCTTGCGTTCACTTTCATAAAAATCCGAATCGGCCAGCGTCGAGGTGTAGGCGACAGCGCCCATCGAAATCGACTCTGCAATGGTTGCGGCCAACCCAGCCACCAGCACAATCCGTGTGTCACGCGTCGCTGCTGCTACACCGAGGATGACCCCCAGCACATTCACTAAACCGTCCTGCCCCCCCAGAATAATATCCGACAATCCCGACGCCCGGCGGTGAGGATCATGCCGGGTATGATAATGGTGCGTATCGATATCTACCACTTTGGTGAACACGGTATCGATCTCCCATCTGCATTGACACTAGTAGTTCAATTATAAACTACTAAAATGCCCATGCCAATACTTTTATAAAATTTGATGGAAATCGACGCAGAAGAAAAAAATACCGCCAGAAGCGGACTCCTGGCGGCAGGTTCAACCCTCGAAGAAAAGCGTGGGTTACATAGGCTGTGTGCTGGGCGGCTGCTCACCGCTGCTCTCCACATGGCCCAGGCCCGGCAGTTCGCTGATCGCCTGTGTAAGATTCAGTCCGGTCAACGCCTCAACGGTAGCGGGAATCTGCGCGAGAATGGTAGTAATGTCGGCACTAACTTTGGATGCACCCGTGTTCGGCCCATCGCCGTTGCTGATCACCACAATCCGATCCGTCTGTGCCAGCGGCAGCGCAATCGCTTCGGCCACTTTGGGCAGCGTTTCGATCAACTGCTGGATCAGTGCCGCCTGATTATATTCCTTCCATGCGGCAGCTTTCGCCCGCATCGCCTCCGCCTCGGCCAAACCGCGCGCTTTGATCGCATCGGCTTCCGCCTCACCTTTCGCCCGGATTGCGGCAGCCTCACCGTTGGCCCGTGCTTCGATCTCGAAACGCTGGGCGTTCGCTAATTTCTCGATTTCAAACTGGCGCGCTTCGGCAGGCTTACGAACTGTTGCTTCGAGTTCGCGTTCGCGGCGCAGCGCTTCCTGTTCCTGAACCTGAATTTGCTTTTGCCGCTCAATTACCTCGATCTGGACCTGTTCGCCGCGCACCGTCTGATTGGTGATGTTCTCTTGCAGCGTTCCAGCCAGATTCGCCTCCGCGCGCTTGCGGGAGACTTCCTGATCATAGGCGGCTTTTTGCAGTTCAAAGTCGCGCTTGGCCTCCGCTTCGCGAGTCAAAGCACTTTGTTCGGCAACCGTCGCGTCACGCTTCACTTCGGCAATGCGTGGGCGGCCTAATGCTTCCAAGTAGCCTTCTTTATCGCGCACATCCTTGATCACGAAGGTGTCAATGCCGAGGCCCATATTCGCGAGGTCGCTGGCCGACACTTCCTGCACCCGCTGGGCAAATACATCGCGCTCGCGGTAGATTTCTTCCACCGTCAGCGTACCGATAATCCCGCGCAGATGGCCGGCCAGGGTTTCGTGCGCCACGTTCAGAATTTCCATGCGCGTCTTGGACAGAAAACGTTCCGCTGCCGTGCGGATAGACACATCATCGCTGGCGATTTTGGTCTGGGCCACACCTTCCAATGTAATCGCCACGCCCTGCTTGGTGTACACATTGTCGGTAGTCACTTCAATGGTCATCAGTTCCAGCGACAGCACATCCACCCGTTCCAACACGGGCCAGATAAAGGAGCGCCCGCCTTTGACGACGCGGTAGGGTTCCTTCTCGCCCGTCTCTGGATTACGGGTCTTGCGGCCCGAAATGACCAACACCTCGTTGGGACCAACTTTGCGGATGCGTGACGCCCAGGCGGACGCCAGCGTAATAATAATGAGGGCAAGCAGCAGAATAATCACACCACCGGCGGCTGGATTCATAAGAAATTATCCTTTCTATTTAAGCAATCGCGCTGACATATGCCACGCCGCCCACAATGCGCTCGATCCGCACGGGTGTGCCGCGTGAAATGGACTGGTCATGTTCGCTCGAACGAGCAGAATAGGTTATGCGGCTGCCCTCCGCGATAAAGGCGATCTGCCCCAGGCCGTTCATCGGAATCGGTGTAATAATTTCGGCGACTGTACCGACCAGCTTGGCCTGCCGCACTTCACTGCTCACGGTGGGTGACAGCAAATAGACCCATGACAACTGCGCCACCAGGCCCATGCCCAACCCGCCGAGCAGCGCGCTGATCAAACTCGCCGCCGACCCCGCATCAAACAATGTCACCGCGATCAAACCAAAGGCACCGAAGGCGGAAATAAAACTGGCAATCGCGAGTAGGCTGATCCCGGTCACATCACTCGCGTTATCAATGTCGTGATCGAGGCTAAAATCCAGGTCCAGATTCCCTAATGCATCTTCGATGCCCTGGAAAAACAAGAGAAAAATTGAATACACAAGCCCAATGAAAAGGGCCGCTGCATAGAGCATATTGAGAATGCTGCCGTCGAAAATATCCTGAACAATACCAGCGGTCAGGGGGATCATAGCCGGTCTCCCTTTCTATTCATCCCATAACCTCATTATAGAATCCTTGGTTATGAGGGGCAACTGCCTTCGCTGACAACGTGCTGACAATCATTCATGAAAGCTGACAATGCTTTCTTTTATTTTCAGGTATAATGGCGCTCAGGAGTATGAAAATGAGTCGTCGTACCAGCGGAACATTACTGTTTGTTGTCGTTGCCGTGATCATTGTGGTGGTCGTATTGGGGAGCGCCTGGACCCTGCTACCGCAGCCGCCCAACTCGCCCACCCCAACCGCGCCGCATATGCTGGACCGGCCCGAAGGACTGCCCCGTATTCAACAATAATAATTAAAAAGAAGGTCAAACCATGGACATTGTGTTTGCTTTGATCGCCGGGGTCATCGGCGTGCTGATTGGCGGTGTGATTAATGTGCTGGCCGACGATCTGCCTGAACGTGTCAAAATCCGCCCACCGCATTATCCCGACGGGACACCACGCCCACGCTCAGCCTGGCTGGGACTCACCGCTTTTCTGACCGGTCAGCGCAGCGCGCGGAACCCGGCCCCTACCACGCTGGAAGAAGGCGAAGCCCTCCGCCCGGCCCGCCTCAGTTGGCGTCACCCGCTCGTAGAAATCGGCACCGGGTTAGCTATGATATTGATGGTCACCACCTTCCGAGACGAAACGAACTGGCTGGTGTGGAGCATCTACGTTGCTATTCTGATTCTGATCACCGTGATCGACATCGAACACCGCTTAATTCTATTCGCTGTGATCATTCCCGCCTGCATTTTTGCGCTGCTGGTCGCACTCATCACGCCGGAAGAGGGCAAAAATTTCGGAACCTATCTCATTGGCGGCGGAGCGGGGTTTGCGCTGTTCTTTCTGATGTTTCTTGGTGGCGTGGGCTTTTCACAAGCCACGAATGCAGGCGAGATCGCCTTTGGGTTTGGCGACGTGATGCTGGCGACCTTAAGCGGGCTGATCCTCGGCTGGCGCGCATTTATTTTTGCCTCGCTGATCACGGTGTTCGCGGGGGCACTCGGCGCAATGCTCTACCTGACCGCGCGATCCCTGATGCGCCGCCGCTACCGACTGTTTACCCCCCTGCCCTATGGCCCGTATATTGTGATCGGCACGCTGGTGATGCTGCTGTTCCGGGACGAAGTCGCGCAGTTGTTGGGTGCAACGCCCTGATAACGCAAAAAAAGGATCGCTGGGTAGCGATCCTGATGTATTTTTACTGACTCTCCAGCTCTTACGGCTTGGAGTCGTAGCCTGGTCCACTGCGAAAGAAATCGTAATTCGGTTGAATATCCTGGGTGAGGTCCACTACCTCGCCGCCTGCCGATGCATATTGCGCCCCCTCGCGGAACGGAATACGCTCCTGCCCCGCCGTTAATTCGTAAGCCGCTGGGACTTCATCCTCAACAAAAATCGCCTCGAACGGGCATTCCGGCACACATGCGCCGCAGTCAATGCAGGTATCCGGATCAATAAAATACCAGGGCCATTCATTTTCCGGGAAACCGGGCACAATGCAATCTACCGGACAAACTTCGACACAGGCCCCATCGCGCAGACAAATACTGGTAATAATGTGCGTCATGTGATCTGACTCCTCAAAAAAGTTAGAAACCCAATCAACCGTCAGGAGATATTATAGATTCCTGTCAGCTTTTTCATGCTAACTATAGCACAATTTATGGTGGTAAAAAAGTAGGGGTGAGTATGTTAACCCACCCCTGCAATTCGGCTCTCTATTAGACTACGGGCGCGCAATTACGGCTTGGAGTCGTAACCCGGCCCTTTCTGGAAGAAATCATAATTGTATTGGATGTCGGGGGTCAGATCAACGATTTCGCCGCCGGCTGCCTTGTAGCGCGCGCCACCGTGCGGAACGCGTTCCTGACCAGGGGCCATTTTGTAATCGCTGGGCACATCACCCTCATCGAAGATCGCTTCGAAGGGGCATTCCGACTGGCATGCGCCGCAGTCGATGCAGGTGTCGGGATCAATGTAGTACCAGGGCCATTCGCTTTCCGGAAAACCGGGGACGATGGCTTCATTCGGGCAGACATCAACACAAGCGCCATCGCGTAGGCACAGGCTCGTAATAATACTAGGCATCTTGCTTGCTCCTCATGTATTGCGATTGAATTGATAACACTATAGCGCACCTGTGCCAGTTTTCACGTGACAAAAATAGGTTTATCGAATGACGATAAGCACTGCTTGACGCGTCCTCCGCTCAAATAAAAAAGGGCGTTCCAGTTCGGAATGCCCCTTTTCACGTCCGGTTTGTACCTTACTTGCTGCGTGCCTTCTGGAAACGATCCGCGGCATCAGCCCAGTTGACGACGTTCCACCACGCCTCGACATATGCGCCGCGATTGTTCTGATACTTCAGATAATAGGCGTGCTCCCACACATCCAGCACCAGTAGGGGCGTCACCACCCACTGGGTCAGATTTTGGTGTTTTTCCGATTGCAGAACTTCTAATGCGCCCGAAAACGGCTCGTAGACCAGCAGCGCCCAGCCGCTACCCTCGACGGCGTTTGCAGCGGCGCTGAAGTGTTTCTTGAAGGCGTCAAAGCTGCCGAAATCGCGCTTAATCTGGTCCGCCAATGCACCTTGTGGTTCGCCGCCACCACCCTGACCCGGCGCGGCCATATTCGGCCAGAAGAGGCTGTGCAGAAAATGACCGGATCCGTGAAACGCCGCTTCGCGCGACCAGTGCTTTACCAGGGCGAAGTCGCCGGAATTACGCGCCTGTTCCAACATCTCAAGCGCTTTATTCAATCCATTGACATATGCGAGATGGTGCTTATCATGATGGAGACGCATGGTTTGCTCATCGATATGCGGCTCCAGGGCGGCATAATCATAAGGCAGGGGAGGCAATTCATACTTAACGGCCATCTTCATTACTCCTTGTGATAGGTAAACGAACAAGCGCCGGGGGGATCATGCCAAGGAAGTGTCGGTCACTCGTTTTCTCTCATACAATTATAGGAAATGGCGCAGGCCGAAACCAACATTGCTTACGGTTTTCTATTATTCTGATTGCGGGTTCGCAGGCAAAAGGATAACCCCATGTCGATCACCATCCTCTATACCGGAGATGTTCACGCCCACATTGACGCGTTCTTGCGCGCGGCCCATGTGGCGCAGGTGCAGCGCTATGAACTGAACGCGGTCGGACGGCATGTGCTGCTGCTCGACAGCGGCGACGTCGAAGATCGCACCCTGCTCGAAAGTGATGTCAGCAAGGGGGCGGCGCTTTTCCGGCTGCTGAAGGCGGCAGAATATCAAGCCAGCGCGGTGGGCAATGGGGCGGCTCTCTCCTATGGCCCACAGGTGCTCAAGGACATCGCCACCGCAAGTGAGCTTCCGCTGCTGTGCGCCAATTTGCTCACACGTGGCGCAAAACCGGTTCCCTTCCCCGGCACACGTCCCGCCTTAATTATTCCGTGCGGCCCCGTTTGGATCGGTTTGATCGGCCTGACATCCCCCTTTAACGGTCTCTACGAACAGTTTTTCCCGGTCACGATGCCTGATCCCGCCGAAGTTACCCGCCACCATCTGGCGTCACTGCGCCAGCAGGGTTGTCAAATCGTCGGGGTGCTGTCGCACATGGGGTATGATTTTGATGTGAAGTTAGCCGAAGAAGTATCCGGCCTCGACTTTATTATCGGCGGGCATTCCCACACGATTCTGTCTGAACCCACTGTCGTGAATCACACGCCGATCTGTCATGCGGGCGACTATGGAAATTACCTGGGACGGCTCGATCTGCTGGTGGATGACGAAGGCAACCTGGCACGCTGGCAGGGCAAGCTGATCGAAGTCCCCGCCGAGGGTCCCAAACACATCCACGCCGAACGGCTGTGGGAGAGCATCCAGCAGGATACCCAAAACCGCCTGCACGATGTGGTGGGTAATTTGGCCGAGGATGCGGATCTGGCCACGGATCGCGCCTGTGTGATGGGCCAGACTCTCGCGGATGCGCTCCGGCTGCGCATGAAAGCCGATCTTGCTCTGTGCATCACCGGGCATCTACACGAGGGTCTGTGTCGCGGACCGGTCACACTCGGCCATCTTTTCGCTATCACGCGTTCCCCCGCCAACCCCGCTCTGGCCGACTTGACAGGGGCACAGATCATCCGCGCGCTGGAATATGGCGCGGATCCCATCATCTGGCAGCAGTCGCCGCGTACCTTGCGCGGAACGCAGGTCGGACTGCTGCAAGTCTCCGGTATCACCTATCAACTGGACGAGTTTTACCATGTGTCGGACGTGCGCGTATTAGGGCAACCGATTGAACCGAGTCGCATCTACCACGTCGCCGCCACAGATTACGAACTGGTCCCGCAGCGCGGCTATTTTCCCGAACTGAATGCACAGAGCATCACCTTTGATGCGGCGGTCATCGTTCGAGAAGTGTTGCAGGCACATTTTGCCCACTTCAATCCCTTGATTCCCGGTACACGCCTGCGCATCACCTTCACGGAACAGGAACAATCTACTTGATCCCATAAGCCAGAAAAATGCTCACGTCGGCCCGTTGGGAACCACAGGCTGAATCGGCGCAGCAATTACTGCCCACACACTCGACACGCGTCTCGCGCAGTCCCGCCTGCTCGAACCACTGCTGCATGTCGGGCCGCTCAAAGCCCATCCACCGATCATGCTGCTCCTCGCGCAAGAACGTAAAGGTATGGCTGTCCAGATCGGTAATCACCAGTTTTCCCCCTGGCCGAAGAATGCGAACCATCTCTTGAATCGCTTCTGGCGGATTCTCCACGTGATGCAAAACCATATTGCCGAACACATAGTCCACGCTAAAATCGTCCAGCGGCAGATGATCGGCCTCACCCAACTCAAACCGGACCGCCTGCCCCTCAAATTTGCCGCGCATCACGTCGAGCATGGCCGGAGACGGATCGATAGCCACCACATGCAAACCTGCCTTGAGCAGCGCTTCCGTGACAAATCCACTCCCCGCGCCAATATCCGCCGCCAGCGCGCCGCGTTCCACTGCTGCCGCTGCCAGCGCTTGAACCCGCACCGCTTCGGGAAAGAAACTGCTGCGCATCGTATCCCAATTTTTCGCCACATCGTTGAAGTAGGGTGTGCTGCTCATCGTCGCTCCTTATACGTTATAATGACACCATCGTAAACTGGATGAGCGTTCCAATACAGCGCTTTCTGAAAGCAGATCGGGGCGCAAACCTTTAAATTGAAATCAAATCATGGCGCAAAATCACGAATATGAACGGCTGCTCGATTCTGTCGGGCGGCAAATTCTGCAACTGCTTCAAGACCATGCGCGGCTCTCGTTTTCGGAGATTGGGCGACAGGTTGGGTTAACCGCGCCTGCGGTAGCCGAACGGGTGCGGCGTATGGAAGAAACGGGGATCATCACTGGATTTCATGCGGCGGTGAATCCGGCGGCATTAGGCTTGCCCCTCACCGCCTATCTGCACGTGACTGCCCAAACCGGGCGCTGTGATCCGATCCAGGCGTTCGCCATTCAGCAGCCCACCGTAACGGAATGTTATTGTATTGCCGGGGAACGCGATATTTTGATCAAGGGGACTTTCGAGTCGGTGGGCCAGCTTCAACAGCTTGTCAATCAACTGCTGCGTTATGGCAATGTCAGCACCTCGCTGGTGCTGGACACCTACCTCCCCCGGCGTACTTATCCCTAAAGAATTACGGGCGACCCACTGAGATCGCCCGCCACACATGCGCTATCATTTTGTGATTGCGGAACACGAAAGTTAATGTCTACCGCGCCGCCTGCCACGTTTGGCAGCATTCCTGCATCTGCTGAATATGCCCCAGCACGTGATCGTCATAGATCACCAACCAGTCATCCAGCGTCATTTCGCCGTTTTCAGGATGCAGTATCGTCTGTGACCAGACTTCTGGCGGCAGATTTTTGATCAGGTGATAACTCATCTGCCGCAGACGCTTGAACAGTTCCACAGCGTCTTCCCAGCTTTGGGCGTGGTAATCCATCGCCACCGCCCAGCGATCCTGATCATAGGCGAAAACTTGGCTTCCCGGTTCTGCGAGGCCCCGCCGCACGCGGGCATAACTCACCGCCTCGGAGTCGGCCAGATGCACCAACTGCTCATGGATGCTCCACGAATCCGGCGCGGGTTTGAACTGCCATGCCTCGCGCGGAAATGACGCTAACGCCTCAACCAGCCGATCATAGGCTCGACCATAGGACTCAATGCGCGCCTGTCGTTCTTTGGGATCCATGCTCATAGCTCTCCGTATTTTTCACTCAACTCAGGCCGCCCATCCGTTTCAGCATCGCCAGATCGTCCAGCGCGCGCCCTGCCCCGACTGCCGTTGTCACCAGCGGGTCTTCCGAACGATACGCTGGTACGCCAACACGCTGTGTGATGTAATCGTCAATGCCGCGCAGCAGCGCCACCCCTCCGGTCAGCAAAATGCCCCGGTCAATAATGTCTGAAGCCAATTCAGGCGGCGTTTTTTCCAGCACCGCTTTCGCCGCGCTCACAATGGTAGACAGCGGTTCTTCAATCGCTTCGACCACTTCACTCGTCGTGACGGTAATCGTGCGCGGCAGGCCGCCCACCTGATCGCGCCCCTGGATTTCCATGCTCAGTTCTTCGCCAATATCCACCGCCGCGCCGATCTGAATCTTGATCGATTCGGCGGTTGGTTCCCCGATCACCAGACTGTATTTGCGGCGAATATAGTTGATAATGGCTTCGTCCAGGCGCTGACCGCCCATGCGTACACTATCGGCCACCACAATCCCATTCATCGCCAGCACAGCGGCCTCACTCGCGCCACCGCCCAGGTTAAAGATCATATTTCCGGCAGGAGTGCTGATGGGCAGTCCTGCGCCCAGCGCCGCCAGCAGCGGCTCCGGCAGCAGATAAGCCGTGCGTGCCCCAGCGCGAACCGCCGCCTCGTGTACCGCGCGCTTTTCGACGCTCGTCACGCCATAGGGTACGCTGAGCATCACTTCCGGCCCGCGCATATTCATCCGGCTGCTCACTTTGCGAAAAAAGTACCGCAGCATGGCCTCGGTCACTTCATAGTCTGCAATTACCCCATCCCGCAGCGGACGCACCACTTCGATATGTTCGGGGTGCCGCCCGTACATATCACGGGCCTCCTGCCCCACCGCCACCACGCGCTCTTCTTCCACTGTGAGCGCGACCATGGCCGGTTCTTGCAGCACAATCTGCCCATTCGCATAAATCATGACATTGATCGTGCCGAGATCAACGCCTAATTTTTTTGTCAGAAGCCCCATCGTATTTTGCCTCTTCGCGTGTGTACCGTACCGCAAGCCGATAACATACCGCAACGCGCGTCTTTGGGCGAATCATAAAAAAGGGGCGTATTGTCGTTACGCCCCAG
>DATAMF010000564.1:0-7931 GCA_036260665.1 Aggregatilineaceae bacterium | reverse complement strand
CGCCAAGGACTCTGCCAATACCGCCCGCATTGTGATCCAGCCCAGCGGCGGCAACCAGCCCGGTCAGGTGATCGTCGCGGGACGCTCGCAGGAAAAAGGCGATGCCGAAGCCCCAATTGATGCCAATATCGAGGGGCAGGGTGTGGAAATCGCGTTCAACATCAAATATCTGATCGATGTGCTGAATGTGATCCGGGATGAACAGGTTGTGCTCGAAACCAGCGGCGCGATGGCTCCTGGTGTCGTGCGTCCAGCGGGCCGCGATGACTTTATCCACGTCATTATGCCCATGTCCACCGGGCGTTAAACCGGACTCAACTGCTATAACAAAACCCGACTGGTATCTAATCAGCCGGGCTTTTTTGTTATCGGTTGAAAGTTGCAACCTACAGGATAAAAAACTTACAACTAATGGAGAGAGCAAGCAAAACCTGATAGTGCTGTTAACGGGTTAACCGCACTTTGAACTTAAAACTGATCACTTAAAACCTACTTTTCAGGAGCAAAACACCATGATGGAATACCGCCGGATGGGCCAATCGGGGCTGAAGATCAGTGCGCTGAGTCTGGGAGGCTGGACCACCTTCGGGGATCTGGTCACGAATCCGCAGATCGCGCGCGATATCATCACTTTTGCCTATGAACAGGGCGTCAATTTTTACGATATCGCGGATGCCTATGGCGCGGGCGAAGCTGAGCGGATGATGGGCGATGTGTTGAAGGATTTTCCGCGCCACACCCTGGTGATATCCAGTAAGCTCTACTTTCCCATGAGCGACGAGGTGAATGATCGCGGCCTATCGCGCAAGCACATCATGGAAAGTATCGACAAATCGCTCAAACGCATCGGCACGGATTATCTCGATATCTACTTCTGCCACCGCTACGACGACAACACCCCGGTCGAAGAAACAACCCGCGCGATGGATGATCTCGTGCATCAGGGCAAGATTCTCTATTGGGGCACGAGCGAATGGAGTGGCGATCAGCTTGACGAAGTGATGACCGTCTGCGAGAAGTACAACCTGTACAAGCCCGTGGTGGAACAGCCGCGTTTTAGTATGCTGCGGCGCAAGCGGCTCGAAAATGAAGTCCGTCCGGCGGCTGAAAAATACGGTCTGGGCATGGTCGTCTTTAGCCCGCTGCAAAGCGGTATGCTCACCGGAAAATATGACAATGGCATGCCAGAAGACAGCCGTCTCGCGAATGTCGAGTGGTTGCAAAAACACAATTTTAAAGAGCCGTGGATCGAGGCGGTGCGCCAGCTCAAACCGATTGCGGATGGATTGGGAATCACGCGTGCACAATTAGCGATGGCGTGGACGCTGTGCCAGCCGGGAATCAGCAGCGCGATCACCGGTGCGACCAAACTTAGCCAGATCGAAGATACCATCAAAGCGCTGGATATTCAGTTGGATGAGGATGTCCTGAAGCAGATCGATAGGATCGTGAGTCCTGTCACCGAATAATGCGCCGCGTTCTTCCGCTTCTACTCACCCAGATATTTTCGTTGATCGGCAGCCGCATGACCGGAATCGCGGTGGGTATCCATATTTTTCAGGATACGGGAAACGCCGCGCCGCTGCTGCTGGCGGCTTTTTTTGCTGAGATTCCCGGTATGGTTGGCGGCACGTTTACGGGGCTGTTGGCTGACCGCTGGGATCGCCGTTATGTGATGATTCTCGGTGATGCGGGGCAAGCGCTGGGCACCCTGATCCTGATGATCAGTTTTGTGTCTGGTGCTTTTGAACTCTGGCATCTCTATGCGGTGATGCTGCTGCAAGGCATTTTTGCCACGATTCAAGCGCCCGCAAGCACGGCTGTGATCACACTACTGGTGCCTGACAACAGCCGGGATCGGGTGAACGGCATCCGCGAGATGGGTTTTCCACTGGCAGGCGTAATCGCTCCGACGCTAGCCGGACTGTTGTATGCGGTGGTGGATGTCGCGGGGGTGATGGGATTCGATCTGTTCACCTTTGGAGTGGCGGTGCTCGTCGTGGGGTTGATGCACATCCCGCGCCCGCCGCAGTCGGCAGAAGATGAGGCCCTGCGCGGAAACTTCCGGCGCGAACTGCTCGGTGGCTGGCATTATCTGACGGCCCGCCAACACCGTCCGCTGTTGATCACTGTGATCTATATCTCATTTATCTTTTTCCTGATCAACGGCCCGCTCGAACTGGCGATCCCCTACATTCTCAGCCTGACAGACAGCGAATCCCTGTTAGAGATTTTGCTCGCCGTGATGAATTTGGGCGCGCTGGCAGGCGCAGCCTCGATTGCGGTGATCGGAAATCGTGCGCGCCGACGGATGCCTATCATTCTGGTGTGTTATCTCAGTTTAGGTGTGCTGATGCTGCTCTATGGCGTGGCGCGGCACCCGATAGTGCTGGGTATGGCGCTGTTTGGTGTCCTGTTTCCGCTGCCGCTCGCCGGAGCACTGTTCACCTCCATGCTGCAAGCGAAAACCCCGCCCGATCTGCAAGGGCGGGTGTTTGCCATCACGGGGCAGATGTTCATGCTGATGACGCCGTTTTCATTTCTGATCACAGCGGCGCTGGTCGATCATGCGCTGGAGCCTGCGGTCCACCGCTCCGGCTGGGATCTCGTCGCGCCGCTGGTGGGCCGCGAGGATGGATCGGGTATGGGATTGCTGCTGATCGTCGTCGGTGTGATCATTCTCATCACATCCGCTGCCGCCAGCGCCAGCCCGCGCATCCGAGGATTAGACAATGCCTGAGCCTTCAACCGGATCAAGCAAGCGCGTGCGGACAGCGATCAGATCCGCCTGACTCAGCCCACCGGATCGAAGATACGCCTCAACGTCGAGTTGTGCCAGCGTAGTAAAAATCGTTTCACGGGTTGTGGTCTGTTCACGTGCCAGCAGTATATCCCGCTCGGAATCCAGGCTGAGTTCATAGTCCGCGAGAATGTTGCTGGGGTCAACACCTGCCAGCGCCAACAGCAGCAAGGTTACGATCCCGGTGCGGTCGTGCCCACGCTTACAATGGATCAAAACGCCCCCTGGTCGAGCGCGGGCGATAGTTTTGATCACGGCAATATGGCGCTCAGGCCAGCGTTTAAGCGCATCGCGATAGTAGAGAGGAGTGCAGCACAGCTCATTCATCACCCATAAATCCACAAATTCAGTATCCGTGAAATCTTCTATCGCACAGCGGATTGTGACCAGATCCGAGGGACGCGGCGCGCTGTCCGGCATATCCTCTGGATTTCCATCCGTGGCAAGCGTAATAATGGTGCGGATGCCGTATTCATAGAGGGCTGACCAGCCAGCCGCCGTCAGCCGGGCGGGATGATCCGAACGCACCACGGCTCCCCAACGAGTCCCACGTCCATCAAGGGTGCGCAAACCGCCAAGGTCGCGCACATTCGTACAGCCATCCCAGGTCAGGCATCGCTCTCTGGTCATATCATTCCGCCTCACTAATACACTCGAAACACAGGATGCTGATCGGCTTCTTTGGCAAACTCCTCCACAGGCGACTCCACCGTGGCAGTGAAATAAGGTCGGGTGATCGCCTCCATCTGGATATATTTTTTCAGCACCGGGGCGCTTTCGCTGGCTCCTACTTCGAGAATCTTCACCGTCTCTGTTTTTCCCCGGCGTGTTAATTGAACCTCTCCGGCAGCACGGGCATTTTTCACCCAATTGACATTACCGTAGGGCGCGACAATCCAACGGGTGCCGCTATCCTCGACCAGGGATACAGGCGTGGACATAGGTTTGCCACTTTTGCGCCCGCGAACGGTGAGCAGGTAGGTTTGTTGGGGACCAATCCCCAGCCGGATCAGGGTGCGCATCACACGATTAATGAAACGCCCCATCGGATTCAGGTGATAAGTTTTCGCCATCGGACATCCTTTCACTGTACAATCCTGCCGAAAAGGAGGATATATGATCGTCTTTGGAACACGACCTAAATATAAAACTATCGGTGAGGGACAATTTTTTTGTCCGCGCTGTCAGCAAACCCGCGATTACAAACACAAACAAGCCACTCGCTACTTTACCTTGTATTTTATTCCCATCATCCCGATGGGCAAGATGGGCGAAATTGTCGAATGCCAAACCTGTCATGCCATGTTTGAGCCCTTTTTGCTTCAGGCCAAACCGCAACCAGCGCAGCCACGCGCTAACCTCGCCCAGATCTTAAATACGCTGGGCGAGCGTTTGAGTCGCGGCGAACCGCTTGAATATCTGGTGCGGGATCTGACAGCGGCGGGGTTGGATCGTGAGGTTGCTATGCAGATGATCAACGCCAAACTCACGGGTGGACGTAAAACCTGTGATTCCTGCGGGCTAACCTATACATCCAGCGTCGAACGGTGTATGAGTTGTGGACGTGTTCTCTAATAGCTGCATTTCCTGCCAAACCGTGGGCAAGAAAATTCAGCCCACAGGGGGCATTCTCTATGAAAATGAGGGCTGGATTCTGTTTCTGCACTCACGTCCAACGCTCATTGCTGGACAAGGTTTTATCGTGCTGAAACGCCACTGCGAAAGCGTAGCCAATCTGACTCCACGCGAGCAGGAAACCCTTGGTCCGATCATGGCGATCACGGCGCACGCGATGGAAATAGCGCTCCACGCTGAAAAAGTGCATTTCGGATTGTATGCGGAGGGAGTAAAACATATCCATCTGCACCTGATACCGCGTACAGCCAATTTGCCAGCGAGCAATATTTGGATGGTATGGCTCAACTCATGGCGTAATGTCTTGCAAACCTTACATCTGCGCCGCCCCATCTCGGATAAGGAGGTTGAAGCGGCAGCAGCACAAGTGAGAGAAGTATTGATGAGGATGGACTGATGGGTCTTTTGCGCATCAGGGCATCTCAACCAAACATAAATTGGTAAGCGGGAACTCGCCACACGAGAAAACAAGCCGAGAACCCTCAGGTGACCAGTCGAAGTTGGGATTTACGACATTGTTATAATCCTCTATCGTTGATACAGTCCAGGTACCAACATGAATTAGAGCTATCTCCCCTTCTTTGAAAAAAGCACTCAAATACTGCCCGTCCGAAGACCACTGTAAATCGTTGATAATGCCACGCTCATCGATAGGGTTGTACAAGGTCCCGGTTACTGTATCCAGCACATAAACGCTCTCGTAAACATTAAATCCAATGAACCTTCCGGCAGGAGACCATAGTATTCGTGCGGGGGATGAGTCGAAATCCGCAACCATTTGAACAGCCTGAGTGGCTGGTTCCATCACATAAAATCTTATCGAAGTCTCTGAGGAAGAAAACCATGCTAATTGCCCGGTAGAAGACCAGCCGATCAGACGAAGATAATTTTGAGGCGTCGAGTCTATGGAGCTTATTTGGTCGGAAACCATGTTGTGGATATTAACACTCAGTCCACCTGATCCAATATAGGCCAAAGCCTGACTATCCGGTGCCCAAAAAGCTCGGCTAGTTAGTTCAAAGAATTGTCTGTTCCCTGCCTCAAGATCGATCAATTCAAATCCTGTGTAAGAGTGATAGATGACCAACCAATGTGCATCAGGAGATAGGTCTTTATCAGAGGAAAAGCTAAGGTCACAGGTCAGAGGCTGATAGGAAGCAGACTGAACTCCATACCTAAGAACACACCAGTTATTATCCAAATAGGCCTTAAAAGCGAGATAGTGGCTGTCAGAAGACCATTCTCTCCTAGAATAATCGTCCGGGTATATTAATAAATCCGACGATTCGACCTCCGTGCCCGTCATCATATCTCTCACAACCATACGGTTGAGAGATTGCTTATCCCGCCGCCAAAAGGCGAGGTAGTGTCCATCGGGTGACCAGAGAGGATCGTAATCATCAAGCGGTGAATTCGAGAGATTGGTCAAATCACCAGAAGACAGTTCAAGCACATACACTTCGGGATTGCCCTCGTGATGTCCTACAAATGCGATCTGCTCTCCATCGGGAGACCAAGCTGGATCGAGATCATCAGTAGGTGTATGCGTGAGCACGGTGATTTTTAATTGATCGGCATGCTCTGATGGGTTGTGCAGCCCGGTGATAACCATCAATCCAATGATAAGTCCGATAAATAATCGAGTTATGCACATAGATTACCTCCCATGCTTCCAGTATAAACATAACACACGGCGGACTGCTTGACGGAAAGAGGGCGTTCACCTGACAAAAAAACAGGGCTTGTTCAGCCCTGTGTAATTTATTCTGGACGCGGCGCGTCATCGCCTAGCGTCAGCACGGTGACACATTGCTCGTGCAATAATCCATTCGACGCCAGAATATAATGGCCCGCGTAGGCTTCACGGCTCGGCTGGCCCTGGAAATCTGAGATCTGCCCCCCAGCTTCGAGAACGCACAAGATTCCGGTCTGCACATCCCACGGCTTTGCGCCCCGTTCCCAGTAAAAATCAAACCGACCACCCGCGACATAACACAGATCGAGCGCTGCCGATCCGGTGCGGCGAATGCCCTGCGTCCGCACGAGGAAATGCCCCACCCGCGCGACATTATTCTCCGGGTGAGTCCAACTATCATAGGGGAATCCAGTCACCGGGAGTGCCTGGGCCAATTGAGCTATCTCGGACACATGCAGCCGCTGCCCGTTCACCCATGCGCCCTGACCGCGAATGGCGGTGAAACACTCATCACGGTTCGGATCGTAAACGACGCCGAGAATCGGGTGCAGATCCTGATCGGAGAGCGACAGGCTGACCGCAAAATGCGGGAAACGATGGGCAAAATTCGTGGTGCCATCCAGCGGATCAACATACCAATGGAAGGGATTGGTCTCGGACGCTTCTCCGAATCCGCTACCTTCTTCCGCGTGGATAAAATGATCGGGAAAGGCCTCATGCAGAGCAGGCACAATATACGCTTCGGAAGCTTTATCGGCCTCGGTGACCAGATCGATCAGGCTGTTTTTGTGCAGCGACTGGCGTGGGCGCTGAAAATAGTCCAGCAAAATCGCCCCCGCATGACGGGCAATAGTCTCAGTCGTGGCGACAGCCGCTTGCAGATCGAGAGTTGTGATATCCATTCCTACAGTTCCGTTCTAATGAGAGCAATCCGCAGATTATAACGCGCATTCAGCGACTTCATGCTAGTATGAAGGACTGGACATTTAGCAGAGATTCTGTCAATGAAGCAGCAGGAATCAGATTCTCCACCTCTTCCCTATGGTTACTCGCCCCTCTCCATTGCAACCCGCGATCCTTTACACAACCAATCCAGGACGCGTCCTGGTTGTGTATCGGCCTATGTGGTTTTTATGGCTTTTAGTGTCATGGTCGCCCTTTGCAGCGGCACATGGTTTGTCTTCCTTCCCTCGTATCAAAAAACCTCCTTAGCCCAAACCTATGAAGAACAAGCCAGAATACACTATGAATACAAAGGGAAAACGTATGTGGGATCTGAGAATGACATTATGCAGAATGTATTTGAAGATCAAACAGGCATACCACTGAGTACATTGGGTGTCATTGTGCTTGTCTTTGGGTTGGTATCTGCCTTGGCAGGCCTAGGGCTGTGGCGAATGCGTCGATGGGGTTTGATCCTCTCTTTTATTGCGCTTGCTATTTCGCTCGGATTGACTATTCTGACTATAAACTTGGCAGAAGGTGCAGCCAATATAACCAGCAGAGTCGTCTGGATCGTTGTCATGGGTGGAATTGCATTATGGCTCGGCAAAAATCGCTGGCGTTTTGTCTAGCCATTCTCTGATATAATAAACATAGGTTTTATGATCTACGAGGAGAGGCGCTCATGCGGAAACTGCTGATCATAGCAGGCGGGGTGCTTGCCGGAGCCGCGATTGGAACGGCCCTGGTTTTGCTGCTCACTCCCGCATCGGGCGATCAGATCCGCACGGATCTCCGTTCGCGGGTTGGGCAAGCGAAAGAAGCCGGATCAACGGCGGCCCAGCGCAAGCGCCAGGA
>DATAMF010000152.1:0-1788 GCA_036260665.1 Aggregatilineaceae bacterium | reverse complement strand
TCAACCATACTGTCTGACCGCTCGATACCCGATCCGGCGTGCCCGTAGCAATGATATCACCCGGTTCCAGCGTGAAATAAGTGCTCATGTAGCTGATCAGATAAGCCACCGGGAAAATCATGTCAGCCGTGGTCGCATTCTGCCCCAGTTCGCCATTGACCCAGGCGCGAATTGAAAGGGATTGCGGATCGGGCACTTCATCGGCGGTCACCAGATAAGGCCCGATGGGGAAAAACTTATCGAGCACTTTGCCAAGCGTCCATTGGCTGGTGCGGCGCTGCAATTCCCGCGCGCTGAGATCGTTGGCGTTGCAGTAGCCAAACACATAGTTGAGCGCATCGGCTTCGGGCACGTGCTGCGCCCGCCGTCCGATGACTACCGCCAATTCCGCCTCATAATCATATTCAACTGCCACGGGCGGGAGCGGAATCGCCTCTCCGGCTGCCGCTAAGGAATTCATGTATTTCGCAAACAAGATAGGCGATGGCTGCTGGCCCGGTTCGAGCTTCGCCGTGTGGCGCTGATAATTCATCCCCAAACAGATGATTTTACCTGGATGCGGCACACACGGACCATACGTAATCTCGTTTTCATCGAGCAGGAGATCGTTCGCATGATCCACTACATACTGCTTCAACGCGGCTTTCGCGGAATCGCCGCCTGCCAGCAGTGCATCCAGCGTGAACGATGCCGACACATCCAAAATACCGTCGGGAAGTTTAACGCCTAAACGATCCTGTTGAAATGTAAGTAACTGCATTTTTCTCCTCGCTAAAACGGCGCAAAAATCGCCGCATTGGGATAAACATCATAATCGTCAAAGGCGCGGCTGGCTTGCAGAGGAACCGACGGAACACGCGCGTAATGCGACAGCAAAAACAGCGTAAACGGGCTGATATCAAGATCAGGGTATTCTGCCGGGGTGACAAACCGGGCTTGCAAACTCTCGATACCATCGGCAACGGGCTCAACGTCCGGCGGAACAGCGCACAAAAAACAGACATAGGTCTCGTTGCGTTGCGGTTTCGGATAACTGCGGACGCACAGAATACCCTGCGGCGTGCATAGTAACCCTGTCTCTTCCTGGACCTCGCGCACTACCGCTGTTTCGAGGGTATCTTCCTGCTCGATCCAGCCGCTGGGCAGTGTCCATAGCCCCACCGGAGGAATCCCGCGCTGGACCAGCAGCACCGCATCACCACGCGGGATAATGGCACCAACTCCTAACGCTACCTCACTATAGTGCACCCACTCGCAGGAAGGGCAGGCGTCACGAATACGACCACCGTCCTCACGTTTGATCGTTGCCTCGCCGCAGTGCGGACAGAAACGGTAGTCCATCCTAGGCCTGCTCCTTCAACCACGCGAACGCCGACCGCTGCATATCCAGATCGAACTTGTGTGGCCCCGGATAAAACTCGCCGCGATAGGCTCCATTCGAATTCCGATAATGCCGCGCCAAGCGCTGATCTGCCGCGTTCATCGCCTCGCGCGAGAACAGTTCGTCATCCGAGTCATACTGCACCAGCAGCGGAGATGGGGCACGGCAAGCCGCCAGATCGGGCCAATCGCCATACCGCGACCATCCCGCTGGAAAGAACATCCAGGTGTGCGTCATCACATGCCGATCCAGTACATGCTCATAGGAGGCCATCATGCCCACCACCACAGCGGCACGAATATAATCGTGAGTCGCTTGCAGCAGCGCCGAACGCCCACCGCCCCCCGAAAGCCCAATGGAGCCAACCCAGCTCACATCGCTGCGACCGCGCAAATAGTTCACCGCGA
>DATAMF010000562.1:0-16711 GCA_036260665.1 Aggregatilineaceae bacterium | reverse complement strand
TGCCATCATTACGACATCGCAATTACCCGCCGCGACGGTCAGCGCAGCGTGATATTCCGCCAGCGGATTGGCCCATTTTTGCAGGCGGAGTTAGCCTGTGAGCCAATCGGTGAGGGGGCAGTCACATTGGTGATCGAAGCGAGCGCGCTGACCTACCATTTTCAATACGCGGTCGCGGGCGGCGAACCCCACGAACTGGGAACCGGCACGGTACATCATTTGTCCACCGAGGTAGCTGGTGGCTTCACGGGCGTGTACTTTGGGATGTACGCAACAGGTAACGGCCAGCGAAACAGCACTCCGGCGCACTTCGTTCATTTTGAGTACCTGCCAATGTTATAACCGAACGCAGGGTGCGGTCTGTCCGGGAAGAGTGCTTGGATCGCCTACTTATTCTCAATGAGCGCCATCTTCAGCCTGGAAAAGATCGGCGTGGCCGGTGGCCTGAATCTGGTGGTAGCGGCTGCGATGAGTCAGAATCGGGTTATGCGGGCATGGTTCAAACGGCCCCCAGGGGTTGTCGCTCCGCGCAATCGTCACCATATGGGTCAGGTGCGTGCCTCCCTCGGCTATCAACAGGTAGTAGCGACCATCGATCTTGTACAGATGAGGAGACTCCGGCCAACTGCTGCCGGTCCCAGTCCATAAGTGACGCATATCGCTCAGGTGCTCACCCGTCTCGATATCGATCTCAAACTGGAAGATACCCTCTTGCAGATGGTTGCACTGTAAATAGACTTTGCCATCGTCATCAAAAAAGAGGGATGAATCAATCGAGTCGTTGAAACCAAGCTTGTCACCAAACTGCACCCAGATGGGATCGGACCATTCACCGGTAGGATCATCTGTCCAGACAAAAAAATGTCCCTTATCGGTGACGTTAGTCGTCACCATGTAAAATCGCCCCTCATGGTAGCGGATGGTCGGAGCGTAAATGCCCCCTGAGCTGCGCGCACCGGTCAGCGGTAGTTGTTCGGGTCGCGTCAAGCAGTGACCGATTTGTTTCCACTGCACCAGATCGCGGCTTTTGAACACCGGCACGCCGGGAAAGTATTCAAATGAACTAGTCACAAGGTAATAATCAGATCCTACACGGCACACACTAGGATCCGGATAAAAACCGGGAATTACGGGATTACTGTATTTCATTATGTTCTCCATAGATTGGCGAGGTATTATGTGCATTGTGTTACTGTCACCTGTAGCCATTGCAACTCGACGATAAGTTGCCCCACTATGGGGAAATTTAACCCGTATGGTCAAAAAACTCCATCCATTGGGAAACGGTGTATGGTGCGAAAATAAACCTCAGGGAAAAATGAGTGTCAGGCAGCCTCTCGATAGTAGTCGCAGATGATCCCGCCAAGAACATTTCGATAACGAATTTGGTCCTCGGCAGTCACAGATTCCAGCTCATGAGGACGATTGGAGGTACAAAAGCGGCAGATGGGGCGGCACGCTTGCCCCTTCGCCTGGTGGCCTACTGTTTGCCCCAGGCTGAAGTCGACAATCGGCGTCGCCAAGCGCGCCAGAACGACCACAAGAAAAAACGTTAGGTGCCCCCACGGCATTTACACTTGCTGGCGTGCGGTCTCCTGCTCCCCAGCGAGACATTGCTCACCGTCTATCGAGTGCGCTGGCAAATTGAGTTATGCTTCAAACTCTGTAAATCCCATTTCCGGCTGGCGGTGATTGGTCCCTGGCGGCGGCAACGCTTACTCTGCCAACTTTATGCCCGGCTGATTGGCGTAACCCTTTTTCGATGGCTGATTGTCCCTTGGCGGCTTCTGGCGGAGCGAGAACTCAGTCCCGTTAAAGTCTTCCCTCTCGTGCGGCGGCCAGCTTTACCCCTCTTGAGAACCTTGTCTGCGGATGGGGTCAACCTGGTGGACATCCTGGCCGAGGTAGATAACGATTTCTTACGCTATGCGCTCAGAACGCCCCGCACGAAATCGCCTTCTACCTTTTCTCTTTTTGAGCAACTCCAACACAGAGTTGCTTGGCTTAATGCCTATAGGGGGATCAGTCGAAGTGTAAAAATACAGAAAAAGGCCCAGTCAAAAACCGGGCCATTGAATTTCTTGTTGGCGTCGAAACGCGTTTAACTTTGTTTACCGTTCGCGGCGAGCAGCATCCGCCGAACTTTGAGGGCTAGTTGCAGATTCAAGCGAACATTCGCATCATCCATGTCCAACTGCATAATTTCGGTGATACGGCTCAAGCGGTAGACGAGCGTGTTACGGTGAATATTGAGCACATGAGCCGTCCGCGCCATGTTGCCATTATTCGAGAAATAGGCGTCGAGCGTCGGCAGTAAATCCGTGTTATGCTGCCCATCGTAGTTGGAGAGCGGCGCAAGCCAGCGATCACAGAAACTCGACAGAATAGCGGCATCATTCACGCCGAGCAGCAGTTCGTAGAGACTGAATTCACCGAAAAACGCGACTTTGGACTCTTCCCACATCTGTTCGGACAGTGCCAAGGTACGATCCGCTTCCCGGTATGATTCGCGTAGTGCTGTTAAACCCTGTGCTGGACGTCCCACACCAGCCGTCACCTCACCTTCACCCGCCGCTTGTGACAGCACATTGTGCAGCAAATCGGTGATCTGCTTCAGGCGTTGTGTTTGCTGCGGTTCATCGAGCGGAAAGAGCAGCACTGCCCGATCCACATACTGTCCAACCGGAGCCTGAATGCGGCGCTGAGCCATTTCACCGCGAATCTGTTTAACCATACGTTCGGGCGAAAAGCTGCTTTTGGCCCATTCATTCGCTGGTGTCCAATGGAACAACACAACCGCGTACCAGACATCAGTCTGATAGCTGTCTTGTTCGGCGCGCCGCGACAGCAACATATCATCCGCCGCTGAACTGCTCAGCCAATCGGCAATCCAATCCCGTGTCGGCGCGGCATAATCGAGCGTCACGTCAGCCGTTTGCTGGCGAACCATTTCGCGGACGCAGATCGGCACACAGTATTCGAGCGCGAGGCGGTCAAATTCATCCAGCGGATCATCGGTTGTCAAAATTGACATATAACCCAACAAGCGGTTATCGTGAGTCATAGAGGCCGCGATTCCACCCGGCACTTCGAACACACCGTGCTGATCATGTACCCGCTCGACGACATAGGATCCGCTTGCCAGCGTCAGATGCGATTCCCATTCCTGCTCCCGTGAAGCGGGTAATCCCCGGCTCAACACAGTCCCTTTTTCATCATACACAACCACCGGGCGATCCAGCACGCGCGCCAACACATTGAGCATGGTGGTTAGCCCACGGAAACTGGCGGCATGCCGCTGGAGCATTTGCTGAAGTTCAAAAGCGCGATGCGCATACTGCGACTGCTGGTTGGTGAGCAAGCGCTGAATGGCGCGCTCAATATGCGGCAGTGGGGCGCGATCCGATAGTGCGATCAAGGGGAAATTAGCCGATTGGGCAATCTGGCGCGCTTGCGCGGTAATGGTACCGCGAACGGCAAGGCCGCCTGCCTTGGCTTCGATTAATTCTTCAATCACCGTTTCAAGCGAAAGCGGTTTCTGATATGTGCTGAGGGTGGTCGTCGAAACCAGCACTAATTCTCCGCCCTCAATATCGGCAAAAATGGGTGGGCGTGTGCGCAAGCTGCATACCCAATTTATTACCGCTTCCGGTCGGCCCGTAATCAGCCGGCTGCCAATCGGGAGCGCCAACTTAAAAAGGCTTTTGAGGTCTGTCGATGTTGAAACGGCGCTCATGTGGTTATTCTCCCCCCACAGGTTCAAATGTTTAAAAAATTGTAGAAGCTGTACCCGGTTCTGTCTTTGGGCATGTTTTATGAGATTTAAACGAAAGCTGTTGTGCAACATGCACAAATATCATGGCAAAATCGGGCATTTTAAAAGTTTATTAAATAGAGCAGTCGTCAGGTAGGCGTCTTGGACAACCCATCTCGAAGTCGCTATAATGCCGACCTGTCTACCGTTGTCTAAGAGGATGAGTTGTGATGTCAGATGCAGACCGCGAAATTGAGTTTACCGAGCCGCCGCTTCAGGAAGAAGATACACGGCCCAAAGCGGCGACAGCCCCGCTGCAACCCATCCAGCCGCTCGACGATACGGCAGAAATAGTCGTAGTACGACCACGTGGCCGTGTCCTGTTGCCGCTCTTGGTGATGGCGATCATGGTTTGTTTGTGTCTGCTCATGGCGAGTATGGCGGGAATTGCCGGATACCGTGATGGGTTGGCAACGAATGATGTTAAACATACGCGTGAAGCTGCCTCTCAAATCGCTGAACAGTACCGGTTGGGTTCGACGGAACTCGCCGAAGGCAACTTTATGGCAGTTCAGCGTTTTGAATGGATTGTGGAAGTTACCAAAGCGCCTACACAATATGCGTTAGATAGTGCTGCAAAACTGGCCCAGGCGCGCACGATGCAGGCATCACGACCTACGCGGACTGCGTTACCTTCGCTAACACCGACCTCCGCCGGGACCACGCCTCCCACTCTCACCATTACAGCTACTGTAGCGCCAACGGCGGAAATGACCGCCACGCCAAACGCAAGTCCAACAACGGATATGCTTTCACCAGCCTATTTGTATTCGCAGGCCGAAGCCGCCATGCGGCTGTCTTCCTATGAAGAAGCTATCGAATGGCTGGATGCGTTGATCGGTGTTGCGCCAGATCACCGCCGCGCGGAAGTGGATGCGATGCTGCTGGAAGCGCTCGAAAAGCAGGGTGGCTATTATATGAATGGCACAAACGACCCGCGCACGACTGAAGACGACAGCGAAGATATGCTGCGGCGCGGTGTCGATTTTATTTACCGGGCATCCGATATTGGTCCTGTAGACGATCTGCTGTTGGGACAGGCTTATTTTGTCGAAAGTTATATCAACGCACGGGCGTATGTGAATGGCGGTCAGTACGAGGCGGCTCTTCCAATTTTGCAGAACCTATGCGATCAAAATTGTGCATGGTCGTATCACGGGGTCAGCGTGCAAATGCTGTTGGATACGGCAACCGATGGGGGCTAAAACAGCCCCTTTTTAACTGGCTAATACCGTCTGAACCAAATCCATAAATTCACGCGGCATGACGGGTTTGGCGATCCAGCAGTCAATGCCCATCTCTTCGATTTCCGGCACCATATTGGGCCGCGCTGTCAAGATCATAACCTTCATTTCATCCAGGCGGGGAATGCTGCGGACATATTGGAGTACATCAAAACCCGATATTTCGGGCATAGCAAGGTCAAGGATCAAAAGATCAGGGGTTTCCTCATCGAGCAAATTTAATGCCGCCGCACCGCCACTCGCCTGGATTGACTTACAATTTAGTCTCTCTATCAATCCTGAGAAGAGTTTGAGCAGTCCAGGTTCATCATCGACAATCATTACAAGCGGCATGTCGCGTTTAACCCTGTGTCCCACTATGTCTCACTCCCAATCATACCGCGTTCGAATTGTTTCTGTCCAAAACTACTCCAAAAGGCGCAAAATGGCCCGAACCGGGCTTCCACATACACCTTCGATTTTGAGCGGCAGCGCCACTAACTCATATATTCCATCGGGTATTCCAGCTAGTTTAAGATTCTCCAGATTCATGATTCCGTGCTGCAACAAACGATGGTGGCATGGCAAATCCTTGCTGGTAAAAGCATCCATAGAAGGACTGTCCAAGCCCAGCAGCACCACCCCTCGTTCGGCCAACCAATCTGCTAATTCGGGGGTTGGATAGGGGAAATCATCCGGGAATTTGCTATCTGGGTTATCGCTCACCCAGGTATGAAGCAACAAGCGTTGGATACCACTTAGATCATGCCCTGCCAAATCATCGGGAATAATGCCGCCGTGCTGACGCTGAAGCGTGACAACATGAGCTGGACCGATATATTTTTCCAGCATCACGGTGGCAGGATGTTCACCGCCTTCTTCGACATGATAAGGTGCATCCGCATGGGTGCCGACATGCGGGCTGAAGCTCAGCCGCGTAATATTGACCGATGAACCTTCGGGAATACGGCCTGTGTGGTCAAAGTGGAACGGTGTATCACCGGGCCAGGGCGCGGTTGATGGAGAAAGGGTGCGCGTAATGTCGTAAATTTTAGCCATAGTGTCTCTCATCTTCAGAGTATAAAACAGTCCTTAATGGATTTACTGACAGCGGCGTGACTGTTCGCTGACTTTTTAGTGTACCACTCCCGGCATTCGCAAGAAAGAATCCCCTGATGTACACTCTTTTGTGATGATTGACTCCGTGCGAGGTAAAGCCACATGGATATCTTAAATTGGCGTGCTGAATTTCCTATTCTTTCCACGTGTACTTATTTGATCAGTAATTCTTTAGGTGCAATGCCGCGCCGTGTGTATGACAAACTCAATGAGTTTGCCGATATGTGGGCTACACAGGGTGTACGGGCCTGGGGTGCAGGTTGGTGGGATCTGAAGCGCACAGTAGGCGATAAAATTGCGCCGCTGATGGGTGCCCCAGCAGGTAGTGTGCTGGTGCATGAAAATTCCAGTATCGCCAGCAGCATTCTGTTCAGCGCACTCGACTTCTCGGATACGCACCGGAATAAGGTTGTGATCTCCGATCAGGACTTTCCCTCCGATGTCTACACACTGCGGGCGATGCTGCCGCCGCATATGGAAATCCAAGTTATACACAGTCATGATGGCATCAGTATTGATACCGATGAACTACTCGATGCGATTGATGAACGGACACGGCTGGTGTCGGTTAGCCATGTATTGTTCCGAAGCGCGTATATTATGCCCGCCGAAACTATTATCCAGAAAGCGCATCAGGTCGGTGCGCAAGTGCTGTTCAACGGCTATCACAGTGTGGGCATCATTCCGCTGGATGTCACGGCGCTGAATATTGATTTTTATATCGGCGGCACCCTCAAATGGATGTGTGGTGGTCCCGGCGGGGTGTTTATGTATGTCCGGCCTGATCTGCTCACCACACTACATCCTAAGATAACCGGTTGGTTTGCGCACCAGCAGCCTTTTGGGTTTGATCTTGAACACTTTGCACTGCGTGAAGATGCCTATCGACTGGCAAACGGCACGCCCGGAATCGCTTCGCTGTATGCGATTCAACCTGGCGTGGAGATCATTACCCAGGTTGGAGTAAATCACATCCGCGAAAATTCGCTGAAACAAACCGCTCTTGTGATTGATTTAGCCGATCAAGCCGGGTATGAGGTGAATTCTCCGCGCGATCCATCCACGCGCGCGGGTACTATCACCGTTCGCCCAGCACACGCCTACGAGGTGTCCAGAGAACTGCTGGCGCGAAATATTGTGATCGACTACCGCGAGGGAGCCGGAATCCGCATTGCGCCGCACTTCTATAATACGGATGATGAAGTACGCCTCGTAATGAAAACCATCGCTGAGATTCTGGCTGATGCAAGTTGGGAAAAACACACCCAAAATCGCAGCTTTGTGACTTAAGCCGATAACCATGATCCTGCTAAGCAGGATCACCCCTTACCAATTGGCGTAGGTTCAAACCCAGAAATTTGCAGAGTTTGACGACGGTGAACCGGTTGCGGAGATAGTGACCATACAACAAGGCCGGTTCAACCATATGTTCCTCTAAGCCCAACGAATGCCAATCGGTGGGTGCACCCACTTGTTCCAACAATTCGACAATCGTACTGGAAGGCAACACGGTTTGCGCGATGGCTTGAATTGTCGACCAGTTGTCCACGATGCGCTGCTGTAGTTGGGTATATTCTGCTTCGGTTAGATCCAAAAATGGCCGCTGGACCTTGATGATTTGATCGGCGCTGGGTCCATAGCCATATTTGATCTGTTCGACCTCAGATTCATACCCTGCATAGGACGCATCCTGTACCAGACGGCGGACATCGTCCTGCGTCAGAGCGCGCACCTGGTCATACAGTTTGGTAATGAGAGAGGTGGCATAACCGACTTTAGAACCATGCAAAATGGCGGGCTTGTTTTCCTTGAGAAGCTGCATTTCCCAGTAATGGGAACAGTGGTGCTCAGCTCCCGACGCAGGACGCGAATTTCCCATGTCGGATATGCACAAGCCTGTCTCCAGCAAGGCGTCCATCAGATATTGAATCCCTTGCTCAGACCGGCGGGCGATTTCATCCGCCGCCTCGAAGCATGTTACCAGGGCATGGCGAACACGCTGTTCAATGACTGCATTATAGGGTTCATTCCACAGTAATTTTCCTAGCTGCCAATCGGCGAGGGCGGTGACTTTGCCGAGCACATCGCCAAAACCTGCCGCTGAGAGTTGGCCGGGGGCAGCGGCCATCGTTGCGAGATCGGCGAAAATTGCGATGGGGCCTTGAGCCGTATAGGTGTCTTTGACGCCTTTGATCACGAGCGGCGCGACGTTTGAAATAAAACCGTCTACGGAAGCCGCTGTTGGAGTCGCGATAAAGGGGTTGCGGGTGCGGAAAGAAATATAACGTGTGATGTCGGTGATCGTGCCGCTGCCGATGGCGACAAAAATCTGATCTCCGGGCGGCGATTGGATCAAGGCCTGCATCAGATACTTTTCATCAGCAATGATCTCCTCACCTTCCAGTACGATGCTGGTGAAAGACAGGCCAGCCGCCTGAAAAGCATGTTCGATTTGCACGCCTAACGCAGCACGGGTGTTGGTGTCTGAAATGAGGGTAAACCGCTGCTCGGCAAAAGCGGCAGAATACTCGGTCAGGTGCTCAACAGCATGCTGACCCACATAAATATAAACATCTGAAGCCATAGCTCGTTATCCTTTATAGAAGATGGTGCAGAACGCATGGGATCGCGCCAATATTTTCTAGCACAAAGTCCGGTGGTTGGGTCATGTGGGCGACATCGTCGCGAGTCGATGCGCCGGTGAGGACAACCGCGGTTTGCATGCCCGCTTGTTGGCCCATCAGCATGTCGGTTTCCAATCGATCTCCGACCATCAGGCAGCATTCAGCCGGACGAGCCAGACGACTTAGGGCAACTTGCATAATCAGGTTGGAGGGCTTGCCAGCGAGCAGTTCCAGTTTGCGCCCGCTGATATGTTCTAAAGCGGCAATCGTCGCGCCCGCGTCGGGAATGCCGCCGCCGGGCATGGGGCAGGTTTTGTCGGCATTGGTGGCGAAAAAACGCGCACCATTCACAAGCGCTTGATAAGCAGTATTGATCTTCCGGTAATCGAGGGTGCGGTCAAAAGCAACCACAACGGCATCGACGCCTGCTGGGTGGATCACTTCCTTGGAATCCTGATCCAGAAATTCAGGTAAGACTTTTAAGCCATGACTCTGGAGTTCTTCACGCAGGGCTTGTTCGCCGATAACGTATAGAGTCAAATCGGGAAAATGATGAGAGAGATGATAACCCAGCACATAACCTGAAGTGATTACATCGTCAGGGAAAGCTGGAATGCCTAAACGAGTCAGTTTTTCGGCGTAGGCGGTGCGCGGTTGTAACGGTTTATTGCTCACAAACAATACTTTTTTCCCGAGTTGACGAAGGTGGGCGATGGTTTGGACCGCACCTGGCAGCGCCGATTCCCCCAAATAAACTGTGCCATCCAAATCAAACACAAAACCATCAAGCATTCTGTTTTTCTCCTGCATTTTAGGCCTAATAGTAAATACTTCCGCGTATGCTGGCTACATTTGCTCAGTGCCAGTTTTCATATTATTGTTAATTTTAAATATAAATATTTGATCTTTAAACAAGAAAAGGTTATATTTTATAGAATACGTGTTCGTTAAAGTGGATGTTCCAGCCTCCCCCTTGTTTGACACGTTAAGGGGGAAATCGTGCTGATTCATGTCATAAAAGGGCTGGGCGACCATGGTGTTGAACCGCTGCGCTCCAGCACTCCAGCCGCAGAACAGCACGAATGTTCTGGGTAGTTATCACTATTCACTGACTAACTTGAATGACTAACTTCGATGGCAGGACAAGAGGCAGCCCCTATGAACCCTTCGCAACTTCGTGATTTGTAATTGGCTCAATCCGTACATCACGCACTGAAGGGTGCAGATTACGTTCGACACGAACAACTTCGTCACTGAGGGACCGTCGTTTTGGAAGGGGTGTAACGGTTATGTGCCGCAATATCCGAACGCTGTATAACTTTGAGCCGCCCGTCACGGAAGAAGAGATTCACGCTGCCGCACTCCAATATGTGCGCAAGATTACTGGATTTAACCAACCATCGAAGATGAATGAGGGTGCGTTTTCGAGTGCGATTGAGGAAATAACAATTGCTACACGTAAACTTCTCCTGTCGCTGGAGACAAGCGCCCCACCTAAAAACCGCGAAGAAGAAGCTGCGAAAGCAAAAGTGCGTTCCAGCCAACGGTTTGCCCAATGATGGATTTAGTTTGCGAAGAGCGATCCGCCGATTCCCCGTTTATCGAACGAGTCTGGCGTAACCGGAGTGAAGACGCCGGCTCATTTATCTCGATGGCTGAAACCCACTGCGAGATGGTTGTGACGCGATGCAGCGGCAAAGTCACTATGACTGTCCGGGGGCCAGAAACCCAGGCGACGCCTGCTTATTGTCCCCCAGAGGCTGAATTTTTAGGCATCCAGTTTAGACTTGGCACGCGGATTCCCTATTTACCACCCAGCATGGTTATGAATCGACACGATGTGAATCTTCCCGAAGCATCGAGCCAGTCCTTCTGGTTACACGGTTCGGTGTGGGAGTTTCCAGATTTTGAGAATGCGGAGACGTTTGTAGACCGGTTGGTGCGGGCGGGGCTTTTGATCCATGAACCGCTGGTGAATACCGTATTACAAGGGCAGCCACCACCGGCTTCCGTGCGGACAGTACAACGCCGATTTCTACAGGCCACAGGATTAACACACGGCATCATCCGGCAGATTGAGCGCGCCCGATATGCGACAATTCTGTTAAAACAAGGTGCCTCTATCCTGGATACGGTTTATCAAGCTGGCTATGCCGATCAACCGCATTTGACTCGATCCTTGAAATATTATATCGGACAAACCCCTGCTCAAATATCGTCGGAGAGCAAAGCAGAACCGCTGTCGTTTTTGTTCAAGACGCAGGAAGTCATGCTGGGTTATGATCCAATTGTTCGATCAATCATATGAGGGAGATTCACATGCGGAAAATCATTGCCTCAACCTTCGTGACATTGGATGGCATTATGGAAGCACCGGGAAGTAATGACCCGACTCTTCCTGGTCTGCGCGGCTGGTCTGAACCGTATATGACGCCGGAAATGGGGCAGTTGATTCTCGATCAGATGGAAGCGAGCGATGGTCTATTGCTGGGACGTGTCACCTACCAAGCGTTTGCTGCTTTCTGGCCGATGATGTCTGCTGACGACCCGTTTGCCCAGAAAATGAACGGGCTTACCAAATATGTTGTTTCAACGACGCTGCAAAAAACCGACTGGCAGAATTCCCACCTGATTAAGGGAAATCTCGTGGAAGAAATCACCAAACTGAAGCAGCAGCCAGGGCGGAATCTTGCTATCACGGGAAGCGGCACACTCATTCAATCGCTGTTCGAATGTGATTTAATCGATGAATACCAATTTTGCATCTGCCCTGTGGTTCTGGGAACTGGCAAGCGTCTCTTTGGCAATATGGGTGACAAAAAGACGTTGAAACTGGTGGATACGCGGACCTATGATACAGGCATGATTATGCTCACCTACCGCCCTGAAAAAACAGCATAACTCACTGTGACGTAGGCATTACTCGCTATCTCTCATCAGATAGCGAGTAATTGTGATTCGGAGAGAGGGTTTACACCGTGCTCGGCTGGCAACGACTGTATAACCAATACCTTGAAGGGCCGAAATTCCAGAAAGCTGATGAAGTCGTCACTTGGTTGGGCGCAGTACAGGCGCAAGAATATGCTCTGGCGAAGTGGGCGCTGGCCTTGCGGATGGAAGGGGCGACGGATGTAAGTATCGAGCAAGCATTTGCGGATGGGGCAATTTTGCGTACCCATGTGATGCGCCCTACGTGGCACTTTGTCACCCCGGCTGACATCCGCTGGATGCTCGAACTCACTGCGCCGCGAGTCCAGGCCATGAATAGAACGATGTATCGCAAACTTGAGCTTGATGAAACGCTGCTGCGGCGTGGGGATGAGATCATTGGCAAGGCAGTTGAGGGCGGCCAACATCGAACACGGGCGGAACTCGGCGCGGTGTTGGCGGAAAATGGGATTGATACTACGAACGGTATGCGGCTTGGCTACCTGGTGCATCATGCCGAATTGGAAGGCATTGTATGCAGCGGGGCGCGGCGCGGCAAGCAGCACACTTATGCACTGATTGCAGAACGCGCACCCCAATCGCGACGGCTGGCACGCGACGAGGCATTAGCTGAATTGACGCGGCGTTTTTTTACCAGTCATGGGCCAGCTACCGTGAAAGACTTCGCGTGGTGGTCTGGACTCACAGTGGCGGATGTCAAAGCCGGGCTAACGATGCTGGGGGCTGAGATGTGCCAGGAGGTGATAAACGGGGAAACATTCTGGTTTGCGCTACCATCGGCTCAAGAACCGCCATTGAGAGGGCATCTGCTGCCCGTGTATGACGAATACACAATTGCCTATAAAAAACACAGTGCGATTCTTGATCCCCGGTATGCGGAGTTGACTACCGATCGTTTTTTCACGTCGGCATTCGCATTCAAGGGCGAAATCATCGGTATGTGGCGGCGCACAATCAGCGAAAAAGCCAGCTCAAAAACTGCCATTGTCGAAATAGCCCCCTTCCGCGCTTTTACCCTGGTTGAAGACCGGGCTTTGACTCAAGCGGTAGAACGTTTTGGGGCGTTTCTCCAAATACCAGTTGTCGCTCTATCATCCTGAACACGGAAACAAGGGAAAACTTATGCCTAACTTCATCTGTATGACGTGCGGTGTGCAGTATGCAGAAAGCGCAACTCCTCCGGCGCATTGTCTCATTTGCGAAGACGAGCGCCAATATATGAGGCCATCCGGGCAGCACTGGACGACCCTCGATGAACTGAAAAAAACGCATCATAATGAGATTCGCACGATTGAACCAGGGCTGACAGGAATTGCTACAGTACCCGGTTTTACGATTGGGCAACGTCCGCTGTTTGTCCAAACGCCTCAAGGGAATGTGTTATGGGATTGCAACAGCCTGATTGATGAGGTTACGATAGCAGCCTTGAATGCAAAGGGTGGGGTGCAGGCTATTGCTATTTCGCACCCACACTTTTATGACTCGATGGTGGAGTGGAGCAAGGCGTTTCAGGATGCACCGATTTATTTGCACCGCGATAATGAACCCTGGGTGATGCGGCCTGATAAACGGATTGTCTATTGGGAGACTGAAACTTATCCGCTGCTGGCCGATGTCACCTTGATTCGGTGCGGCGGGCATTTTCCCGGATCGAGCGTTTTGCATTGGGGTTCGGGAGCCGAGGGGAAGGGTGTGTTGATGACCGGGGATACGATTATGGTGGTGGCGGATACCCGCTGGGTTACATTTATGTACAGCTATCCGAACAGCATCCCGCTTAATCGAGCGGCTGTCGAGCGGATTGTCAACGCGGTAGAACCATATGCCTATGATCGTTTATACAGTGCGTGGTGGGAGAAAGTGGTGCAAACGGATGCAAAAAACGTGGTCAGACGTTCTGCTGAGCGGTATATTCGAGCAATAAATATATAAACTGAGGGGCATAAACCCTCAAAAATACCGAGGTGTTTATGCCCCAACTGCTCCTTTGTTTAGTTCTTATCACAGCTTATTTGCCCCTTATACCTACGATATCTGATCCTGATGAGTTTATTATTTTCGCCTGGAACGGGACACTCTATGCAAATTCTGTCCAGACTGGCGCGGTTACTCCGCTTGGCGCAGGAGGGGTAGGAGAGGTCGGGTATGATGTTTATTCCTTGGATGCAGCTCCGATTGAATCGCCGTCTGATGGATACGGATTTCAGCATGGGGTGTGGTCAACGGATCGCACCCGGTTTGCGTACCTGGAAATTGCGCCACCGCATTACCGCGTGCGAATGCAAACGACAGCGGGCGATACCCAACTGCTGCTGGAAGATCAACTCAGCGCCGCACGGGGGTATCTGGATCCGATAGCCTGGACGCGGGAAGGTGAACTGGTGCTGGTGGAGCGGCGGCTGCTGAACCATCTCCAAACGGCCAATGTCTGGCGAATTGACCCTGTAACACTCACCTTAAACTACGATGCATTGGTGTCATTGGATCGCCTCAGCGGACGCAGCGCGTTATTACCCGATGGGGTCACGGTTTTTCTAGGCTACCAGATGGCGCAGCAGGTTGGTTATTTATTTGACATTACCAGCGGACAAGCACGGCTGTTTCCGGTCCAACTGGGGCTGCCGGAAGGACACGGATTTGAGTACCATCCATTACAGGTGTTAGGCGCGGTTCAAGCGGATGGACTACCAAGCCAGTTACAAACGATACCTGCGATTCAACCACTGCCCTTTTTGCACTGGCCGCTGCCGGATGAAGCCCGCAGTGTCACCTGCTACCCGGATTCGACATGGACGACGGCCAATTTTGAGGTCACATGTCCGGGTTTGTCGTCACCCCGTAACTATGTGGGGCACGAAGGGACCGACATCGGCGGTAAACCGGATGGACTCCCACTCGGAACCGCCGTATATCCGAGCGCGCCGGGTGTGGTGGTGGCTACCTACCGGGAATGTTTAAGCGATAATCCTTCATGCAATTATGCCTATGGCAACACGGTGACTCTGGAACACATTCTGATTGTCAACGGCCAAACACAAATGTGGTATACCGGGTATGGGCATTTACAAACGGTGTTGGTAGAAGATTCTGCTTATCTGGATGATGTAACCGAACCACTGGCACTTTCCGGCGCTACGGGAGATGGGGGGGGCGCATCTTCATTTTGAAGTGCGAAATTCTGACGATTGGGTTAATCCGTGGGATAACCAGGCCGGGTACAGTCTTTGGTTGGGCAGTAACATTCATCCCGAAGCAGCGGTGGTTCTTGAGACCGACGAGCCGATGCCTGATGTGTTGGCGGTATGCACCAGTTTTGCTGGGAATAACATTCGCAGCGGACCTGGAACGACGTATGGGGTTGTGGGGAAAACGGTAGAGGATAGCACTTATTCTGTCGTGGAAATTACCTATGTGGACAGCGGTGAAGCGCTCGGTGACTGGTATCATGTGCTGTTCGAGGGGGGCGATGGGTGGCTGTGGTCCGGGTTATTGAACTGCCCATGAAATTATGGGAAACGCGCGCAGCACAGAAAACTGCGCGCGTTTTGAATGCATCCTTATGTCTGCGGAATACCTTTCAGGCATTCCCATTGGGAGCCGCGTGATACGTTGACCCATAAGGGCAAACTGAAATAGTTATGCTTTTCGTGACGCCAACCTGGGCCTTGCGCCATTTCTCCGGTCAGCAGGTTGCGCCATTCGCCCGCTGGCAGATAGTAGGATACTTCACTGCTGGGACTGAAAATGGGCGCGACGAGCAGCGCCGAACCGAGCATATACTGGGTGTCGAGGTAGCGGCAGGTTGGATCGTCGGGAAATTCCAAAATCATCGCCCGCAGCATCGGCCAGCCGTGTTCGTGCGCCTCGGATGCCGCGCCCAGCAGGTAGGGCATGATGTGCGTTTTCAGGCGGTTGAAGAAGCGCAGCACGTCTACTGCTTCGTCTCCAAAGAGCCAGGGCATCCGCACGCTGTCGTTGCCATGCAAACGGCTGTGGGATGACAGCAGACCAAAGGCGACCCAGCGCTTATATAGGTCAGGCGTGGCGGTGCCGATAAAGCCGCTGATGTCATGGCTCCAATAGCCGAAGCCGCTCAAACCGAGCGACAATCCGCCGCGCAGCGTTTCGGCCATCGAAGGATAGGTCGAGCAGTTGTCACCGCCCCAATGCACCGGGTATTTCTGGTTGCCAGCAGTGGCGGAACGGGCAAACAAGACGGCTTCCCCGTCGCCTTTTTCGCGGCGCAGCAGTTCAAACACGGTCTGGTTATACAGATAGGTGTAGTAGTTGTGCATCCGTTCGGGATCGGAACCGTCAAAATATTTAACTTCGGTGGGAATGCGCTCGCCAAAATCGGTTTTGAACGCATCAACGCCGATGTCGATCAAGGCTTTGAGTTTGCTCGCGTACCACGCTCGCGCCTGGGGATTGGTGAAATCGACAAACGCCAGACCGGGCTGCCAGTGATCGATCTGGTAAACATCACCTTCGGGCGTATGCAGCAAATATCCCAGCGCGGCCCCTTCGGCAAACAGCGGGGATGCTTCAGCAATATAGGGGTTGATCCACACACAGATTTTGATGCCGCGTTCTTTGATGCGGCGCAGCATACCTTCCGGATCAGGGAAGAAGCGCTGATCCCACAGGAAACTGCACCACGTGAGTTCCTTCATCCAGAAGCAGTCAAAATGGAAGACTTTGATCGGGATACCAAGCTGTTCCATGCGCTCGATATTGGCGAGAATATCCTGTTCGTTGTAATTCGTGGTGAACGAGGTAGACAACCACAAGCCAAAAGACCATTCGGGTAGCTGCGCGGGGCGACCACTTACGGCAGTGTACTGATCCAGCGCATCCTTCATGGTCGGGCCGCCGAAAATGTAATAATCCAGGCTGTGACCTTCGACGCTGAACTGGACGCGCTGGGTGTTGTGGGAGGTGACTTCATACGAGACGCGCCCCGGATGATTAACCAGCACGCC
>DATAMF010000552.1:0-3554 GCA_036260665.1 Aggregatilineaceae bacterium | reverse complement strand
GACAGCCGCGCCAATTCCAGCACCGCCGGATCGCTCGGTTCGTTCACCGCGCCGACCAGGGCTGGAACCTCGCCGCGCAGCGCCAGCCACAAGCCCCGCGCCTGTCCAATCGTCTGCCGACCCGCCCATAACAGCGCCGCCAACACAAGCAGCGTTCCGAGCAGCGCCCCTAACACCTGCCAGAGAGTCAACACCGTTTCGTCCATCCCACTACCCTCCTATAATCTGAGCGAAACTTCTAACGCCAGCGCGACCAGCAGTTTTTTCTGATCGGCTGCCGATAGCCCACTGATGACCGTTTCGAGGTCGGCGGGCGGATTGACGATCAGCGCCCGCAGTTCCTGCACCCGCGTCGAGGCGTTATGTCCTGCCGCCTGACCCGGCTTTTCCTTACCCGTGATTTTGACTTTCATCAGATGCCCTCCACGGCGCTTGCGGCAATCCCCCACTGTTCACTTTCGGCGCTGATCCGGTGCAGACCGAGCGCGCTCGTCTGCAATTCGAGCACCGCCGCCCCCGCGATCAGATTCTCCTGGCCCTGCACCAGCGAACCATCCGGGACATAAACGGTCCACTTCAGGATATCCGTGCAGGCGGGGTCGCTCACCTGCGCCGTGATCGTCGCGGTATCGACTCCATCCGCGATCACGGTGCTTTTGTTCGCCGTGAGTGTCGGCGGCAGCTTGCTGATCACCGCGCCATCGATCAGGAAGGATCGCCCCGGCATGGCAGCAACAACCGCCGCATATTGGGCCGGACTTAACTCGATAAAGGTGTAATCCGCCGCTGTGCCGCCAAAGAGCGAGGCCGCTTCCGTTTGCCGCCGCGCCTGATCCTCGTCAAGCGTATGCTCCGGGGCGACATCGGGCCACGTCAGCAGCCCATCCACGATCCGTTTTAAACAGGTGAAGATCATCCAGCCCTCCTAGCCGAACGCGATCCAGGCGTAACCAATGGCGTTGTAATTGGTAATGTTGCCACGCGAAGCCCCGGTCCCATCGCCCACTGTGAACCCATCCGCATCGATTGAAATGATGTGATCGACCTCGTAGTTGTTATCCGCCACCCGCGAATAGAGGCCATCCTGAGAGGTTTTGCTGACCAGCCAGCTCCCCGCCGTTTTGGCCCAAAGCACCACATATTTCGGCTGGAAGCCAGCCCCGGTGATCGCTTTGGTCGTGCCGCCGTTCCCGGTATAACTGCCAACCGCGATCCGCGCCGCGCTCACCCCGGAAGCCAGCGCCGAAAGCGCCACCTCCGCGAACTTCATCCCGCCCAGGTGCGCGATGTTATCCCGCACCTGTTGGTTCATCATCGTCTCATCAATGAGATCGTCTACCGCAAACGTAATTGGAACATGCCAAGTCATTGTTACTCCTTTCTAGCTAAATAGCCTTAATCGTGTAGAATAGAGAATGTAGCAATGCATAATTTGAGAGAAGTAGATGAGACTCACGAACTCCGAATACGGCAAGCGCCGTCGTGCTAGGCGGCGACTCGAACTCGAACAAATGCCCAAGGTTGCATGTGCATGTGGGTGTGGGCAAATGATCACGCCAGAAAGTCCTGGCGGAGCTAAGATTCGCTATGTAAAAGGACATGGGGCTCGTGGCAAACCAAAGCCTAATAAAGGCAAGGGTAGCACACCAGAAGAACGGTCTCAACGCTTTTTTAAAAAACGCAAAGCAGAGATTGAACAAATGCCCAAAATTCCCTGCGAGTGCGGCTGCGGTGAAATGATCGCACCAATTGGAGTAGATGGAAGAAAAAGACGTTTTGTTTTTGGACATGCCACTCGCGGTAAAAAGACGGGAAAACCCTCCTGGAATAGACTGGGCGACAAGCCTCTCACAAAAGAAGAGGCAGCGCGGCGATCCAGAGAGAAAAGATGGGCCAGAATAGAAGCTATGCCCAAAATCCCCTGTGCATGTGGCTGTGGTGAAATGATTCCACCCTTTACAAAAGAGTTTCAACCAGCCACTTATAAACGAGGACATAATCCATATACGGAGAATCGGTATCGCTGGACAAAGGAGACTACACCTCGTACCAATTACAGCACACGCAAGGGCCAAAAGTTGTCCGCAGAAGAGATTGCACGACGAACCGAAACTCGACGGAAGAACACGGGAGGCCGATATACAGTTGGTGGATGGAAGCACAAGCCGGAAACACTTCAAAAATATAGCATTGCTGTTAGAAAACGCGATCTTACCGGCGAACGCAATCCGTTTTGGGGAAAAACGCACACTCCAGAAACAAGACAATTGATTTCTGAGAGGAATTCTGGCAGTAACAGTCCAGCTTGGAAAGGCGGCATAAGTTGCCTGCCTTATGGCCCAGGTTTTACTCGTAAGTTCAAGCGCCTTATCCGGGAACGTGATAACTTCACATGTCAACGGTGTGGAATTACAGAAGCTGAGTATGGCAGAACGCTTCCAGTACACCATTTGGATCATGACAAGAACAACAATGATCCAACAAATCTGGTTACTGCATGTCCTAAATGTAATGTCTGGGCTAGTTATCATCGTGATGAGCCTTTTCGTCCTGTCTAAAATCCTATCCGCGTCGTGCGCCCCAACTCGCTGTAACCCGCCCGCCCCAGCAGCCAATACTGGCGATCATCGGCGCGTTCGAGGCCCAGCCGCACCGCAAAACCTGCCGGATCGAGGGTGTAATCCAGGCTGATAATCCAATGGCCCAGCCCACTCGCGCCCGTCTCAGGATCGTTGATCACGACCTTATCGAGCAGGCCCAGACTGAACAGATTGACCGATCCGATCCTGTCGCGGTTGTGCGCCAGCACCTGATCGGCTTGCAGGATCGGATTTTTGTAGCGGCCCACCCAATAGTTCGCCAACGACTGCCCGAATACCGGATCGGGCTGCATGGGCAGATCGAAGGAGCGCGAACGCTTCTCGTAGGTGCTCTGGCTGGTACTATCGACCTTCTGCACGGTGATCGGATCGTACACGCGCAGCGGCTTCCCTCGGATTTGCAACAGCGTCACATACAGCGCGCCCGTCGCCGTATTGCTCAGCGTGATTTTCATCCGAGTCGCTTCGGTCTCCGTGTGGATCGAAAAGGCGGGATCGGTGGTATAAACCGGGCCGGACCCATCACTTCTTTCGTTCACGGTGTAATCCGTCACCGGAACGGGACTCACCACATCCACCGCGCCGCACCGTTCGCCGTCACTGTCACGGAAATTGGCGTAAAAGACGCGCGTCTGACCAGGGGCAAGGCGAAGGACTGTGCGTGCTTTCCAGATCACCTGCTCCGCGCTGACCGTCTCGACGGGATAAACGGTCACGTCGCACTCATTCACGACGCCGTTTACATCCAGGGCAATCGCCAGCCCATCCAGCGCCGAGAGACTGTTGATCGTGAGCGCCGCCGCCACTGCTGGATTTTGCAGACTGCCCCGCGTCCGATAGGTCGCCGTGCCATCCCGCGCAATAAAGAAGCGCCCCGCCGTCACCTGGCAGACATCCCGCAGAGCCTCCAGCAGCGTGGTCCTCTCCGGGTTCCAGGCCCGCCCGTAATGGCTC
>DATAMF010000549.1:0-4467 GCA_036260665.1 Aggregatilineaceae bacterium | reverse complement strand
ACTGTCCTCACGACCACCGCGCTGTTATGCGGGCTGCTGTTAATTGTTTTTGCGGAACACTCGGTGGATGAGTGGGAAAGTCGTAAAAAACTGAGCACAGATCGCCGCCGAGTTTATCTGGCGCTGCTTATGCTCGCACTTTATGGCGTGATATTTGCGATTTCACCGTTTCGGAAGTTTTTCGAACTCAATACCATGTCGTGGGGTGATCTCGGTGTGGTATTCATAGCCGTGGTTAGCTGGGCGCTTGCTGTTCGCAGCCTATGGCGCTACGATGTGTTTGAACGCATGCTGGTTCCAAGTCAGGAATGAGGTAGGACATTATGGGTGATCCGGCCTATATCGCCATAGCCGCCAACGGGCATGTCACCCTCTATTGGGGCGATGGCACCGAAGATGAAAAAGTTGTTATCTGGGAAGGTCCACGGGCTGGTCCTGGACCAGAATTAGTCGAGATCATTGAAGACATGCGCACCTGGGCTGAGGAGAATGGGTACAGCGTCATTGTCCCAGCTTATGATCTCGAAGTTACCGAACCAATGGAAATCGATGTCCCTGAAGAGGAAGTTGAACAGATCAATTTTGATGAGGTGGATAACTTGCTGGACGATCTATACGTAGCGGGAGATTATGACGAAGAATCCTGATAACACAGAAGCCCCACAACGAATGTGGGGCTTCTGTCTAAATTAAGATTACGATCAGCGATTTAGAGATGGGTGACGATATTGGAGAAAATGTTACCGATTGCCGGGCCAAGCAGGGCCAGGATGATGATTACGACAACGGCGACCAGAACGAGGATGAGTGCGTATTCGACGAGGCCCTGGCCTTCTTCACGTGGTTGGTACATCATGCTGATTTCTCCTAGAGATAATTGCTGTTCGAATGATTGACCAAATCATACGACGCATTTGTTAGAAAATCAAGTCTTTCTTCCGTAAATTTTACGCTTTTCACAATTTTTTCGTTTTTTTCTAACCTTCGAAGTTGGGAGTTTACAAGTCTTCTACTGATTGAGGATAATTAGCTTATTGGCTAATTGCGCAACAGTAGGTTTTTTATGGCTAAAATAACTGTTGGGTTTTACCAACTGGCACATCGCCTGTTTTATCGGAAGGACACGAGTATTTTCTCTGTCCTGAAGGAGCGTGATTATCGAAATTTGTGGATAGGCCAATCCATATCCTTTATTGGCGATTCGCTGGCCTATAACACGATGACACTGGCGATCATTATGATGGCGAAACATGAAGATGCTCAATATGGCAGCATTCTTGGCCTGCTCGCTGTCTTATCCTCACTGCCGCCGCTGCTGCTCGGAATGGTCGCCGGGACTATCGCGGACCGCGCCAACCGCAAAACCATTATGATTACAGCCGATGTGCTGCGCGGTTTTATGACGCTGGCATTTTTGTTTGTGGATCACCTGGACGACGTTTGGATTTTTCTGGTTGTCTCCGTTTCGTTACAAACTATCAGCGTGTTTTTCTATCCGGCACGAACGGCACTCATGCCGGAAATTTTGAATAAAGAGCAGCTACTTTCAGCCAATGCGCTCGGACAATTGACTGTGACTCTCTCGTTTGTGTTGGGCGCGACGCTGGCCGGTTTTTTGGTCCAACAGGATCAGTTTGCGCCAGCTTTTCTATTCGACAGTGTATCGTTTTTCTGTTCCGCATACTTCATTACAAGGATATCGATCTCTGGCAAGTTGAAACGAAAAAACGAACAGAGAATTCTCGTCCAACCATTTGTATCAGGCCGTTGGGCTGAAACCCGGCGTTCAATTCAGACGATGGTGAGCGAATTAATCGTCGGTGTGCGTTATGTATTGACTGATCAAGTAATGCGCGGCGTGCTGCTCACTTTTGTGGCATTGTACCTGGGACTGGGAGCAGCCAATGTCACTTTTGTGCCGCTGCTCATTGATGAACTGGGCATGAAATCTACCGGACTGGGTTTGATTCGCTTCTCGCAATCATTGGGTATCATTTTGGGCAGTGCGGCCATCGGCGGAATTGCAACCCAATATAAAGCACGAGATGTGATCGGTATCAGTATGGTTCTGTTTGGCATGACGACCATTCTGACGGCGATTACGCCGACTTACAGCCTGATGGTTCTGGTGCTGTTTTTGGTTGGGATCACCATTTCGCCGCCACAAATTGTAGCTCCAACGCTTATGCAGCGGCATGTGCCAAGCGAAAAGCTGGGACGTGCGAGCGGCGGTCAAAATACGATTGTCACCATTGCTAATATTGCCTCGATGGGGGTGGCTGGTTATTTGTTGGATATGATCAGCGCCCGCACGATTTTTGCCGTGTCGGGGGCATTAATCTTCCTCGCCGGGTTTGTGTCGTGGTGGGTGCTGCGCAACGTCGAAGATGAGCAGCCTGAATCAATTCCCGTGAGTTCAGTCCCCGAAACGACACAAGGTTAAAGCTGGGGCGGACGGTTTTCCGCCCCAAATTTTGCTTACTCGGCATTGACTTTGTAACGCTGGCTGATGGTCGGGATCAGATAATCGTTGAAGGCGCGATCCGCGTCGTAGTCGGGCGACCAACCCCAATCACGGCGGGCCGCGCTGTCGTCCATATCAGCGGGCCAGGTATCGACAATCGCCTGACGGGAATAAGAAGTTTCAAACGTGATCTGTGCGTTCGGAAAGGCCGCCTTGACCATTTCGGAAAATTCTTTGGCGGAGCGGCTGAAACTGGTGACGTTGTAGACAAAATGCGTCAGATTTTCGCGCGGCGCATTCGCCAGGGTGAGCAGCGCTTTGATCGCGTCGGGCATCGCCATAAAGGGGATCGTGGTATCCACGCGGACAAAACAGGCGTAAGGATGACCTTGTGCCGCCGCATGCAGCATTTCCGGCGCATAGTCGCTGGTGCCGCCTGTCGGAACGGTCATGGCGCTGACCAGGCCAGGGAAACGCACGCAGCGAAAATCGACGCCCACCGAACGAAGGGCTGATAGCTGCTGGTAATGGAGCGCATAATAACGGCCAAGATGTTCACAGTACAGCTTGTTGCAGCCGTACATGGTGGTCGGATTGAGATATTGATCCTCGGTCACGCGGCCTGCGGCGCGTTTGGTTTCCAGATTGGGCAAGCCATAGGCGGCAATGGAACTGGCATAGATAAACTTGACCGATTGACCGCTCCAACGACCCTGATCAATCGCCAGCTTGAGCAAGTTGACCGTGCCCTGAACGTTGACGGCGTGCGCCGATTCTGGATTAAATTCAGAACTGGTAGAGAGCAGCGCCGCGAGATGGAAGATGGTCTCAATTTCATACTCGGTTGTCAGCCGTTCGAGCATTTTGTTGTCGAGAATGTCACCGATGACCGAACGGTAAACAAACGGACGAAGGTCTGAATCCAATTCTTTGAGGTCTAAAGCAATAATAGCGGGTTTGTTGGGCTGGGCGGCTAACTGCTGAATAAGACCATGCCCAACTTCTCCATTTGCGCCTGTGACTAAAATCGTTTTTCTGCGGATCAAGGTTTTTTCCTCTCTGCTAAAAATAACTTAAAACCAGCATCCTGATTTTAGCAACGATTTATTGCCCGACAACAAAGCCCAAAGACATCTTTCAAAAGCGGAAAGGCCTAAGTTCAAGGTTGAGTCTGATCTTATCAAGGTGATCGATACCCCCCACCCCCCTTTAGCCGCTATTTTTCTGATTCTGAGGGGAAAATCTGAAAAAACTGGCGACGCGAGACGGGTTTGCACGACGCGAGCCGGGAAGATTTGTGGATCTTCTGAGTGATCCCCCCCCCCCCACTTTTGGCATTTTGAACCTGAGAAGTTTGACAAAGTGGGGGTTTTGTAAAACTTGGTCGATTTTCTGCCCCCCCTTGAGTCCTGAGTGATGGGTTTTAAAGGTGCAACTACTGTCGTATACAGATTTGTACCCCCTCCCCCCTTTGCGGCCATTGTGAGGGAAGAATGGTCTGAAAAAGGGTGAGATCCTGGCAGGAAGTCCTACTTTATGGCATAAAGTCGGCGGTTAGTCGATTTTGAGTTGGAAAGGTGCGCGTTCTCCTGAATACAGAATAGCACGGATGTTCGGGGATGTATAGTATTTCGATGGCTAACTTGGATGGTAATAATACAAGGGTTACATTGAGGTGCGGGAGAAAAACGGGCGCAGCAAGCGGGGCAAGTCATGAATTGCCCCTACGAATGGCGCGTCGTGAGCGGGGTGGAAAGCGCGGGGCGTATCGCAATACGCCCCTATGCCGAGCCGTTGATCTGCGCCTCAAAAGATATGGGTAATGTATAGCGAGCAAAGCGGGCGCAGCAAGCCGCGCCCTTACGAACTGCCTGTGTTTCAAATAATTTCCGCCGAAAAACGGTGTAGGAATCTGTTATTCGGCGGCGGGTTCCGGTATCCAGGCGGTGAGCGGAACGCCCTGCAAGGCGGGGATCACCGCAGCGGTTGCCAGGAAATTGTCG
>DATAMF010000548.1:0-6753 GCA_036260665.1 Aggregatilineaceae bacterium | reverse complement strand
TATAAATGGACACATGTCTTTCAATCAACCGGGATAGGTGACTATGTGGCGACTTGGTCTGATAATGCTGCTGCTGATGGTGGCGATGGTGATCATCCATGCCCTTACCATCGTCGGGATGTTGGTTTTCGCGCTGGGGGCCAACTTCTGGATGGTGATTACCGCCTTCCTGCTGACTCAAATGCTGCGCGGCATCACCTATCCGATCCTCATGGCCTGGAGCAACCCGCAGATCGATTCGAGCGTGCGCGCCACCGTCTTTTCGCTGTCCAGCCAGACCAACGCCATCGGCCAGATCGCGGGTGGTCCGGTGGTCGGCGCAATCGGCACCGCTGGATCGTTACGTTTGGCGCTCGTCGTCACCAGTCTGATCTTCTCGCCCGTGCTGCTCCTGCTGGGGCGCGCGCTGCGCCGCGATAACACCGCTGTTCAGATTGCTGTGCCCACCTTAGCCGGGGAAGGAGATTAAACGCGTCAATCCAGGGGACGTAGCGTCATACGTCCCCACGCGCGCTTGTCGATCTGCCCCAAAATGGCGGGACGACCATCATATTGGAAGGTTGGCTGGTATGCGCCTGCTGATCTAAAAACAAAAGCCCTTATTTGAATTGGTGCCAGGATGATTCTACACTTGGGGAAACATCGTTATTCACCAAGACAGGATGGTTTATATGGAATGCCAGCTTGCTGATATTACCGTTTTTTATGAAGAGTACGGCGAGGGAACGCCGATGGTGATCGTGCATGGGTATACACCCGATCACCGTTTGATGACCGGCTGTATGGAACCCAGTCTACGGGATCGGGCCGGATGGAGACGAATCTACCTGGATTTGCCGGGGATGGGCAAAACGCCCGCTGCCGATTGGATCACCTCGACGGATGATATGCTGGATGTGGTGCTGCGCTTTATCGAGCAGGTGCTGCCCGGCCAGCGCTTTGTGATTGTGGGCGAATCATATGGCGGGTATCTGGCGCGCGGTGTGCTGCACGAGCGGGGTGAGTTGGTAGATGGCGCATTTTTGCTGTGCCCGGCGATTGTGGCCGAGTATGAAAGACGCGATGTGCCGTCCCAAACCACGCTGGTGCATGATCCTGATCTGTTCAACCGGCTCACCCCGGCGGAGGCGGAAGAATTCGCGGCGATGGCAGTGGTGCAGAGTGAGCATAACTGGCAGCGCTTCCGCGACGAGATTATGAGCGGGCTGATGATGGCGGATAAAGCTTTTTTGCAGCGTCTCCAGAACGGCGGACGCTATTCTTTTTCGTTTGATGTGGATCAGCAGATTTTTGAGGCTCCGACGCTGATTTTAACCGGGCGGCAGGATGCATCAGTGGGCTACCGGGATGCCTGGGCGTTACTCGAAAATTATCCGCGTGCGACGTTCGCCGTGCTGGATCGCGCCGGGCATAATGCGCAGATCGAGCAGGAAGCCTTATTCAGCGTCATGTTGAGCGAATGGCTGGATCGGGTGGAAGAGTACCAACAGAACCTATCAAGCTGAGGCAGTGGACACGTATAAATGGACACATGTCTTTCAATCAACCGGGATAGGTGACTATGTGGCGACTTGGTCTGATAATGCTGCTGCTGATGGTGGCGATGGTGATCCCTGCCGAAGCACAAGGGAATGGGGAAAGCGAAACTCACACACTGGAACACGCGGGGTTCACGCGGCGTTATACGACTTATGTCCCCTCGACGTATGAAGAGGGTGCGGCGCTGATGATCGTGCTGCACCCGTTTGCATCGTCAGGGCGGGCCATCGAAGCGCTCAGCGGCATGGATGACAAGGCTGAGGAATATGGCTTCATCGCGGCCTATCCTGATACGGCAGATTTTGCGTGGGGGGATGGGCGAGCCAACTATGGGACGGTAGACGGAGTCCCAGTAGATGACGTGGGGTATCTCGAAAAGCTGATCGATGAGATGAAACAGCAGTATCAAGTCAGCGAGGTATACCTGACAGGACTGGCAAACGGGGGCTTGATGGCCTACCGGATGGCCTGCGAAAAACCGGACCTGTTCGCCGGAATCGCGGTCGTGGGGGCGGGATTGTGGGATTATCACCTGGACGTGTGTGCCGCCCCTGCAACAAAACCCGTCTCCCTGCTGATGATGGTGGGCGATCAGGATGTGTATTATCCCGAAGCGGGGCGCGAAGTCGAGAGCCGGACGGAAGAACTGGACGTTCTGAGTTTTGACGAAACGATTGAATTCTGGCGCGAACGGAATGGCTGTGAGGAAAACCCACTCAGCGCGGACGACCAGAACTATTCACAAGTGTATGCCTGCGCAGATGAGAGCGAGGTGGGTTTTTTTGAAATGCACGCGGTGGGGAATAACTGGCCGCGCGTGGGAGACTACAAGCTCAACCAGTTCGGGATCGATGCGACGGACGTGATCACCCAGTATTTCTTCGGCGGGGCCGAACTGACTAACCTGATCAGCGCCGAACCGAGTGACCATATCCTGTGGGGCGGACGACCACGCAGCTACGTGGTCTATGTGCCGCCGAGTTATGATCCATCAGAACCGACATCACTGGTGATCGCGCTGCATGGGCGACCCGATACCGGAATGGGGATGGCGTATCTGCTGGAAATGAATCCGGTGGCGGATGAAAACGGATTCATCGTGGTGTATCCCGATGGGGTCGATCAGGAATGGAATTATGTGAAGGGATTCTCCGGCTGGGAATACTCGGATCAGGATGATGTGAAATTCCTGACCTACCTGGCGGGCGATTTGTCACAGGATTTCAACATTGATCCGGCGCGGTGGTATGTCACCGGGTTTTCGAACGGGGGATTTATGACGCAGCGCATGGCGTGTGATGCGGCGGATCAATTCGCGGCCTTTGGCGAAGTCGGCGCAACGCTGTTCCCTGGCTTTATCGATCTGTGCGAAAACTCCGGGCCGGTGCCGATTCTGCTGATGCACGGGACGGCGGATCAGGATGTGGCGTGGGAGGGACTGCAATATGAAGACGGAACGGTGATTTCGTATCCAGCGTATGATACGGCGCTGTTCTGGGCGGTGCATAACGGATGCGATCCGGAGCAAACGGATTATGTGGTGCTGCCGAAAAAAGATGCGGCGGCGAAAACGGAAGTGTACCACTACACGTTCGATGGATGCGCGGAAAACAGTATTGTGGAGTTCTGGGTAATTGATGGCGGCGGGCACACGCTGCCGGGGGTAGACCGGCTGGAAGAAGAATATTTCGGGCCGACGAATATGGACATCAAAGCGGCAGACGTGCTGTGGGAATTTTTCGAGGCGCATCCGAAAACGGATGGAAGCGCGAAGTGAAATGAAAATGGGGCGATCTGTTTCGCCCCATCTCTTCCTCTCACTTACTGGTAGAAGGTTTATTCTCCGGCGTCAGCGATGCACCAATCGCCGTCTTTCTTTTCCAACTTGACGATTTCGTCAACTGGAACTTCCGTTTCTTGACCTTCATACTTGATCGTCATGGTGCCGGTCATCTTGACTTCGGCCTTATCGCCGTCTTTGCTCTTTTCTTCGTACTTCATGTCTTTGAATGACATTTCAGCACCTTCAGAGTCACCGAATGGATTCTCGTCTTTCGTGCAGGCGAGATCGTTGACTTTCTTTTCATCCTTGTCTTCGAGCGCTTTGACCATGTCTTTGACCGTATCCACCGGGCTGCCACCACCACAGGCGGCGAGGACGGTTGGAACCAGCAAGGCAATCATCAGAATCAGGGCCATTTTTTTCATGATAGGGTGTCTCCTCCCAAAAATCAAATGCAGTGAATATTATACAGTATAGGGAGCGAGCGTGACCAAAGCGTGACCGCAGCGTGACCAAACGCCGTATAATTCACTATATTCCGCAATTGGGAGGCCCAAAAATGAAAAAATGCCTGATTCTGCTGGTTTTGATGCTGATCTGGGCGAGTCCGGCGGTGGCACAGGATGGCGGCGGTGCACATACGCTCGATGGGACGACGTACTATTATGTGCCCACCTCGTATGATGGAGAAACCGCTGTGCCGCTGGTGATCGTGCTGCACCCGTTCGGATCGTCGGGGCGGGCGATGGCGGCGCTCACGGGATTCGACGCAGCGGCGGAAGCACAGGGCTTCATCGTCGCCTATCCAGACAGCGCCACGCTGGGATGGAACGAAGGACGGTTGGAACGGGGCTGGGCGGATGATCTGCCGCAGGAAGACGACGCGGGAACCATCGCGGCGGTGGTGGATGAATTGGCGGCGGAATATCGTATTGACCGAGTCTATTTAACCGGATTGGCGAACGGCGGAACGATGGCCTATAAGCTGGCATGCCAGATGCCGGAACGGTTCCCCAAAGTAGCCGTCGTCGGGGCGTTGATGTGGGATTATCTGGCCGAAGACTGCGCCGAAACGCCCCAGACTCAGCCGGTATCCATGCTGGTGATGATGGGCGATCAAGACCCGGATTACCCGAATCCGTATGAAGGGCACGAGCAGGAAATCGATGATGGGGTATTTGTCCACAGTATGAGCCGGACGGATACGCTGAAATTCTGGGCGGAGCGTGGACAATGCGCAGCGGTGGATGAGGACAGCAATCTTATGCGCGCGACGGACTGCGCGGACGGCACCCAAAACGCGGTGTATACGATCCAGGGGGCGGGGCATAACTGGCCGCGCACCGGGGACTATACGCTGAACCAGTTTGGGGTGGATGCCACCGACGAGATCACTAAATTTTTCTTCGAGGATGACTGGACACTCACCCCGCCCAGCGAAACGCCGGACGTCTACGGCGGGTATCCACGCGGGTATACGGTCTATGTGCCGCCGAGTTATGACGGGACAGAAGCGGTGTCCGTTGTGATCGCGCTGCATGGGCGGACAGGCAGCGGCGCGGGGTTGGCCTATTACTTGGACATGAATCCGGTAGCGGCAGAACACAACTTTATCATGGTATACCCCGATGGGATCGAAAAACAGTGGAACATCACCCATGGGTTCGAGGAGGCCATCGACAACGGGGTGGATGATACGGATTTTTTGATCAAACTGGTGGACGATCTCGACGTGGATTTGAACATCGACCAGGAACGGGTCTATGTGGTGGGGTTCTCGAACGGCGGATTCATGACGCAGCGGGTAGCGTGTGAAGCGCCGGATGAATTTGCCGGATTCGGCGTGATCAGTGCGACGCTGTTTCCTGAAGTGGGGGAAATGTGCGTTACGACTCCTCCGGTACCGATGGTGTTTATTCACGGCACGCTGGATGATAATGTGACATGGGAAGCGTTCAAATATGGCGGGCGCGTGATCAGCCTGTCGGTGCCGGATACGATCACCTTCTGGGCGCTGCACAACCAATGCAAAGCGGACCAAAGCGATTACGTGGTGCTGCCCTCGACAGATGCCGCCGCGACGACGTTGGTTTACCGTTACACCTTCGGCGGATGCGCGGAACACGGGGATATTCTGTTTTATGCGATTCAAGGGGGCGGACATAATATACCGGGGCGGGCGGAGCGGTTTTCGAGCGCGGCGGGAGCCGTGAATACGGACATCAAAGCGGCGGAGGTGCTGTGGGAGTTTTTTGATGAATAAAGCGCGGCTGTACGAAAAATACCGGCTGCCGTATGCGCCCGAACTGGTGGATGATATTCGGCGGGTGGCCGGAGATGCGGCGGTGGTGGCCGATATTGGGGCGGGAACGGGGCAACTGGCGCGGCTGTTTGCCCCCCGCTGCACACAAGTGTACGCCGTCGAACCGGATACCGGTATGCGCGACGTGGCAGTTGAGGTGCTGAAGGGGTATCCGAATATCCAGGTGATCAATGCCTGCGCGGAACAGATCACACTGGGCGATGACAGCATCGACCTAATCGTGATTGGGAATGCTTACCACCGCTTCAAAGCCGAAGCGGTTTATGAACTGCGGCGCATTCTCAAACCGTCGGGATGGGTGGCAATTGTGTCATACCTGTTCACCAACCACGCCTTTGCCGATCAGTTGTTTTCACAGCTTGGCAAAATCGAAAGCCTGGCGGCGCGATCCGCGCAGAACTGGCACAAACTGCCCCTTGAAGCCCTGTTGGGGGATGGCGCGACTCAGACACTCCGTTATCCACAGTTCTTCGATGAGAATTGGGAGATGTTTTGGGGCGCGGCACAGTCAGGAATCGAAGCGCCGGAGCCGCACGAAAGCGATTTTGCGCGATTCGAGGCGATCAACCGGGAAGTCTTTCAGACGTTTAGCGTGGATGGGGTGATTCGGATCGAGTATGAAACGCGGGTGATCCTGGGACAGATCGGTTAAGAACCACAGCCCGGCGATGCATGCCCCATCAGTCGGGGATGGGGGAAACAAGCGGGGCAATTGGGATCGGGAATTGACTGACACATGCTACAATAAGAAACAGGATGGTTGTCATTTTTGAGGAAATTGAACTGTGGCGCTCTATGATCAGGTGGTGACGTTAACCGACCAACTCAGTTTAGTGGAGAAAGTTCGCTTGCTGGAACATCTCAGCACGGGCTTAAAACACGATTTAGAGGTTGAAGCATTTCGTCGGATGCCCTGGCATGAGTTTATCGAACGCACAGCCGGAATTTTAGCGGACGATCCGATCTCGCGTGGGGAACAAGACCGTTACGAAAAACGCGAGCCGCTCGAATGAAATATTTGCTCGATACCAACACCTGCATTCGCCATCTCAATCAACGCTCGAAGGCAGTTACAGACCATTTACACCAGCTAGCGGAAACAGATGTA
>DATAMF010000544.1:0-4583 GCA_036260665.1 Aggregatilineaceae bacterium | reverse complement strand
AAAACTTTTTCAATACGGAAGATTGTAAAGGCACAGGTCGAGGTATGTCAAGAGGAAGAATCTAGTACAGATTGGCGGAAGTTTGCCCTCGGTTTTTGTGGGGGCACTGCTTGCGGGAAGGAGACGGGGGTAGGTTTTTTTCTCCACACGCGCAGGGCAGGTGAACACCCTTAAATTGACGCATATTGGGTTACGAAAAACTACCTGTTTAGTTATGCGGCGATGTACTAGAGGGCAATCAGAATAATGGCGAGGATCGCCGCCGTGATTCCAAAAGCGTGCGCGCGTGAAATCTGCTCTTTGAGCACCACCCACGCCAGCAGGACGGTGATCGCCGGGTAGAGACCGGACAAGACCGCCGCAATATCCAGCCGCCACGCTTGCACCGCCAGCACAAAAAAGACATTGCCGCCCACATCGAGCAGTCCCGCCAGCAGCACGAGCGGCACGAGTTTGGGCGGCGGATACCAGACGCGGCGGCCATAGTAGGCGAGCGAAAACATCAAAGTGGTGGACGCGATCCGCGCCGCGACCAACGGCCAGAACACGGCATCATCGCTCACCTGATGGATCAGAATCGCAAACCCGCCCAAACCTAATCCGGCCAGCAGAATCAAGCGCAGACCGGTTAACCGTCCGCCCGAATCGTCGGCGCGCGCGATAAACCAGACACTGAGTAGGGCCAGGCCAAAACCGACCATCTGGGTAAGCTGGGGTAAGCCTTCCAGTACCAGGCTGGCGAGTACCGGGAAACCTGTTGCGATGATGGCAATCAGCGGGGCGGTGATGCCCATGCGACCACCAGCCAGCGCTTCATAGAGCGACGCCAAACCAATGCCGCCCACCAGCCCGCCGCCAAAGCCCCAGATCAGATCGGCGGTGGATGGTGCGGGTTCATTCGTCAGCACTGCCAACCCAACGAGAAACAACAGCCCAACGGCATGCATCAGCACAATGACGCTGAATACATTGGCCCGACGCGTCGCTAAACCGCCGCTGAAATCGCCAGCACCCCAGGCCGCCGCCGACATCAGCGCAAAGGCCATGGCTGCCAGGTTCGTGCCGCTTAATCCGTCCATGGAATGCCTAGTTGATTCATATAATTGGCGAGGTTAAAACCGCTCAGGGTGCCAAGTTGTTGGAAACGAATGATGCCCGCTTGATCAACCACAAAAGTAGTGGGGAAGCCCATCACATTGAAAGTCCGGTACATATCGATTTCGGGCCACAGCGCCACCGTCAATGTGAGATCGTAGGCGTCCAGAAACGCGCGGATTGACTCCTCACTTTGGTTGGATTCCGGATCAGTGATAGCGATGATCTGCACCTCGTCGCCGCGCTCATCCTGCAAGCGTTGGAGCAGGGGCATTTCTTCTTTGCACGGTTCGCACCATGTCGCCCAAAAATTGAGAATCACTGCCTTACCCTGGAGGTCGGGCAGGCGGATCAACTCGCCGTCGAGCGTGGTGAAGACCAGGTCCGGCACAGCCTGATCGATCAACAGGTCTTCCGCCTCGTCCGTATGTGGTAGTTCCGTCGGCGTCGGTGCGGGCGTCGGCGGGATAAAGGTGACAGCCGGCGGTGGTGTGCCCTCATGTTCAAATTCCAGCACAATCACCCCGTTAGGTGGTTTTGTCGCTGCGGGTGATGGATCTTCATCTGAGTCATCGTTCGACTGTGCGAAGAACACGGCGATCAGCCCCATGATCATGAGGATCGGTAGAACGAACCAGACTGGCGCAAGGCCGCGTTTGACCGGTTCGCCGCGTGCCTGCCGCATCATATCACGCGTGCGGCGCAGAATCCGCAAATAGTTGGCGATATGCGCCATCGGGCGAATGTGACTGCCTGCACCCTCGTAGATCGTGCGGATCGGCACGCCTTCGACATGCCAGCCGCGCGCCACGGCGAGCACAATCATTTCGACTTCAAATTCAAAACCGCGTTCGCTGCTGGCGATCATGGCTTCCATCAACCGGCGGCTGACCAGCCGGAAGCCGGACTGGTTATCTTTGATGCGTTGGCCGACGGCGCGCGAAAACATCCAACGTCCGATGGTATTGGAGATATTGCGCGGGAACGGCATCTGGGCGAAATTGCGCTCGCCGATGATCAGATCGGGCTGGCGGGCAGCATAGGCCGTTAAAAAGGCCGGAATTTCGGCAGGATCGTGCTGGCCGTCGGCGTCCAGCATAATGACCGCCTGATAGCCCTGATCCAGCGCCCAGCGATAACCGGCTTGCAGCGCCGCGCCTTTGCCCTGGTTCGGAATCTGCCGCAGCACGCTTGCGCCAGCGGCCTCGGCGACGGCGGCAGTATCATCCTTGGAGCCGTCATCAACGACCAGCACGGGCAGATGGTTTTTTGTCCCGGCGATCACCGCGCTGATGCGTCCGGCTTCGTTATAAGCCGGGATCAGGGCCAGAATAGAAAGGTTATCCGGTTGCTTCATCGTCCCTCATTTTTGTTTTCAGACGGCTCTAGTGTAAAGCATAAGGGACGGTTGATCTAGAGCATGTTATACAGTCTTTATTCCAATAACAGCCCACCCCAATCTGCCGGATGGACATCCGCAATCGTCTGGGAGAAGGTCCAGCGATGACCGCCCAGATCATCAGCAGTATATTGCCGTTCTCCATAGGGATAATCCGTGGGTGGGCTTACAATCGGCGCGCCATGCTGTTTGGCGTTCTCATAGTGCTTGTCCACATGCGCAACGCGCACCATAATCGCGTGCGGATTGGGGAGGCGGCGCGAATCTGACGATTCGGCGGATTGGGTCACAATGATGGCCCCGGTACCAAGCGTGAGTTGGGCGCGGTGATTGCCAATCCGTAACCGTTCAACGAATCCGAAGGTGTGGCAGAGCCAATCCACAGCTTGGCGCACATCGGGGTAAGCCAGTTCCGGGATCACCACACTCGTTGGCATGGAGTGGTTCGTTGATAGGGTGGGTTGGGATTCCATGATGGGCGACTCCATAAATAACGCATCGACATAGAAAATATTTTCGCATATCGCCGCGATGATCAGCTAATGGTCGCTGCGCTGGTCGATTTAAGCCGAATCCTCATCGATTTAGCCTAAATCCTGGCGCATTTAGGCTAAATCTATCCCACATTTATCCCAATTAAGGCTACTTTTATCCCCATTAAGGTTAAAAAAGTAGCCTACTTTAACCGGTTTCTTACCTGTAGCGCGTTAGAAAAAGGTTGTTATCCCGATCCGCCCTTTTTGTTTCAGACGCGTCTGTTAGCGCTGCCTATACATCAGGGCCGAGGGGGAGTGTTGGGAATGCCGATGATGCGCTCCACGTCGATCACAAAAGCCACCCCGGTATGCGGACTTGCCAGCGCCCCTAAGATGCCGTTTGCCGCGTTGATCAGCTTGTCAACCGTAGAGTCGTTTTCGACCACCGAGAAGATGGTGATATTGGTCTGTTCGATCTGGCGCAGGACGCTCGCCATCGAGACGAAAAGCGGCAGTTCGAGGGCTTTGCTCTTTTCGCGCAGATGGTGCAGCCCGTAGCTGTCGATCAGGGTGACGCCCGATGCGCCTGCCTTTTCCCAGGCCTCAGCTACAGCGACTCCCTTTTCGATTTGAGCAGTGATCATGATGACCATTTTTGCCATAGTATGCTCCTCCTGTGCCTTCTCTTAGGATTGCTGCACGGTCAGTGTACTGGCGGCGGGTTCGCGCTGGGCGCGGAAGACCCAGCGGACTGCCGGCGGTGTGATGACGGTGGTAAGCAGAATGACCAGAAAGACCGGTTGGAACAGGTCTTCGCTCAGCAGCCCGCGCGCGAGGCCCAACGACGCAATGATCAGGCCGACTTCCCCGCGCGAGATCATGCAGACGCCAAGGCGCAGCGATGCAGCCGTATTGAAGCCGCCCACCCGCGCACCGATGGCGCTGCCTATAATTTTCGCCAGAACTGCCGCCAGGAGCAAGAGGCCCGCAAAGGGCAGGGTAGCCAGGGCGATTTCGCGCAGATTGGTGAGCAGCCCGACATGGACAAAAAAGATCGGCATCAGGAAGGAATAGGAAATGCCCTGGATCGCCGCTTCCAGGTCGTGGCGGATGCGCTCATTGGATTGGCTGAGGCCCATTCCCGCGATAAACGCTCCGGTGATTGCCGCGACACCACCCAACACATCCGCCGACCAACCGAACAGCAGGGCGGTGATCAGGGCAAAGGCGGTGATACGCGGCGCGAGCGTCGGCTGGCGATAGATCCAATTGAACAGGCGCGGCAACGCGAACCACGCCACCGCCAGCGCCCCGCCCAGATACAAAATCATGCGGACGAAAATCCAGATCAGTTCGGCAGCGGAGGTATTCGAGTCCGGGCCGAGGGTGGCGATCACGACGGAGAGCATCAGAATAGCGATGATGTCATCCACCACAGCGGTTGCCAGCAAGCCGAAGCCTTCTGGCGTGCGCAGAACGCCTAATTCCAGCAATGTCTGCGCGGAGATGCTGACCGATGTCGCCGCCAACACGACGCCGACAAAAATCGACATTTCGAGCGAATGATCAAAAGCCGCCGTGATCGGAATGGCGATAGCCACGGGAAGGACAGC
>DATAMF010000149.1:0-3912 GCA_036260665.1 Aggregatilineaceae bacterium | reverse complement strand
CGGCAGGAACGGATCGCTAAAGGGTTGGAAGATGCCCGCGCGGCGGAAGATGCCCGTGCGAACGCGGAACGTGAACGCGATCAGATTCTGGCGCAGGCCCGCAGTGAAGGCCAACGGCTGCTCGAAGAAGCACGGCAGCGCGGCGATGATCAGGTGAAAACGATGGTGCATGAGGCGACGCAAGAGGCCGAAGAACGCCGGACTCAGGCTCGGACTCAGGCGGAAGAGGAACGCAACCGCATTCTGTCGGAATCACGCGATCAGATCGTGTCGCTGGCGATGGCCGCCGCGCAGCGGTTGGTGGGTGAAACGCTCGATGCTTCCAAGCAGCGGACGATCATCACGCGCTTCTTTACGGAAGTGCCCGCCGATGCGCGTGACCTGGGTGGACGTGTCGAAGTGGTGAGCGCGCTGCCCCTGACGGATCAGGAAAAGGCGGAAGTGAAAAAAGTAACTGGCGCGAAGGAGATCGACTACAAAGTCGAACCGTCGATTTTGGGTGGTTTGATCCTGCGGGCCGGAGATAAAGTGGTCGATGGCAGCGTGCGCGGTGATATGGCGGCGCTGGCGGGTCGGCTGCGGTAAACTCTCGCGCAGCACACGTTCGAGGGAAGAAGAGTAAAACAATGCCAGAGGTACGCCGACCTCTGGCGTTTTGTTTATGGGGAAAGAGGAGGAAAGCGGGGAGTCTAATTGTTTAAAAATCGGATATTATCGGGGATAAGTCAGGAAATTATTAGGGGAGTGGATGATGCGAACCGTCAAATTAGGCAATACCGGGATGGAAGTCAGCGCGCTGTGCCTGGGGGCGATGTATTTTGGCACGCGCACGAATGAAGCGATGGCCTACCGCCTGCTGGATCAGTATGTGGATGGGGGCGGGACATTCATCGATACGGCGAACATCTACGCGCACTGGATACCCGAGGGGCGGGGCGGGGAAAGCGAAGCCCTGTTGGGGCGGTGGATGGCGCTGCAAGGGAACCGGGATAAGCTGTTCATTGCCTCGAAAGTGGGGTTTGATTATCCGGGGACAGCAATCGGGCTGAGCGCGGCTCAGATTCAGACGGAGTGTGAGCGGAGCCTCAAGCGGCTGATGGTGGACACGATTGATGTGTATTATGCGCATGTCGATGATCGGAATACGCCGCAGGAAGAAACGCTGGAAGCGTTCACCCGGTTGGTGGAGGCGGGGAAAGTGCGGTTTGTCGGGGCGAGCAATTTCCGCGCGTGGCGGTTGCAGCAGGCGAAATGGGTCAGCCGCGAAAACGGATATGTGGATTACTGCTGTTTGCAGCAGCGCTACAGCTATCTGCGGCCCAAACATGACGCACAGTTCGGGATGCAGGTGAATGTGAACGATGAAATGCTCGATTACGTGCGAGCAAGACAGCACGAATTTACGCTGCTGGGGTATTCGGTGCTGCTGGGCGGGGCGTACACACGGACGGATCAACCGCTGCCGGAACAGTATGTCGGGCCGGATACGGACGCGCGGCTGGCGGTACTGCGCGATGTGGCACAAGAGCAGGGCGCAACGTTGAATCAGATTGTGCTGGCGTGGATGATGCAGAACGATCCTCCCGCGATTCCATTGATTGCGGCCAGCAGCACGGAACAGATGCAGGAAAATCTGGATGCGCTGGGGATCACGTTGAGTGCGGAGCAACTGGCGCGGTTGAACGCGGCACGCGGATAAACCACGTTTACCCCTATCCCCCAACCCCCTTTCCCCACTTCGTAGAGAAAGGGGGCAACGCCCTCTGTGAAAATGTGACTCTCTTCGAGCATTCTCCTTTTTGATGTAAAAAATACTTGACATGGGGTATGGTGTGTGATACTCTATGTAAAGTATATTTGACATCGAGTAAAAAATGACAGACATGAGGGGTAGGTAGGATGTCGTATCAGGAAAAACGAACCAGCATCTCGTTACTCAGCACCATTCTGGCAACGGCGGCCTATGGGGTGTGGTTGTGGCAGCAGTATCCTGACAAAAGCGAGTATTCGGAAAGCTTCTTTCATTTTTGGGGCGGGGCGATTCTGATCTTTATCGCGGTACAGGTGGTGTTCAAGCTCGTTTTTCTGATCGGGTTCATTATCTTCACCATCCGCGAACAAGACCCGGAGTTTACGGACGAATTTGATCGCGTAATTGAAATGAAATCCACCCGGCGAGTCTACGACATATTTATGGTGGGGTTTGTGCTGGCGATGATCGCGCTGGTGCTGAAGATGCCGCCGGACACGATGTTTATCATCCTGTTGGCGTTTATGACTGGGGGAGGGATTATCGGCGATGTTCTACAGCTTTATTATTACCGGCGAGGAGTTTGAGGTGGGCAAAAGTTTCGTGCGGAACAACATACGGAAGCTGCGGTTTGAACACCAGGAAATGACGCAGCAGGAACTGGCCGATCAAGTGGGTGTGACCCGACAAACGATTGTCGCCATTGAAAAAGAGAAGTATTCACCGTCGTTGGAGTTGGCTTTTCGGATTGCATCTGTTTTTGGGGTGCCATTGGAAACGGTGTTTTTCTACGAACCCGATAATGAAACTGCCTAAAGGCGCATAGTCTAAACTCAATCAGGGAGTCTCAACATGAATACGAGTCTCAAGTTTGCCCGACTCGCGGGCGTGCTGTACCTCATTGTTGTCTGTGGCGGGATTTTCGCTGAAATGGGCTTCTGCGGGTGGCTGGTGATCAAAGGGGTGCGTCCGGCACGAGTCGAATCCGCTGTGCTGAAACTGCAAGGGGAAGCAGCGATATGAAAGCTATTGTCTGTCGTGAATATGGAGCGCTCCAACTTCAGGAAGCGGCCCAGCCGACATCCCAAGACAATGAGGTGCTGATCAAGGTCCAGGCATCGGCGGTGAGTTTTAACAATCTGCTCACGGTACAGGGCAAGCCGTTTTTCGTGCGGCTGATGGGCATGGGAATGCGCCAGCCGAAGCACCCGATTCCTGGTGGGGATGTGGCGGGGCGCGTGGAAGCGGTGGGGCGGCATGTGACGCAGTTCCGGCCCGGCGACGAGGTATTCGGTGATCTGGCGGATTTTGGTATGGGCGCGTTTGCGGAATATGTCTGCGCGCCGCAGCAGGCCATCGCATTGAAACCGGCGGCGGTGTCGTTCGAGGATGCGGCGGCGGCAGCAGAAGCGGCAGTCGTGGCGCTGCAAGGATTACGTGATAAAGGCAAAATCCAGGCCGGGCAAAAGGTGCTGATCTACGGCGCGTCAGGGGGAATTGGCACGTTTGCGGTGCAGTTGGCGAAATATTTCGGGGCGGAAGTCACAGGGGTATGCAGCGGGCGGAATTTTGAACTGGTGCGCGCGCTGGGGGCGGATCAGGTGATCGACTATACCCGCGAGGATTTCACGAAAAACGGCCAATCGTACGATCTGATCCTGGCGACGGCGGGCTACCGTTCGATTCGTGATTATAAGCGGGCACTGAGTCCCAGCGGAAGCTATGTGATGACGGGCGGGGCGTGGAAACAGGTTTTCCAACCGATCTTTATGGGGCCGTTCATCGCAATCGGCGGACACCAAAAGTTGATCGCGCTGGTGCAGAAACCCAGCCCCAAAGACCTGATGCTGGTGGGGGATTTGCTGGTGAGCGGCAAGCTGAAACCGGTGATCGAGCGGTGTTATCCGCTGCGGGAGGCGGCGGCGGCGCTGCAACAGTACGCCGAAGGGCATACACGCGGGAAGATTGTGATTACGATGGAAGGGGATCAGGTTCATGGATGAGATGCAAATCAAACTGGCGGGAATCTGGATCGCGCTGATGCTGGTGTATCTGCTGGGGGATGTGCTGCGGATTTTCAGCGGGGATTTTGTGGCGGGCGAGATGCAGGGACAGAAAGCATCCCAGGCGATGTGGATGGCGGCGGCGGTGCTGATGCTGAT
>DATAMF010000541.1:0-5008 GCA_036260665.1 Aggregatilineaceae bacterium | reverse complement strand
CAAAGGGGTTCGAACCCTTGACCTCCACAATGCCATTGTGGCGCTCTCCCAATTGAGCTATGGGCCCTGGTGTGTTGTGGGGTGCCACCCACTCAAGACGCATAACGGGCGTTTCCGGCGCGCTTTACTGGGGTTCAAGCGTGCAGCTCCCGGACGAGTTCAGCCTGGGCGCTCATCGTGGGGCGCTTGCCGGGTTTGCACTGGCCCCGACTCACTACGATGATGGCTTACTGCTTCCGTTCACAGCCGTTAGCACATAGATTGTTAACAGACAACATTCTAGCGGGGGGGGAGTGGATTGTCAAGCCTTTGTTTTATTCGCATTAGCCGATTGAAGTGACCTCAAATCGATGCGAAATATGGGATGATCTAGTAGAATTTCCTGCTAGAGATTTTTAAACCAGCTTTAAACCCTATTTAATCACGCTCAAGTACTGTTTATCTGTTTACCTAACGAGAAAGTAAGCCGTTATGACAATTTTGAACAGGCGAGAGTACTCCGCAGAAGAACAATATTTGATCGCGGGGAAACGGCGACGCAAAATCCAGGAGGCCATGGTCGGGTACCTGTTTGTGCTCCCGGCGGCATTAGCGACATTTGCGTTTGGCTTGTGGCCGGTGGTGGCCGGTTTTTATGAAAGCCTGAAGTCCGGTTCTCCGATCACCAACCGTTATGTGGGCCTCTACAATTATGTTCGTTCGCTGGGAAGCCTGATCTATATTTTGCTGCTCCTGCTGGCCCTCATCTTCATTTATGTGGGGTACCGATCCTGGCGCAAGGCCACGATTTACCGCGCGACACACGGCGGTAATTTATGGTACTACCTGGGGCCGGGCCTACTGGTGGGATTGGGTGTCGTGACGCTTGTGTTCAATTTCGTCACGGGATATGACGGCCTGGGGTGGCTTCCGGTGGTTCTGTTTATCCTGGCGTTGGGCGGCTTTTACACAGCGGATCAGCTTCAAGTCTCACGCGAGGAATGGGATTTTCGGGATCAGGGACTGCTGTGGCTGAACCTGCTGGCGATTGCTGGCATGTGGGTTTTGATGGCGTGGCAGTTGGACAACCCGGTGCTGCAATTGATCGCATGGACGTTATTGGCGGCGCTCATTGCCGGCGCGCTGTATGTCGTCCTGTCGGTTTTGCGACGCAAAATTCCCCAGTATGGCGTGCTGGGCGCGGCGCTCGGTATTTATCTGCTCGTCCTGGTGTTGATTGGGCCGATTAACGGCCTGTTATTTACCGTCCTGATCCAACTGATTTATCTCGCGCTCCCCCGATTAAGCCGCATCCAGACGGGCACCTATATCGGCATGGGGATCACCGTGGGTGTGATGCTGCTGTCAAGTATTTTGCTGCTGCGCTACGGCTACAGCCAGATGGCCGGTGATATGGAGGGCGCGCAAAAGATTTCAAAAATGCTCTTCAACCAGCAGGTGCTGAATGCCACGGTGAATGTGAGCGACGAAAACGGTATGATCGGCGGGCTGACGATGGACGGCGAAATCATCGTCAAGGTGAAAGTGAATGGCAAAACAATTGAAGCCCCACTTGCTGCCGACGCGTACAGCACACTACCCATTGACCGCATCGCCAACCTGCAAGCCGCCTTCGCCAACCGCCAACGCGTCCAGGTGCTGCTGCCGGATGGGAGCATGGCCGAGGGGGAATTGGTCGAGGCGGCTGAGGCGAGTTTCATCACCGAGGAAGCAACGGCGCAAAGCGCTGTGCCGATCTATTCGGCGCTCGATGTAGGTGAAAGTGTCATTCTGACGAAAGGCTTCACTGAACCACTGTGGAAGCAGATCGCGGCGGCGATAGGCGTATTCCTTGGCATCACCACGATTTATACGATGGGCTGGGTTCGCAAGCGGGTTGACAGCGACGAGCACGACCGCATCCGGCGTTGGCTGTTTTGGGGACGACTATTCCTGGGAGTCGCAGCCTTCTTCCTGCTTTTCTATCTGCTGGGATCGGTGCAGTTGAACCGGCAAGCCTCGGCAGGAATGAAAGCGCTCAGTCTGGAACAGTTCCAACGCGCCTATACGTATGTCACCGGGCAGCCACCCAACCCCACCCTGCGTCCGCAAGATCTGGCGGCGGAACTGGTCTACTGGCCGCAGGTATTTCTGATTGCATCGGGCGCGCTGCTGATTGGAATCGCGTATCTGGTGTGGCAGAGCGCCCAGAAGCGGGAAAGCAAACTGAGTTTTAGCCTGACTCTGCTGCTGGCGATTCTGATGATGGTGGGCGGGTGGCTGATGATCAGCGAACTGCCGCGCACGGTGTCATTGGGCGGGCGCGAGTCACGCGAGACATTTGATTCTTTAGTCCGTACGGCGATGTATTCATTCTTTACGGTGCCAGTTCAACTGGCGCTGGGCTTGGCGCTGGCGTATCTGCTGTTTTCGGAAGTCGGTTGGGGTAAGGGTATTTACCGAGTGATCTACTTCATGCCCTATATCGCGCCCAGCGTCGCCACTTCCACCGTTTTTCTGGTCATTTTCAGCAATAACCCGACCAGTCTTGCCAACCGCACATTAGGATTGTTGGGAATTGATCCGCTGTTGTGGCTTCAGGAACCCAAGGGCATCGTGCGGGTGTTTTATGAAAAAGTGTTGGGAGGAGAAGCGCTGCATATTCCGAGCGCGCTCCAAGGCCCCAGTCTGGCACTTTTCACTGTGATTCTGTACAACATCTGGGTTTTCGCTGGATACAATTCGGTGGTATTCCTGGCCGGGTTGGGTGCGATTCCCGGCGAACTGTACGAGGCGGCTGAAGTAGACGGGGCGGGACGATGGGCGCGCTTCCGCAACATTACGCTACCGCTGCTGTCACCGACCACGTTTTTCCTGTCGATGCTGTCGATTATCGGGACGTTTAAGGCATTTACACATATCTATGTGCTAAGGCGAACGGCAGTCGGCAAAGAACTGGATACGATGAGCGTCCATATTTTCGAGAACCTGTATTCGGCCAACGATCCCGGTTATGCGGCAGCGCTGGCTTTCACGCTGTTTGGAGTGATCCTCATCCTGACGCTGGTTCAAAATCGCCTGACACGGGAGCAAGTCTTCTATGGCTAGTACAACACAAACTACCTCTTCACAGGTCGTTCCCACTGCCGATGTACGATCGGCAGGTTCGCGCCGCCGCAAACCCATTCATATTAACCCCTTCCAGGTGTTGGTGTATATCATCCTCACGTTGGGTGCGCTGCTCTTTGCGCTGCCTTTTCTGTGGATGGTGAGCACGTCGCTGAGCAATGCGGGGGATGTGCTGCGCGGGCGATTTATCCCGACGCTCCAGTTTATTTCGGTGACGGAAGTCACACAGCCAGATATGGAACGCAAGGTCCAGGATTATCTGGATGCGGGGGCATCACCGGAGTATCTGGCGGAAGTGCGCACGCAGATCGAAGGGCGGCGGCAGCAGCGCGAGCTGACCATGCATGATTATCTGCGACGCGAAAAATATGGATATGCGGATATTCGAGTCAATATCCCCCTGCTGCATATTGACCGCCGATATGCGGTTGTGGGCGGAGCTGCACATTATATTGAGGCGTGGGACGAGTCTAATTTTTCTAAGTACTTCTTCAATAGTGTGAAAGTCGCTGCGATCACTATTTTTGCACAGACGATCACCTCCGTGTTGGCCGCGTATGCCTTTGCCAAAATCGACTTTCCAGGGCGGAATCTGCTGTTTGCGCTGTTCCTCGCTACGATCTTCATTCCGCCGATGGTGGTGTTGATTCCCAACCGCAATACCGTTACCAGCATTGACCGCTTCTTTGTGGAAGATTTTCCTGGGAAACAGGATGAATGGGGCATCACTGATGCACGGCGGGAAATTGGGGATGCGGTGTACAGTATGCTGGATAAAGTGGGCCTGGAGAACTTTTTGGGCCTCGGCGACGTGTTTAAAGTCGATGGGCCGCTGGTGTGGCGGTGGATGGATAGCTGGCCCGCGTTGATCGTGCCGTTTCTCGCCAGTACGTTCAGCATCTTCTTGTTGAGACAGTTTTTTCTGCAAATTCCCGAAGACCTGTGGGATGCGGCGCGCATTGACGGGGCGGGACATTTGCGGTTTTTGTTCCAGGTGGTGCTGCCGATCTCGCGAGCAGCGTTGGTCACGACGGTTATTTTTACCTTTATCGGGACATGGAACGCGCTGGAATGGCCGCTGCTGGTTACGTTCAGCGATAACTGGCGACCTATTTCGTATGGGCTGTACGCCTTCCAGACAGAGGCGGGGCAGAATCTTAACCTACTGATGTCCGCAGCCGTGATTACGCTGATTCCAGTTATTCTAATGTACTTGTTTGCGCAGCGGCAGTTTACCGAAGGAATCGCCACCACTGGATTGAAGGGGTAAGGCTGCGCCCAATTATTCGTTACGGCATCCCGCCTTCCCTGAAGGAAGGAGAGTCAAACCGGATGAATGGGATTGGGATGGCCTAAGCAATTCGCCGGAATGGGCCGGAATTTGTAGAATAACTATCATTTCCGGCCTCATCGAGCATCCTTATGAAAACGTGGCGAGTTGTATTGTTACTTGGTTTGGTTGTTCCTCTGGTTGGAGGGAGTCACACATCGTCCAGCCTGGCTCAGTCCGATGCCGCACCCTGCGGCTATGTGGACAGTTTCGATTTTCCGTTTGAGGGCATCAATATTGAAAGTACCGATTTCGGTGTCTACCGCGCCAAGTATGGCGGGCGGCACACCGGAATTGATGTTGCCTTTGGGCAGACGGGCGAACCGGTTCGAGCGGCAGCGCGTGGGCGGGTGACGTACAGCGATCCGGCGGGGTGGGATACGGAAAAAGGCGTGGTGGTGATCCAGCACACTTTTCCGAACGGCGTCCTGGTCAATACGCTGTATGGGCATATGGAAGAACTGAACGATTACACTTTTCCACCGATGGATTCATGCGTGGAAAAAGGCGAGATTATCGGCGCGGTGGGCGATCCGTCGTTGAGCAGCCCGCATTTGCATTTTGAAGTCC
>DATAMF010000540.1:0-5782 GCA_036260665.1 Aggregatilineaceae bacterium | reverse complement strand
TAGAAGAACTCTTCTACATATTTGGTCGTACCCATCGCGCTGTTGACCTAGGCCATCACATCATCATAACGTCCGACATGATAATAAGCCTCAAAGGGGCCGAACTGGTACCACAACATGCGGAAGGGCAGCGTCAGCCGGAACGCCTGATCATACGCAATCGCGGCGTCTTCATACTGCTGCATCGCCACATAGGCGGTTCCCGCGTTAAACCAGGCCCATTTATCTTCGTAATTCTGGCCGATTTCCGCGCGGGCGACTTCAAGCGCTATTTCATTCGCATAAGCCGGATCGACATACGATCCTAACGCGCTGCGTAAATCCAATTCGCGCGAGGGCGGATACAACACGATGAACACACGGTTGAAATGCCGCCAGCTTTCGTCCATCTGTGTATAGGGATTCGAGCGGCCATTACCCTGGTTGTAGCCGAGGAAGCTGTCATAGGAGAGGAATTCCTGGTTCAGGTCGTTGTAGCCCATCAGCAGGACATAATGGCCCATCCATCCATCATTGTTAGGCTGGATGCTCTCTTCGATAATCACCGGAAAATTGTTAGCCAACAGCCGCTTGAGAAGCTGCATATTCCCGCCGATCCGGTACAGCGCTTTGACATTCGTGCTGGCGGAGTTGTCATTGACGAAACGCACCATCTGCCAGGGACTCACGTTTTTGTCTTCGCTGTTGGGTTTCATCCATTTGGCGGCCACATCCTGCTTATTCATCCAGCCAAAAAAGCTAAGCGCCATCGTCATGGTCGTAGGGCCGCAGTTATTCCAGCCCTGCTGTTCATACCGAATGCCATCCAAGCGCCAAGATGACGGGAGCGGCTGTTCGGTGGGCACATAAGCGGGCGTCCATGTCGGGCCGAGATTGGGTGTCGGCGAAGGGAGATTCGGCAAATCGGTGGGCGTGAATGTCGGCAGCATCCCGGCGGGCAAACCACCGTTGGTCGGAGTCGGGGTAAGCGCAGGCGGCGTGGTCGTATCCGCCGCGAGATCAGCCGCACCGGGCAGCTCGGTTGAGGCAGGTCCAGGCGCAATAGCGGTCTGGGCCGCCTGTGTCATCAACTGGTAAGCGGCATCTTCCCCGGTGGAATTGACCGGCGTCGGATAGGCATTAAATGGGATAGTTGCCTTCCAATACGTGGCCCAGGGGAACCACTCGATCACCTGTTCCTGCCGCCAACCGGGAAGCTCACGAAAATAGGGCGGAAAAGCGATCCACAGAATAACCAACCCCACCACACCGATAAACGTCAGCGCGCCTACCAACATGAGCACGGGACGAATCCAGCGTCCGGGGGAACGACCATGGCGGCGTGCCTGCTGACGGCGGCGCGCCCCACTCAATGTCATATTTAAGGATCCCGGCACACCTAGCGGTTTGTGTTCATTCTCGATAGGCGGCGAGACACGGGGTGATTTCGCAGTTGAATTTTGTTTAGACATGATTCCAATAAGACTCCCCAGATGCGGCTTAAATCTGCCGTCAAGGCAGCACTATAACGCATAAAGCCTCATTTTTCCAGCTATAATGATTATCCCATATTCTGATTTGGCGTGCTGCTGCCGCAGCCTACGGCTGGTAGGCGGACAGCCTGTGATCGTATACGGGGGTAAATAACGTAAATAACGTTGACTTTTACCCTCGCACCTCGTACAATCCTACCGTTCCGAATCTAATTCGAATCAGTCTACCACGATGGGGGCGGCTGCGTCGAGGAGTAGACATTTCTTGGAGGCTTTTTGTAGCAATGAAGGAATATACATCTGATCTCATTAGAAATATTGCTCTGGTCGGACACCAGGGAGCCGGAAAAACCAGCCTGGCTGAAAGCTTGCTGTTTAATACCGGCGCGATCACCCGGTTAGGGAAGATCGAAGAACGGAATACGGTAGCGGATTTTGATGAAGAAGAGCGCAACCGTACCATGTCCATTTATACGGCCTTGCTTCCCGTTGAGCACAACGGACATAAAATTAATGTTCTCGATGCGCCCGGATTTGTTGATTTTCAGGGCGAAGCGAAAAATGCAGTGCGGGCATCGGATGCCGTGGTTGTGGTGGTTGACGCCGTTTCCGGCCCCGAAGTCGGAACCGAACTGGCCTTTGATTATGCCAAAGAATTTGGCCTGCCCATCATGGTTGTGATCAACAAGATGGACCGCGAAAATGCCAATTTTTACAATACCCTCAAGCTGCTGCGCGAACGGTTTGCCCATCACCGTTTTGTCCCGGTTCTGCTGCCCATCGGATCGCAGGCCAGCTTCTCCGGTGTGATCAATCTGCTGACGAATGTGGCGCATACAGGCGTTTGAAAAGAAACTGGTGCAATCCCCGGTGATATGGCGGATGCGGTCGAAGAAGCACGGACCGCTTTGATCGAAGCTGCCGCTGAGTCCGACGACGCCCTCATGGAAAAATACTTCGAAACCGAAACGCTGTCGGACGACGAGATCAAACAGGGTATTAGCCGCGCCGCTCGCAATGCCGAGATGAATGTGGTGCCTGTCTTTGCGACCAGCTCTACCCACAGCATTGGCATTCTGCCCCTGCTCGACGCGGTTGTTACCTATGTTTCTGCGCCCAGCGAACGCCGGGTGATGGTACAGGCCGATGCGGACAGCGAGATCGAATATCTGGATCCGCCACAGAAGGACAGCGGTCCAGTGGTGGCCTATATCTTCCACAGCCACACTGACAAGTACGGCACGCTGACCTTCTTCCGGCTGTTCAGCGGCACGGTAAAAGCTAACGACAACCTGCGCAACCTGACCAATGATCAGGAAGAGCGTATGGGCAGCCTGATGACGATGCGCGGCGACAGCCAGATTCCGCTGGAAGTTATACACGCGGGTGATATTGGCGTGGTGGCGAAACTGCGCAGCACTCATACGGGCAACACCTTGGCAAGCAAGGGTTTTGGCAAAGTAGTGTCACAACCCAAATTCTCGATGCCAATCTTCGCCGTTGCCCTGCACCCGCGCACCCAATCGGACAGTGCGAAGATGGGAACGGTTTTGTCTGACCTAGCCCATGCCGATCCGACGCTGCATTGGCGGCAGGATCCGACCATTAAGCAGACGATCCTGGAAGGCATGGGTAACACGCATATCGAAGTTGCCATCAAACGCGCGGATCGGATGGGTGTTGGACTCGACACGAGCATTCCGAAGGTGCCGTACCAGGAAACGATCACACGGAAAGCCGAAGCCATGCACCGTCACAAAAAGCAGACCGGCGGCGCGGGCCAGTTTGGTGAAGTGTCGCTGCGCGTCGAACCCCTGGAAACCGGCGAGTTTGAATTCCACAACGAAATCGTCGGCGGCGCGATCAGCCAGCCTTTCGTCCAATCTACGGAAAAGGGTGTGCGCCAGGTGCTCGAAGGGGGCGTTATCGCGGGCTACCCGGTTAAGTTCGTGCGCGTGGCGGTTTTCGATGGCAAGATGCACCCGGTTGACTCAAAGGACATCGCCTTCCAGATCGCCGGGCGTGGAGCCTTCCGCGACGCCTTCGAGAAGGCCGGTCCGGTGCTGCTTGAACCGATCATGGTGGTGCGAGTCGTCGTGCCCGAAGAAAACATGGGCGATATTATGGGCGACATGAACACCCGGCGCGGGCGCGTGATGGGCATGGAAACCGAAGCGGGGCGCAGTATTGTGACCGCCGAAGTACCGCTGGCCGAAATTCAGCGTTACAGCAACGATATACGCTCGATGACGGCAGGGCGCGGTGTTTACACCATGGAATTTGCGCGCTATGAACGCGTTCCCGCCAACATTCAGGCAGAGATTGTGGCGAAGGCCGAAAAAGCCAAAGACGAAGAAGAATAGTCACTCTGGTTCCAGAAACACATCTATTGAGGCGGCAGCGATGTCGCCTCAACTGTTATATACTAGAGAATCTGGCTTACAGGAAAAGGCGCACTTGTGTACGATCACATGGCTTTTCAAGTCAGTGACAGGGATACATCGATCCAGTTGTATGTGGATCAATTGGGGTTCACGTTCCATTCGCGGGATGTGAACAGCGCTGAAGACGGACGATAGGAAGGAACTTCAGCGTAAGGGTGTATCTATTGTGCATGGCCCGCAGTTGATCGAAGGTGAGGAAACGCGGCTCTATTTTGCCGATCCGGACCACAATATGCTTGAATATATTCAGTGGTTGAAGAAGAAGTAACATGATCAATTGGCGTGACGATCCGGCCCTGGTTCAGCAACTGGACCATGCCGCGCCGGGGTCAAACCGCGAACGGCGAACCGCAATTTTGGATTGTCGCCGCCAAAGTGCTTACAGGCAGACATCCAGTGGCTGCGGCGGGCGGGATTCAAAATTGGATACAGCCGCATAAAAGGCGCACAAGGTATTATATCCGGCGGGTTTCGCTGCCTGAGTCATACCGGATTGTGTTTGACCAACTTGATCGTGAGATGGACCTCGAACATCTAGATCGGGTGGCTAAATTATCCGGAGAACAGCGACTCGAAAAGATGTTTGAACTGATGGGCTTTCTACATGCAGTGTGGGAAGCGGGCCAGCGGGAACGAGAGCAAAAATGATGAAGAAAGTACTGGATACGCGTTAAATGTTATCTCGCCTGCACAGCCTCTTGCGCCAACTGCCCTCGGATCATTTGCCGCCTGCCCTGCTGAGCGTGGGTTGTGGAACGTTCGAGGACGAGTCAACGCTGCGGGCCGCACTGCCGAACTGGACGCTGTATGGGATCGATGTGGATGGAGAAGCTCTGCGGCGCGCACGGCAGCAAGCACCCGGACTGCGGCTGATCCAGGCTGACGCGATTCATTTGCCGGGCTTGCTGCACACCCAGTTCGGATTGGTGATCGTGCGGCACCCGGATTTACATCTGCGGCGCAAAACATGGGGCCAGATTCTCCCGCAAATTTCCAGCTTGCTCACACCCACTGGATTGCTTGTCATTACGGTTTATTCGCACGAAGAAACGCGGCTGCTGCGCAGTTTTAATTTGCCACCCGTCTATCCGATAGACGAGAGCGCCCTGGCTCCAAGCGATATGGTGGGCCGGGATCGTTATGTGCAGATTTATCGCGTTTTGCGCTCCACCGTGGGACCGCTAAAATCAGATCATTACTCGCGCACAGAAGGAAACAGCTATGATACGCAGATTTAAACCCATCTGGCTGGCAGCTCTGGCACTGCTGCTTATCCTGGCGGCATGCGGAGATGACGACAAGGGCGGCACGAATCAGAATGACAAACCTGCCGGACCACCCGTAATCCCAACCAAAGGCACGGCCAGCAATATCGTCACACTGGCAGAAAACAATTCAACGGTGGGTGTGCATGTGGGTGAAGTGATGCAGCTCGAGTTGGATGCCAACGCGACCACCGGATACGAATGGGTGCTGAGCGAAGTGGATGAGAATATCCTGCGGCAGGCTGGCGAACCGGAATACCGGGGATCGGGCAGCGATGCAGATGGAGCGGGCGGCACGAGTATCTGGCGTTTCGAGGGTGTCGCGCCGGGGAAAACGATTCTGGAGCTTTATTATACACGACCGGGCGAAGAAGGCGTTGAACCCAACCAGATTTTTTATGCGACGGTCATCGTAAACTAATCGAACGCTACTCATCATGACATCGGTGCTGCTGCTGTTCCTGGATGGTGTCGGGCTTGGCGACGATAATCCAGAGATTAATCCCTTCGCGGTGGCGAACACGCCGACACTCGATGCCTTGGCGGGCGGGCAGAAATGGCTGCGCGACACGCCGCGCGGCGATTCAGGCCGGGCGCTGTT
>DATAMF010000539.1:0-3926 GCA_036260665.1 Aggregatilineaceae bacterium | reverse complement strand
GGCCATCTCAGATGCATCCGATTCCAGGCCACGTTCGGCATCGCGCAGGAGGTCCTCAACACCCTCAAGGTGACCGCTTTGTAGTAACGCCCCGGCGTAATGAACGCTGAGCAGAGGCCGAACTCGGATCAAATCGTCAGGCAGATCCCGAAGCCAGTCGAGTAGTGTAGCTTCCTGTCTGCTCCGCTGCATGTCGGGCACAGCCAATTCGATCAGATTCGCGGCACGCTCGAAATCTTCAGACGCCAGCGCATGGTAAATCGCTTCAGGTCGAAACTGATGCTGCTCATACCACTCACTGGCGCGCTGATGCAGAGTCACGATCAAATCGCGCTGCTCTGCCATCAAGTGGGTGTAAAGGACCTGGGCAAACAAATGATGATAACGATACCAATGGCGTCGATCATCCAGCGGAACGACAAAGAAATTGCCTCGTACTAGCGTTTCTAAACGAGCGCTGCTGTCCTGCTGCCCCGTGACCGCATCGCATAGCGACCCATTCAGCCGTTCAAGAATAGACGTCTGGAGCAAAAAGCGGCGGATGGACTCAGGCTGACGATCAAGCACCTCTTCAACCAGATAATCCACAATATAGCGATGATCGCCAGCAAAGGACTGGATGAAGCCGGAGCGATCCTGGCATCCCTTAAGGGAAAGTGCTGCCAGTTGCAGGCCAGCGATCCAGCCTTCCGTGCGATTTTCCAGCGCGAGAATATCTTCCGCCGCCAGATTCAGTTCCATGCTGTCGTTGAGAAATTTGGTAGATTCAGCGGCGTTAAAACGCAAATCGCTGGCACGCAGTTCGACCAACTGCCCACGGGCCCGAAGTCGAGCTAAGGGCAACCCTGGATCTTCGCGCGTGGTGATGACCACATGCATCTGTGGTGGTAGATGCTCGACCAGAAACAAAACGATATCGTCGATCGGTTTGGCATCGATGAGGTGATAATCATCCAAAATGAGAATAATCGAGTCGGGAACACGTAGGATATCATTCAACAGCGCCATCAGAGGCACTTCGGGCGGTGACGGCTGCGAGGATTGCAGCAGAGGGAGTATTTCCGTCGGCACAACCTGCTCCAAAGCGGCAACGAGGTACATTAAAAAGCGTGCTTGGTTGTTATCATCGTCATCCAGTGACAACCACGCCGCACGAACCGTTGGACTGATTTGCTCACAGCCCGCGATCCATTCGCTGACCAAGGTTGTTTTCCCAAAGCCAGCCGGAGCAGAGATAATGGTCAAGGGGCGATACAGCCCCTCGTTCAGCCGCTCGATCAATCGGGGTCGGGAAATCGCATTTGACCGAGGCGGGGGAATATACAGCTTCGTAGCCAAAATAGGTTGTGACATAATTCAAATATAAGGGTTATTGCCCGCCCAAAACCAATTCTGTTTTCGATCACTCTCTACTAATCCATGTGATCGATAGCCCCATGCCTCTGGAGGTTGTCGCCAGTCATAAAACAGCCCTAGAAAGTCTTTCTAGGGCTGGCGGCAAGTTGCTGTTCACGTTGACGTTTGGCTCGCTGGCGGCAGCGATTGGAACAATAGAAGCGGCGGCGTCCTCCCTGTGACAATGGTGGAGGTAGTGCCTTTTCACACACTAGACAGTGCCGCTCTCGAGGGCGGCGCTCACTTTTGGGAGCACGCTATGCCCATTTCGTCTATTGGGGAGGCCATCAACCTCAAGAATTGAACTGATCTTATCAACTTCATACCAGCGTTCTGCCTGCATTTCACGGGTAACGGCTAACCGCCAATCCTCAATCGTCATATCGTTCAGCACTTCCTGACGTCGGACGTTCGTTTTCAACAAAGCATCTCGCAGTGCATTGGCATAAAACTGAGGCCAGTTGCTATGTTGTTCGGGCGCAGCCGTGGCTGCTTGCCATTCTGTCAGTGCCAGTTGAAATGCCCTGTGCTGGCTACCTCACACATCCGTTCGAAATCAGGCGAAAAAAATGCTATTGGTTTGAACATACGAAACCCCACGAATTAGCACGGATCCACGACCTGCAATAGACTAGCCCGGTTTGTGATCGGACTTTGTCTTGAAAGGAATTGTGATGCTGCGCCTCAGCTGCCGTGTGCTCTGGATTCTCATGTATCCGATTTTGAAACTACTGGCACCATCTATTCAGCGTTGGGTTAAGCCAACAAATCAGTCGCTGGTACTGGGCGCAGTGGCCGACCTGACACGGGGACGGTCGGAGTTAGTGGTGGAGAACGCGTTTCTACGGCAGCAAGTGATCGTCTTGGGTCGAGAGAAGAAACGGCCACCGCTCACCAATCAGGATCGGCGGTTGTTGGTCTTGTGGGCGCATTTGTTGCCTTCCTGGAAAGATGCCTTGCACATTGTCCAACCGGACACCTTGCTCCGTTGGCACCGCGAGTTGTTCAAGGTAGTATGGCGGCGCCAATCGAAAGCCAACCCAAAACCTCATCCGGCGATGCTATCTATGACGACGATGCGCCTGATTTGGCAGTTGGCCACCGAGAACCGATTATGGGGCGCCGAGCGCATTCGGGGCGAGTTGTTGAAATTGGGTATCCAGGTGAGCAAGCGCACGATCCAGAAGTATCTGCCGCGTATGCCACGCTTGCGTCCCAGCGGACAAACCTGGTCCACCTTTGTGCGTAATCACGCGGCGGACATCTGGGCCTGTGACTTTGTGCAGACCTATGATGTGTTCTTCCGCACCATCTTCGTGTTTGTGATCATCGAATTGGAGTCGCGACGGGTGGTCCATGTCAACGTGACGCGGCACCCCACTGACGCCTGGGTCGCCCACCAACTGCGGGAGACCACACCCTTTGGGGAGCAACCCGTCTACCTGATCCGGGATAATGACCGGAAATTCGGCGAACACTTCGCGAACGTAGCCGCTGAGATTGAGGTGCTGTGCACCCCGATACGCGCCCCACGCGCCAATGCGTACTGCGAGCGCTTCATCGGCAGTTTACGGCGTGAATGTCTCGACCACATCCTGGTTCTCAGTGAGAAGCAATTGCGTCGCCTGGTGAACGAGTATGTGCCGTACTTCAACGACGATCGTCCTCATCAATGCATTCACCAGTGTATTCCCGCTCAGCTTGAAGCATCACGACCAGGTGAGGGTGAAATCGTGGCGCGTCCGGTTCTTGGAGGACTCCACCATGCGTATCATCGTCAGGCCGTTTGAGCCATGAATCTCCTCTCAATTCCGAACGGATGTGTGAGGTAGCCAGCACAACCAATATCTGCCGATCCCGCGGGGTCATCTGCGGGCGGCCCACCTGTCGTTCCAACACGATCAACTGCTGCCGTAAGAACATGTTCTCCGCGAGCAATTCGCGTTTGCTTCGCTTCAAATCAGCCAGCGTTCCCATCACCTGTTTGCTTGTCGCTGGTCTGGTCTAGTGTTTGAATCGCGTCTCAAGCCAGGTCATCCCTTGTTGAATAACTTGCTTTAGCTTTTCGTCTATAGGATTGCTTATCAATGGTTGACTTACCTTTGAGGGGGAATGCTGCTCGTTACAGTTGGATACTGCGCGGAATTCTACCCAGTTTCAGCGTGGATTGACTTTTTGGCCCCCACAGGTAAGAGACATCTCTGTTCTACCAGTCGGTTCAGGCTTGATCCCGCCTCAGTTCATGGATTTACGGAGTTTTTGAGAGTACGAGGTGGGTAGACTGCGCGTTTTTTGCGCCATGTCCCCAATGGGGAAACCTTCAATCCGCATCACCTGTAAGTCTAATCGTAAAAATGGCAGTAAAATGAATAGCAAGTAGTGTTTTGAAAGAACATCTTTATGTAGGGTGAAATTTTATGCAAAACCAAGTTTTTCAAAAACAAGCGCAGGATCGTCTAGCTTCACCAGAACAATTGGATGCGCTAATGCAAGTGACTAAACCACGCGGTTGGCTAGTCTTAATAACCATC
>DATAMF010000530.1:0-25319 GCA_036260665.1 Aggregatilineaceae bacterium | reverse complement strand
ACTGTCGTGATCTACGATTACTAGTGTTGTCACTTTGTGCTCCTTATCCATATTCACCTGTTAAGGTGCGAGCGGTTTTGATTGGCCGTTCTACTTATAAAAACTCTAGATGCCCTTATTTGGGACATGAAAGGAAAATTTGTCAGAAACAGGCTGTTTTCAAAAACGTGATGTCCCAATTTCATGAAAATCGCGTTATAGTGTTAGAAGACAAAGATGGGGTGTGAAACCCACGCACGTTAACAACCGCATAGTGCTTTGCACTCCGGTGACAAAGCGCCATTGAGTGAGGAGGTATGGAAGATATGGTGCGGAGTTCGGAGGATGACGACCCGTTGGAGCTGAGTCGGTTATTGGATGCACGCTACACTCCAAATCAAGAGCAACGAGTGACCGTATTTGAGAAATGGTATCCAAGCGGTGAACGTGAAGTGCTCATCTATGTGGCAAGCAAAGTGGGTATGAGGATTGATGACCCCTTTGTAGAAGACTTCACACAAGATGCTGTTTTTCGAGCTTTCAGAGCGGTTGTTCGGGGGCAATATAGGTATAAAGGTGTGCGTTTTACAGCATATGTCAAAACCATAGCCTTGAACCAAATACGCTCCTTTTTTCGCTCACTAGAGAACAAAAAGATACTCATCTCGATTGAAGCACTCGTTCAAGGCGAAGAAGAGCTCGTGGATCCAGATGCAGACCTACCTGAAGATATCTTAAGTCAAAAGGAAATTCGTTTAGCCGCATCATGGTTAATGGAAACCATATCGGAGCGGCAGCAGATGGTGCTCGAACACCACTACCTGGATGACCAGAGTTATAAGGAAATTGCAGACGATCACAACGATTCCGAGCAGGCAGTTCGAAAGCTCGCCTTCCGGACAGTAAATTATCTGCGGAACCGAGCTGCAAAGATGGGTCTCTAAAGTCAGCGAGAAGGCCTGGTCAGGTAGCCTAAAATGAATTCCCCGCCTGACCAGGCAAACTCGACGACATGTTGTCTTTCGGACAAAGCACAGCGGTAAAAAAACAAATCTAACATGAGAAGTGGGACTAATAGAGATGACGAAAGGAGGAAATGTGATGCAGGAACAAATAGCTAACAAGAGATGGATAAAATATAAGGCTAACAACCTACTTGCTGGTCTATCTCTGTATTATTTGCTGCCTGTATACATTAACTCAAAGCGTCTAAATCGATTCGTAAGGGCTAGATTTGATACTTTCAAGTTTTGGTATATCAAATCTATGCGATCACCTTCTCTAATTAGTTCAATGTCGAAAACTAGAAGAATCTCGACTGGCAGAGTTCATTTACTTTGCCTAATGCTACCTGTAAAACGCAAGAATAGTGAGAGTAAGCAAATGCACATGCATAGTGATTCGGGCTCTTCTAGGCCCCTGCAACATGGTCAAGGAGTTGACAAGAACGGTGAGGACTTTACTATACAAGCTAATACCATGTTCAAATCACTAACAAAGTACCAGACTCTTTGCTTATATCAACCGAATGAAGAGGCAGAGAAAGTAAGAGAAATGGGAGAACAGATAAGATGTCTACGCATGTCTGCTCGCTACTCACGTCTCAAACTCATAGAGCTGCTTGGAGTCGATTTAGAGATGCTTACAGCTGTTGAATTAGGCATGGGGAATCTTGAAACAGCTGAAAGACTTCTTGAGTTGGTGAGAAATACCCTAACTCTGGATACCTAATCGTCTAACTTTGCTTGTTAGGAGTTACAAGGCGAGTTGCTAATACAACCCGCCTTGTTTTTTAGATACTGAGGGAACTTAGTGGACACAATCGGGATTGTGTCTACTATAACCCCTTTTCCCCTTAAACTAACACCTTGTGCCCTTATCGCTTAGTCCTCCTAGTAGACATATTATGTCTTGATAGCTATTATGTTTATATAAAATCACCCTTTTGAAAGGCCTCAAACGATGGACTTTGTCGAACCAATTCGGGACAAAAAGAAGATTGCTCAAATCAAAAATCTGCTGCGCGGCCAAGATCGTTACCGTGACTTACTGCTTTTCGTGGTGGGGATAAATACCGCACTGCGAGTATCAGACTTGTTGCAACTGCGAATTGGGGATTTCATTGATGAACACGGCCAGGTCGTGGACCGATTTTGGATGCGGGAAGAAAAACGGGGGAAGCGCCAGGAAGTGGTGATAAATGAAAGCATTCAAGAGGCACTTGAACAATATCGAGTGGTATATCCGGAAGTTGAGAAGAATCTGGATAACTTCGTGTTCTTTAACACCAGAACCGGCGAATATGGGAAAGCTATCAAGCGTGGATGGGTTTGGAAGTTTATCTCCACCATCTGCCAAGAAGTCGGGCTGCGCGGCAACTTCGGCACCCATAGCCTCAGAAAAACCTGGGGCTATCATGCTCGAATGAATGGAGTGGATTTAACCCTTATTATGCACAAGCTCAATCACAACGACCTCTCGTATACGAAGCGATATCTGGGTATCACCGACGAAGAGATGGGCGAGGTGATGAGGCGGTTGAATTTATAAAATTACACTTAGATGTTATGTAAGCGTATCAAAGCAGTACGGCCTAATTTTCAGCCAATAGAGTAAACAAAAAGCGCTCATGTTTCAGGCGCTCTGAGTTTAGCTTATTAAGAATTTCTCATACTCATTTGAATTTCCCATCCCTTTTGAAAATTGTTTCGCAACTCTACTTCGCTTGGATCTCTTAGTTTTGCAATGTAGTTTGAAAAATAAGCCTGTACAATTTCGAGTAACTTTGGAGCATTCAATACTAAGTAGTCTGGTCCCTTCAAGCCTGGCATCAACTCCTCTCGATATACTTTGACAGGAGGATGTTGTTCTTTATCGGTTCCTCTATAGAGTGCTGCCTGTGAGTAAATCATTCCCGTATGAAACAATCCGTTCCGTACTTGACTCCAAAGCATATGGGCCACAGCATCTAGCTCGGCTTCTGAGTCTATCCATTGATTTTGCATTACAGCTTTAAAGCCCTGCTTGAAGAATTTTCCTGATTGATCTTTGCTGTCCGCGCCGTTGAGAAAAATAGTATGACCTTCAAAAAACGCCGCAACGATCATCAGGATGACAAAATCGTTTGCATGATTCGGAATGAGAGCTTGAGCTATGTTTAAAAACCATCCTTGAACTCGATCTTCATGAATCGTAATCAAGTCATCTATATTAAGAGGAAACTCAAATTCATCCGTCCGATGTTTTGGGCTAATCCACATTTGGAATTCTCCATCGTTTTTCTGATTTTCATTTACAAGGTTTGGATAACGGGCGATGCTAAGAGACACTGTAGAAATCGGAAACTCTATACAATTTTGAACCAAGTATTAGAGCCATGTCCAAGAGTCTGGGCTTTCAGCACAGATCGGAGATACTGATTCGCTTCCATCTTTCCTCCCATAGTTGACATGAGCGATTGTAAACTGATGCGAAAACCCTCATCGTTTGTTTACAGCAGAATAAAAACGCCTATAATAATTAGTATTAAATAATCTTATATGGCGAATCGTTGTCGTTATTACGCATATGATATTTTATTATAATAAATAAGGAGATTCAAATGACTGATGACTGGAAAAGAAAAGTTGATGAGCGTTATCAACAAGAAGAACGTCGTAGAGCACAGGAACTGGAGGAGGCTAAACGCCGTCAAGACGAACAGCATGCGCGTGAGCAAGCTCAGCGAGACGCCGAACTTGCAAAGAAAGTTAAACAATTGGGGAAATTCAAATGTCACATCTGTGGCAAAGTTAGCACAGTTCCAGGTTCTGAAACCGTATCCTACGAAGAGCCTAATCCTCGGTCCACTACCGCCATGCAAAATGCTGACGGCGACTGGCTATATGATGATCGTTACGTTACCAGATCTTCTGAACAAGATGATTATTCACAGCCCGGTGATCTCCAAAAATGCTCTAAATGTGGTAAATGGACTTGTGCAGAACATTTATACCGTGATATTTGCAAGAACTGTGCCGAAAAGGGGCGCTTTGGCTAGTATGCCTACTTAGAAATTCTAGGAATAAGTGGAGTGTGCTTTGCCTTTATAACTGTGGGTTGAGATAGGCTTCATTACAAAACCCTCTTAAATCCCCTAACACATCTCCATTTTCGGGTGCGTTTGGGGGATTTCTGCTGATGAGTCCGCCTAATCAGCATTAAACCGTTGGAACAGTTTAGCGATGCTTCGCCGCTATGTTGAAGCCGGGACAAAAAACGCGCCTGTTTGGTGATACTCTTCACGGCGTTCTGCGCGGCGCGTGGCCTCGTCCTGGTTGCATCCGCGTGGAGGTTGTAGGAAATGATCTGTTCGCGTCGTTCGTCGAAGACATCGGAGGCACGTTTCAGGAACAGGATACCGAAAATGTATTCCTTAAACTCGGAGGCGTCCATCTTGCCGCGCAGAATATCGGCGGCAGCGTAGAGATGGCGTTCCAGTTGGGCAAGGGGCAGTTTGGGCATATAAATAGGCCTCGACGGTAAGAGTAAGTTGTTGTGTTGGACCTATTCTAGCGTGAATGAGGAGAAAGGGCAGCGAGGGGAGAAGGGAACAGTTGCGTGTATAACTCATGGGCAATAGATTCGACGAGAAAATAGATTAGAGCGATTTCCTGCTGCATCTACCACCTGGAAAACATATGTGCAGTAACTGAACTCACATGACCAGTGACCCCAGTCATAGGTTCCATTACTGCCCGAAATATTGACTGAAGTTAGTGACATACTCAATTCTTCGATGCGAACAGCATCACCGTCAGGATCATTCCACGTTATCGAATATTGAAAATCAGAGCAATACTTGCGTCCATTAGGCGGAATATTAATTCTTGTAATAACTGGCGATGAGCCACCATTGCCTGAGGAGCCATTATTATCTGCATTTGATTCTTCGAAAGGAACTACCTGAGATGCGTCAACGTTACTTACCATGTCGCATCCGCCGACTTCTTCTACATCTTCCGCTACCACCCAGTAGCGATCTGCTTCGAGCGGGTCGTATCCTGGCGGCTGGATGTTCCACCACAGCGTGTCAGACTCGTCCATTGCCTTTCCGACAACTGGAATATCAGTATTGATTGGAAAATTTGCCCGGGCTGAACGGTTTGTTCCTGGCCCGACACGGACTGGCACATAAAGCTGATCAGTCCGAACGATGCATGGCCTGGATGTGGTGTCTTGACTGGTCGTAGTTTCAAGCAACGGCGTCTGCGTCGGTTGCAGTATATCAGTTGGTGTCAGGGTTGGGCTGGACGTAAGTGTTAAAGTTGATGTAGACGTGGGTGGTTTAGGTGTCCAGGTCGCTGTAGGTCCATTCAGAGATGGGTTTGGCGTGGCTGTCCATCCTGCAATCACTGTTTCTTCCGCCACCGTTTCCCAATACTGCTGGGTTTCTGTTCCGTTGGGTGTTTGTGTCGGAATCTGAGTTTCTGTCGGGTATGCTGCTGCTGTCTGGGTATATTGGGCTAACAACGGTTGTAATCGATCATCTGTTGGCGCTGAAGCTACTTCATCTGTTGGCTGGGCTGCTGCCTGATTTGTAGCGGTCGCAGTCTTGTCTCCCCCCTTATCATCATCCCCCTGGCTGAGCAGTAACCGCAGGGCAGCGATCCCGATCAGTAAGATGACTGTCGCACCAATTGCGCACATTGTGCGATTGGATCGATTGTAGGATCGCAGGGCGGGTTGAGTCGGAATACGGACGTGTGGATCGCGTTGGGTTAGTGAAGCAAGAGACTGTCCCTGCCGCCGCAGCTCGGAGTGAAGTTGGGCAAAAGCCGTTTCGTAGTCCTGGTTCAGAAAGTCCACATACTGCAAGTTTGCGAGTTGGAAATGGACCTCTGCCGGTTCGAGCAGAACGGGCAAGATCGGCTTGCCGAGGCTAAGGAAAAACTTCCATTCCTGGGCAACATTTTTGGAGGCCATTGAGGTGGGAGAGATGACGATAATCATCAACTGACATTCTTTTAATGCCTGATGGATGGTGTCGGCCCAATCCTCCGTTGGATGGATATCGTCCACATCGAACCACACATCACCGCCAAGCTGATCGAGATCGGCAGCCAGTTGATGAGCAAATTCTTTATTTTGGCGGCTGTAAGAGATAAAGATACGCGCCATGTCCGCCCCTTCGGTACGGAAGCTCCCCAAAGCTGCTCACTGTTATGCGCGGTTCTTATAGGGAGGTCAAAAGACTTGGTTATATGAGGGTGGGGCATAAATCATAGGCAATCAAGAATCGGTTTAACCACACCCAACGGACGATCATTGAGAAAATTGAACAGCACAATCAGATTCCAAGCGTATAAGACCAATAAGATGAAGACGGAGGCTTTGACTTTCCCTTGAACGGGCAGCGGGTCCAAGTCAAACAGGTCTTTGATAGTCGCAAAGAACGGCTCGATACTAGTTCCGCGCTGTTTATACCAGGCTTTGCCCGCGTCCGAAGCCAGATAAGCCGCCCGGTCACGGCGCACCTGGAGCGTGGATTGACCCACGGGTTTAGACAAAGGGGCCAGCACGGTCATCCCGCGTTGGGCACAACGGTCAATCAAATCGCCATCATCATAGCCCGCGTCAAGCAGCAAGGTTTCAATCGTAGGCGGCAAGGTCGCAATCCGGTTTTTCAACACATGACTCTCACAGGCACTGCCGGTCACGGTAGCGTCCAAGACGACACGGACGGTCGCCATCGAAACGCTGGTGGTAACATGCGCTTTGTAGCCGTAGACCCAGCCATGATAGGTCGATTGAATCCAATCGGCTTCCCGATCCAATCCGTGCAAGCCTTCCGGCACAATCCCGGCCTCTTTATCTTTTTTATGCCAGACTGGCCCTGGTGTCGCAAACGCCGACCCGTCACTGGCGGCGGCGACACTGCTCGTGACAGCCTCAACCGACAAGACCAGTCCCAAGGCCCGAATTTGTTCTTCGGCATGAGCGGCTATCTCGGCCAATCGCCGGTCCAACGTCCGACGATCAGGCACACGGACCAACCCGCACGCGGCAGCAACCGTCGGATTACCTCGCAGAAATCGCCACAACGACCGCCGTTCCCACAACGTCTTCAACAGACTGACCACATACACCTTGAACATGACTTGCTCACTGTACGTTTTCGGCACACCGCGCCCTGGTCGTCCGGCTTCTGGCTCCGCCCAAACCAGATCGATCAGTGCCAACAAGTGGATCAAGGGATGATCCGGCGATACCATTGTGTTGAGCCTTTTCGGTTAAGTTGTCAGGTAGGAACCATCAACTTTACCCGAATCGGCTCTCTTTTTACGGTGGGAATTTATGCCCCACCCTCGGTTATATGGGAACCGGTTCCGAAAAAGCGACCGCCAGGATGCGCAGATTATCAAGATTCGCATAGAATTAACGTCAGTGATCCGAAACCGCACCCAGTGTGCTGAGGTCATCTTCTCGAATCATATCCACCGACTTGCGAATACCTCGCTCTTAATTAGAACGGGCACACCGAAATCCCCAGTGGCTGAACGAAATCTCTGGGGAGCGTTTGTCGCGGTTCCATGCAAAGAAGTCACCTGCATTTTGATCATTCCACGAGCCACCGTGTAAAACGTGGTACTCCCCTGTCAAAGGGCCACTTGGATTAACTACACTATCAACGATTCCTCCAAAATAGTGGTCGTACCAATCCGCAACCCATTCCGATACGTTCCCGCTCATGTCTAGTGCTCCAACCCACGATGTACCTGCCGGTAAGCTGCCGACTGAGGCTGTACCGTCAGGAAACGTTCGGTATCCGATCACTTTGCTTGGATCAAATTCATTACCCCAAGGAAAGAACAATCCGTCCGGTCCACGAGTAGCATACTCCCATTCAGCTTCAGTCGGTAACCGAGCCTTCCGGCTTTCACAAAAATCGTGCGCCTCAAACCAAGTGATCTGCTCACGCGGATAATCATCACCAGAGAAGTACGATATCTTTGCTGCTTGCCCATTGAATACTGCGAACTGCTTATTGGTTACCTCAGTTTGGTCTATCCAAAATGGCTCCTCGAAGCATACACGATGCTGCGCCCAATAATCACCCATTTCAAAGCACCCTGCAGGAACCAAAACCATTTCCACACCATCAAACGTTTGAGTGACAGGAACCCAATCAGCGTTACGATTAACGGGAGTTTGTGCCATCTGGACAACCAAATCAATGCAGCCTTCGGATGGGCTTACCAGATCAGAACGTACCCATCCCCCAGAACCGAGTTGCCACCACATGTATTTGTCACTGCCTGTAGCCAGACCAGTTACGGTCTCATTGCGTCCTGCGTTAAAAGTGCCAATTATCTGATATTCCGTTCCCGGATCACTACGCAAATTGACATTACTATTACTTGTAACGGTGCAGGTGCTAGCAGTCGTCGCAGTCGGTGTAGGAGTGCGCGTCCACGTAGAAGTAGCGGTTGGCATATTGGTTGCAGTCGGTGTGGGAGTGCGCGTCCACGTAGAAGTACTGGTTGGCGTGTATGTTGCAGTCGACGTAGCAGTCCATAGTATTGCAGTTGATGTCTGATCCTGAGCAATTACTGTGAGTTGAAGCGCGATTGTTGTACTAGACTCATAAGCATTCTGAGTTGCCTGAGAAAACTGTGTCGCATTGGCCTGAACATTCGAGGTCGCTACCTGATCAAGGGCAACCTTCGTTTCTGTCCCATGTGCATTTGCTGTCACCGTCAAATTCAAAGCAGACTGTGTACGAGTGGCTTGTTCGATCAGTGCTGCCTGTGTTCCAGTAGCATAAGCATTCGCTGTTGCTGTCAAATCCAAAGCTACTTGTGTACCTGTTGCCCAAGCGATCAGCGCCTCCTGCGTTTCGGTCCGTCGCATATTGGCTGTTGCTCGTAGATCGGGGGTAGGTGTTGGTGTCCATAGTGCAGCAATCGCTGTCAATGCTGTTGCTGTTTCCAGGTCGTATGAACCCGCCATTTGCACTGTTGCCGTGAGCGCATCTGCGGTCTGCTGCTCAGCAGCTTGCACGGTCTGCGCATCTTCGATCGCGGCTAGATTCATCAGTGCCTGGATCGTTGCTTCCTGGTCTGTAGCGGACAGAGTCGGTGTGTGAGTCGGAGTTGATGTAAGGGTTGGCAAATCGGTAAAGGTCAGCGTTGGCTCTGGCGTTCCGGTAACCTGCACGATCTTGGTTGTCTTTCTGCCCGATTCCTTGTCGTCGTCTCCGCCAATTTGCGCCAATATAACAATCACGAACGCGATCACAACCATCGCCACTACTGCTGCAAGAAGCGACCAAGGTAAGCGCAGGATTGTTCGTTCGTCTAATACCTGGGGCTGCTCCACGGGATCACTACTATTTGGGCTTGAAGGAATGTCAGGTATTTGACTCAGGAGATCGTTGATGGACGCGTACAACTCAGACAATATCTCTGGATTTTTGAATCCATAGGACATATCAACATACTGGGTGCGTTGTAGCACGTCACGGATATCTGCGGCGTGCCTACCCGGATACTTTGTTTTGGGGCGTACTATTATTGGAAGAAATCGTTTGTTTAGGCGAAGTGCTTCGCGTAATTCCGCTTGACAGTAGGGTGATCGAAGGGATTCATTGGAAATCAGATAAATAAATAGCTCGCACTGAGCAATCTGAACCAGGATAAGCTGCCACCAATCATTACCACCATTAATCTCATGGTCGTACCACAAACAGTTGATACCATAGACACGGCGCAACAGTGGCACGAGATCGGTTACAAACTGGTGATCAGCCCGACTGTAGGAAATGAAGATCCGCGCCACGGTTGCCCCTCTATAAGGCACTTCTCTTGATTACCTCTTTATTATGCGTGCTACAGGTTCAAATGGCAACACAACTCGTTGCCTGATCCTACGTGAATTAGTTCCCCGGATCACGGCTGTGTTTCTGCCGCTGGGACTTCATCCTGCTTCGCCTTGCTGACTTGTTGGAGCAGCTTAGAGCGTGTTATGCACTTTTGAAGTGCCCAATGATAAACTCAGGGTATGAGCGAACGAAAAGCATACCCCAGTGACGTAGGTGACGACGAATGGGCGTTTGTCGCGCCCTATCTGACGTTGATGACCGAAGACGCACCGCAACGGGAGCATTCCCTGCGGGAGGTGTTCAATGGGCTGCGCTATATTGTGCGCGGCGGGATAGCATGGCGCATGATGCCCAACGATTTGCCGCCCTGGCACACGGTTTATCAGCAAATGCAACGCTGGTTGAAAGCGGGCGTGTTTGAGGCTATGGTCCACGACCTGCGCGAGGTGCTGCGGCTGGCCGCAGGACGCAACACGCAACCGAGCGCGGCTATTTTCGACAGCCGAACGCTGCAATCCAGTCCGGAAAGTGGTGAGCGCGCAGGCTATGACGGAGCCAAGCGGCGCAAAGGCAGCAAGACCCACATGGCAGTCGATACGTTGGGCCATTTGTTGGCGTTGTATGTCACCGCTGCAGACGAACAGGACCGCGCCCAAGTCGCGCAGTTGGCGCAGGAAGTTCAGGCAGTGACGGGTCAGAGCGTCGAAATCGCCTTTGTGGACCAGGGCTACACCGGCGACGATGCGGCTCAAGCTGCCGCTGAACAGGGGATACGCTTGATGGTCGTCAAGTTGCCCGACGCCAAAAAAGGCTTCGTGCTCTTGCCCCGCCGGTGGGTCGTCGAACGCAGCTTGGGCTGGCTGGCTCGGTTCCGTCGCCTTACTCGTGACTATGAGCGTTTGCCTGATGCCTTGAAAGGCTTGCATTTCTTGGCCTTCGCTATCTTGATGGCTCATCGTTTCGTCCAGCTTATTGCTTATGCGCTCTAAAGTGCATAACACGCTCTAGGTAGCTGATCAAGTATTGGCGGATCTTCAAACGGAAAATTAGTCTGCTTTTCCGGTTCATTTCTATGTCCACCCATATCCCCCTACCCTACAAGCGCACCCACTAGCACAGCTAACACAACCAACACCGCACCCATTAGCAGCGCAACGGCGATGATTAATCCTACATTGATCGGCTTTTCACGGCCAAAACTGTAAGCGGTAAGCTGCCCTTCTAGCCGGGCCACTTCGGAGCGGGCGCGTTCTAATTCTAGTTGTAGGCTTGTATTTTGGGCTTCTATGCCCTCTTTGTGCTGCAATTGGTCTTCCAGTAGCTTAACTCGGCCTTCAGCGGCTTCTAGGGCCGTTCGGAGGTGGTTTAGTTCGGTTCTCAATACCGCTACTTCTGCAATTTCGCGGGCGCGGTTGGAGGCCATATCGAGGGCAATTGTCTCACCTTGCATAGGCAGCGGGGGAAGATCGCGCCAGTCATTAAGCTGGGCATCTTTCAGCCGGTCCGTTATGTCCTTATGTTGTAACCCCTCATTGCGTAGGCTGGCTATCATGAGCAAAAGACGCAAATCCTGATCGCTCAAAACCCGTGCATAGCCCTTCGGCGGTTTGGCGCTGGGGGAAAAAAAGTCGGCATACAGTTCAAGCCAGCGCTTTGTTGTATCGTGCGAAATACCGGCAATGCGTGCGGCTTCTGTTGGTGTTGTCATGGCTTTGCGTACCCTTACAAGTGGATAGCCCAGGGTTAAAAATTAAACTACGAATACGTAGCTTGCATATGTATCTAATTCATTGTACACTACTTGCAGAAAGAAAGAACGCCCGACTGAGTGCTGGTAACACTCCGGGCGTGCGGCGCAAAACTGGTGCGCAACCTCAGTATAGCACATGATACTTTGGTTTTGCATACCTCAAGCCCGTTTTCTTTCGGGCTTTTTTATTTCCCAAAACGCACCCGGCCAGCAGGTGAAAGCTGCCAGCCGGGTTAGGTCACAATAAGGAGTGCTTATCATGACCCACACAAATACTAACACCAAAAGCAAGTCAAGCAAGGGCAGCCGCCGATCAAACGCTACAGTCTGGAATTTGCATATGCAAGTGAGGATTACCCTGAGCAAAAATGGCAAATTACGGTTTGTGCCAGGCACGGGGCCAATTGTCGAACTGTATCCATCAGCCGACTCGACTACCGCACGCCGGGATATGCTTGCCCAAACCACGCCAGAGCAAATCTTTTCACTGCTGATGAGCCGATCCGGAGCCATTTTGAAGGATATTAAACTGAACTTCGAGGACTTGTAAGCTCCGATTTGGTTGAATAATCGGCACCAATTTTTGAATAAAAATGGGGGCATTTTGCCCCCTCTGACAAGGAAATAAAACCATGCCAAAGGGTAAAAAACGTATGACGATCAAACCAGAATTGAATCTCGCCATCGATGCGGGCAACGGGACAACGTGCATTGTCTCAGAGCAAGGGCAGGCGCTGGTTTTCCCCTCTGTGATTCAGCAAGTCGAAGACATCCGATTAGATGGGCGCGGTAGCCAGGGCTTTACCATTCACATCTCACGCCAGAACGCCGAAACAGGTGACTATCAGGATCGCAAGTCATTCGCCGTAGGTGAAACTGCAAACCTGCTACCCGGCCTGAAAACCCGCATTACTGACAAAAGCCGGATCGGTTCTGAATATCAGCTCACCTTGATCCTGGCTGGCACGGTAAAAGCCCTCGATGCGCTGATCGACAATGACGCCACAGAGATTAAGGCGAGCGTGATATGGTGGCTGAATGTGCCGCCGATCTACTATGGTTTTGCGGGTAAGCTGTACGACCTGGCCGGATGCTATCAGGTGGAATACAACCGCCGAACCTATACCCTCAATGCCAAAATAGGGCACGTTTACCCAGAGGGCGCGGGCGCGGCTGCCGTTTACATGCTGGATGAATCGGGCCACTTTGCTAACCCGCAGTTTGCCACCGGCAGAACGGGTATTGTCGATGGTGGCTACCGGACAGTAGACAGTGCCATTTTTGAAGGGCCGGTTCTGCTGGAGAACAGCGCCCAAAGTCTGACCAATTCGATCAGCGGCGTGTACCACCTCATGCAGCAGTGGGCTATGCAGGAGTTTGGAGAAGATTGGACCGAACAGGAATGTGAAGCCCATCTGCGCAACGGTTACGCCGTGCTGCGCGAAAGCAAAGAACGGGTTGACCTGGCAGACTGGATTGACGATCTGGGCAGCCGTTTGGCCGATCTGATCGAGGCGGATATTTTTCAAAAACAGTGGAACGGGTTAGGCGACGTGGATCGGGTAATCCTGGCCGGTGGTGTGTCCTATATGGTTGCCCAGCATCTGAAAGAGCGTTACCCGGCAGTCATTCACCTACGAGAAGAATACCCCCACACTCAAAACGTACCCTATGAACTGATGAATGCAGAAGGGCATATGCGGTTACTCAAAGCCGAATTGCAGCGCCAGAGTTAGCACGCTCAGGGCGTGTTATAACGCCCTTTTTCAAGGGCAGGCATTACGGAAGACAGCCAATTTCAGCCGGAAAACAGACCGGAACGGTTACGGAAGACAAAAAGGCAGGCGGAAAAATGACACCCAAACAGAAAATCAAACAGCAGCGCCAACAACGGCATGCCGGAGAAATCAAACGGGTTGAATTTGTGCTATACAGTGACAGCGAGCGCGATCAGGAAATCTTTGATCACCTCGAAAGCCTGCCGCCCGGCCAGAGGGGTGAATTTATCCGGCGCGCCCTTTATGCCGCTATTCTCGGCCAGCAGATCGCCCCAGAACCGGAAAAACGGCTCGTGCAAACGACAACCGTGCAGCAACAAATGGAATTACCGGAACCGGCGCAGCCGGAAAGCAGCGACACCAGCGCCAGCGAGCAATTCAACGCGATCATGCGCGAGCTGGTCGAATTGCGCGCCGTCGTGGAAAAGGGCAAAACCGCCGAAAAGCGAGTCCAAAGCGTAGCCAGATCGGGACCGGAAAACAACCGTCAAAATGATAGCGAACCGGCGGCGATTCCTGATGAAAAGGTGATCGTTTCTTCCGGTTTGGATATGTCGGGACCACGCAGACGAGCAGGCAGCCCGCCGCGAATTAGTGTCCCTTCAGCGGTGATTCCAGAACCGGCATTCAGCCCGGAAGATAGCGCCATGCTGTTACTTAACTCGATTCGCGGGTATGGGGCGCAAAACCTGAAAAGGCCGGGCAAGTGAGTAAAAATCGCCTGCAAATACAAAAACAGCTACCTATGCCTACTGAGGATGGACAGAAGGTTCTAGACGTTCTCCCCCTGGTTTATAACGCGGGTATCCAAGTGGGAAACAAACAGGGCTATCAGCTAGGAATAGAGCATGCTTCCGAACAAATCATGGCTCGGATAAAGCCGGTAAATGATAGTTTCAACAGGCTTCTGGCGGTAGTAGTAGGCGCGGCGCGAGCCGTCGATTTCCTAAGACTGCGGACCGCAGGCATAAGAGAAGCAGCGCGAATTTTACTGAGAGAAGATGCTCGCGCGATTTACGACCAGTACCTTGAACTAGAAAAAATTATGATCGACGCAACTGGTGCGAGCATTCAGGAGATTGATCCTGTTCTGTATGATGAGTTAATCGCCTTCCATAACGCCATTACAGAATTTGTCATAGGTCGTGATGCTACGGGTGAGCAACTTATGCAAACGCCTTTAATGACGGGTAAATTCGCAGATAAGTTGAGTGAAACGCTCAGCGAAATCACTATTGGCGGGAGAGCAAAAGACGCCGTAAGCGAATATCTGGGCGAACAGCTTCAAAAACTTATGGATGTGGGTATGAAACAACAAGATGCCGCAACCGAACTAAGAGATCGCCTCAAAGCAGAACGCCAACTCATACCCGATCACCGGCTCGAATTTCCAAAATCTCAGGCTTTAGACATCCTGTTAGAACCGTATGCAGGCAACAATAATCGATTTAAACAGATGCGAAAACGCTACCGTGATAATCAATTTTAGATTTTGGTGGTGTCAGAACCGGTTCCGACACCAAATAGGCAAAAAAACGTGCTAAACTAAATTTTATGCGAAGGGCGGCCTTGATGAGTTGCCACAAGCAGATGAATGATTTATGCTGATGCGAATAACAAGCACACCCTAAACCGTTACTAAGGCGGAAAACGAAGCCGCCACTTCAGAGAAGTAGCGGCGGGGGTTTTATGCGGGCTGATGGTTGGCTTCAGTCTTGGCGGACAACAACCATAGCCTGCCTATACGTAGTGGCTATTTTAGTGCCACTTGATGATTTAAGGATAACAGCGTTTTGTTGTTGAGACAAGAGCAATAAGTCACCCTACTAACTTACGCCGGTTATCCCCCGCGCAAGCGGGTTAAAAGTATAGGCAGCAAAAAAAACGGCCCGCATGTGATGAGAAATCACATGTTTTGGGCCGTTTGTATTTTTACCAACTGAACGGGAATCCTCCCCCCAAAAAAGCGCCCCATGTGGTCAGCATGGCGCGCGGCGGGAGTATATCGGCCATTTGTGCGAAGGCCGACTCGATCAGCATTGCTCACAGGATAAGGATATGAGCAACACTGTAAATAGTTTAACATCGAACTATCATCCTGGCAATAAGCCAGCTATATCCCTCTTGAACGCGGCCTACTTCTTTCATGAGAAGCTAGGTAGGCCGATCATCTTTCATGATCGGAAAAAGCCCTGCCACCCCTACGCCGAAATTATCAGCCAGACGAAAGCCGACTTACGCGCACTGGCATACCAAGCTAAAAAGGCGAGTGGAGTCGCGGTTCTGTTGGGGGGCGATCTGGTGTGTGTGGACTTCGACAAACAGCCGAACCGAACCGCGTTAGATCACTTCCTAGCCGCGCTGAATCTTTCCCTCGATTACGAATGGATTGTCAAAACACCGGGCGGTGGTTGGCATGTTTATCTGCGAGCGGCAAGCCTGGACTTAGGCGCGCGTAAATGGGACCGAGCAGGCCTGCATGGTCAATATGATGAAAAAGGGCAGGTAGACACCCATTTTGAGCATGTTGAGCTGCGATATGATCGGATACTGGCAACCTTGCCGCCCAGCCTGCACCCCTCTGGCAAGCGGTATCAATTCGCCGGTGAGCGGCCCAGCTTCCCCCCGGTCAGCATCGATCCGGACCGGCTGATCGCGGCCTATGAGAAGATCACCCAGAAGCCACCAGAGAAGCCCGAATATAACTACCGGCTATTAAAGGAAGTCGATAACCCTAATTCCATCAGCAGCGCGAGCGAACTGGAAGAAATTGAACGGCGGACTCGGCTGGCAATCGCCGCCGCGCTGGGCAAACGGGGCAACAAACTAGGTTACTACACATGCCCGTTCGATCATGGGCACGAGGGCAAAGACTTTCTATTCAGCCCAGAACCGGGGCAGCCGATTGGCGGTTGCCAGGGTAAACATGCTGGGCAGTTAACCCGCTGGGTTGACCTGGCCGATCATCTGGGAATCGATGTCAGCCAGATTGCACGCGACGTTGCCAGCGAGCGGCGGCCCGTATTGGAAACCTCATACATGGGGGGAAACCTCATACAAGCCGGTGAAAACACGCCGCGCCGTTTTCCTCTGGGCTTACCCTATGTGCTGAATCGCCGGTTGATGAATGCACACAAAAAGATCGCCGTAGATCGCCAACACGCGGCGGCGCTGATCTGGTATCTGTGGCATGAGATTCCGCAGCTTATCCAAGACGATCAGGCTTTTACTGCCGGGGAGCTGATCGCGGCCCTGGCTCACATCGGGCGCAACACATCACGCGATACTGTAGAAAAAGCGCTGGAGCAGCTTGTTTATTGGCGAGTGGTAGAGATTTGCGACATTTGCGACCTACATACACAAAACAATATACATATATCGGTTGCAAATTCCGCGAATCTCCGCAAACGGACCAAACCCGGCAAGCTGTACCGCTTCCTGCCCATTGAACGCCAGGTAGCCAACTTTCAAACCCACTGGGGCTATCTGCTGCGAGAGGCAACCTACCAGCAGATTCCGGCTGATGTTCAAGCCGAATTTGGCGATCTCGATACGGATGAACTGGCTGCCCTGACGGATTACCGGGCGGATCTGTATGCCGAACACGAACCGGCACGTGAGAAAGCCGCCGCGAGTCTTCAATTAGGTATCGAAAGTCTCGCCAGAGGGGTGAAGAATATCCTGGCCGGGCGGTATCGTCCGGTTGCCAAGCTGCCATCCGGTGAAATCAAAAATGCTCGCCAGTATTGCGATCTGGTCTATAAAGCCCAGCTTCAGGAAGTGGGCGGCGAGCGTGAAAAAGCCTATGAAGCGCAATTTGAGATCGGTGTGAGCCGGTCCACCTTGGCCCGCATGCGGGATCGGGTAGGCGTGATCACGGTGGAGCGGTCTAAGGTTCTGGCCGCCGATCTGATCACGGATTACCAGCGCGATAACGGATTCATCATTGAAGAATATCAGGATGGATCGGCTAAGGTTCGGATGGCGAGCGCGGAAAAGCTGATCGAGCGGGCTTCTGAGGGGGAAAAAGCCGCCTATGATCGGCGCTGTGAGCTGCAAAAGGCCCGGCGAGCGCTGCAAGATTCACGGTTGCGCCAGCTCACCAGCCTAAAAGCTGCCCCCGCCTATCAGCCTAGCGAAAAGCCTACCGCGCCGAAAGCTGATCTGCCGCTGTTCATTCCAGAAGCCTACAGCGATTCTTTTGTGCGCGATCAGGCCTTCATGAAATGGCCTGAAAATCTCCCCCATTTTGACTCCCAGACCGGCGAAATTTTGACGCCCAAACAACTATGGCGCGCCCTGGCTGATCATTTGCTGGGCCGCGCTGAAAGTGAGGCAGAAACCATATCTACCTATACGGTTCATGCCGAACCGCGAGAACACACCCATCAGGCGGTAGATACGCTGGCCGCGCGTGAATCAGAACGCGATACACGAGTTCGGATGTCTGAACAGCCGAACACAATAAGCCGCCGGGCGGTAGCGGTTCTCGATCAGCCTGCCCAGACTGAACTGCCTTACCGGTTGGATAGCGCGGGGCAAGTCGTCAAAAAGGCGGTTTGCTGTCATTGCGGGACGGTTACTCCGTCCGGCTTTTGGTGTAGTGATCATGATACTTTAGCCAAGCGCGTCCGGCCTTTGTGCTGCTGATAGCCGCGGCTGGCCGCCTCCTGCTTTGCGTAGTGAGAAGTGCGTAGCGGCTTACACGAGGAAACGGATCTGCAAAGTACCTGGGAACATCAGCGCTACTTTAGGAAACGGTGAAAGCAAGAGAAGAAATAACGGTAGCCTTTCACAAGATCACCGTTACGAAAGCAGAATTTGCTCTCCCTAAAGCCAAATGTTTCGAAGGCTGAAAAGGTCGCTACTACCTCACAAAACTTCATATTTGGCCGCCATTACCTCAAAAAACATCAAGAAAACCATTTTTTAGCCCTAAATTACCTACGAAAACCTAAGTTTTTTGCAGTTTATGGACACCCCTGTCCGCACGGGATAGATAACACTAGAAGAGTAAGCAATTGCATCACATGGGGTGGATGTAATGAATTGGTTGCCTAAAAAGGGCCGATCATGACATTTGGTCGCCATAAAAGTGGAGCGATTAGTTGTCAAAAGTTGACATATGGAAGGGACTTTTGTCGGACTTATTCAAGTTTTTTAAGGCATATAAGCCAGTTTTACACGAGGGATTGGTTAACTCCTGGCACCCTGCGAGCGGCTAGGGCTTATTGCAATGCCAGTGATGTGCCCCTATCTGCCGTTCAGCCGGTTCCGCGTGCTTCTCAGAAGGGCGGCAAACTGACTGAGGCCTGAATGAGCGAACGAATTCGCCACCGTCGCCGCGTTACAGGTGCAGCTACAACACGTCTTGGAGCGGCTTCTGGAAGCCCAAAGCAAGCGGAAAAGCTAGAGCCGGATCTATGGCCTTAGAAGTCTCACAGCGGGCGACAGAAGTCGCGCGATTGGAAGGGTAGCTCTCGTCGTACTCATTCGGACGCCAAAAGTGGGGATGGGCAGGATCGGTGAACCGCTTCACATCGGTATCTGAAGTCCAGCAAGTAGCGTCAGGAAGAATAGTGTCTTCGCTGGGCCTCCGGCATATAGATTTCCTCCCAATTAACCCCAACAAAGCGAGAGGTTGCACAGCTAAAAGCACAACTTGCTACTTACACATTCACCGGCGATAAGCCGATCAGTCCTGCTATGTTTATCCTGGCCGCGCTGATCGTCAGCGCGCTAGGTAGGGGGTCGTCATAGGATTTACAGTTCTTGGGCCAATCTCCAGGCCGGACTATAATTCGACTGTGTATTCATCCCTTAAACACGAGTGAACGCTATGTCTGTTTCCGAGAACGAAGCCCGCTACGCCCTCCAAAAATTACTAGACGATTACAACCGGCTTAGTGCTGATGATCGCGCGCAAATGACTGAAGCTAGTGTGGTGCGGCAATTCATCGACCGGCTGCTGCGTGATGTGCTGGGGTGGCCGATTGAAGACCCGCAACGTTACAAGTATGAGCTGGCGACCCAAGCCGGACGTCCCGACATCACTCTGATTCCCGAAGCTGGCGGCACGATTTTTGTCGAAGCGAAGCGTTTTGGCGTGATCAAAGAACTGGCGGAAGCACGGCGCACAATTGCGGGGGTGATTACACCGGGACAAATGGCACTGCCGGGTATGGCGGTAGACCGCACTGAAGAAGAACAGCAGGCAATCAACTATGCCTTCGCCAACGGCGGAACCTGGGCGATTCTGACCAATTTCGAGAAGTTGCGCCTGTTCAATGCTCGGCGTGACTGGCTGGTATTGTCGTTTGAGAAACCGGTGGCGTATCGGGATGAGTTCGAGCAACTCTGGCAGCTCGCTTATCCCAATATTCTCAATGGCAGCCTGGACCGGCTGAGCAACCAGCGCTACACGCGCGACATCGACACTCAATACTTGGCTTTCATCAATGAATGGCGCGAGAAACTGGCCCAAGACATCGTGCAGCGCCGCGACAACAACCCCTGGACCTATAACCCCGATGGCAGCATCAATTTGCCGGTCCTGCGGGCGGTCGTACAGGGCTTTCTGGATCGTTTGGTAGTGGTGCGCTTTGCGGAAGATCATCTGGTCATCACACCCGGCACACTGCGCCAGTATTACGACCTCTGCCTGGGTAACCCCTACACCTTTACCATGGACGAGTTTCTGGATCGGTTCTTCCGGCGGTTCGATACGGAGCATAACTCGGCACTGTTCGCGGAAGGGCTGATAGATCAGGCCTCGTTCAGTAATGATGCGCTGATGCCGTTGATCGGCAAGCTATATGAAGCCCGCTATCGCTCGATGCCCGCCGACATTATTGGCAACACCTACGAGCAGTATCTCGGCAAGGCGCTGGCACTCGATAATGGCAGCGTGACCACGCGCGACAACCTGGAAACACGCAAAAAACAAGGAAGCTACTATACCCCTCAAGTGATCGTGCGCTACCTCGTGGATACGACTTTAGGCCGTCACCTCTACGGCACAACCAACGGTCAGCCGAATGGTGAGCCAGCCGAAGGAGAAACGCCCAAGACCAGCCGCGATATTCGTCATCTGCGTATTCTTGACAGCGCGTGCGGCAGCGGCTCATTCCTGATCTATGCTTATTATGTATTGGCCGACTTCTACCAAAGTGAGATAGAGAGGTTGCAAGCGGAGTTGGAAGCGCGCAACCTCGAACTAGCTGCGCAGGGTGTCAATCCCATGGAGCGGCGGCTGGAGTTGGCTGATTACACCGTAGAGCTTGAGCGAATTGGGGACTATCCGCGTCTGATCCTTGAAACGCATCTTTACGGCGTGGACCTGGACCCACAGGCCGCTGAAATCGCTGTGGTAAACCTGATCATGCGCGCGATGGAGCGCCGCCATGAAAAGCGACTGCCCCAGATTCTGAACCAAAACGTCAAGGTAGGGAATGGCCTAATCGGACTGCGCTATGATGATCCGCACCTGGAACCCCATAGAGATTTGATTGCTCAACTTCGGCATCTACGTCTGAATATGATCCGCATTCCAAACGGGCCGGAGCATAAACAGATCAGAACTGACCTCGAAAACCTAACTGCTTCCCTCAATGCGACCTTGAATGTGAATTTTGAGCCGTACTTCAGCGATCTGGATCGCGCCCACCCTTTCCATTGGGGGGTTGAGTTTCCTGAAGTATTCTTCGATAAAAACGGGCAGCTGCTCAACAACCCCGGTTTTACCATCATCATCGGCAACCCGCCCTGGGAAATCCTTAAGCCAGACCTGCGCGAGTTCTATGCCCAGTTCGATCCCGATATTGAGAGCAAACTCAACCGTCAGCAGGTTGAGCGGCGCATTGAGCAGTTGCAGGCCGAAGACCCGCGCCGTGTCGATTTGTGGAAAGCGACAACGCGCACCATCGAGGAAACCGCTGCCTATGTACGTCAATCTCCGGACTACCCACGGCAGGGCAAGGGTGATACAGCCACCCACAAGCTGTTCTTAGAGCGCATGTACAGCTTGCTGCAAGATCGGGGGCGGCTAGGCTATCTGATCCCGTCCGGCATTTACACTGACCTGGGAACGAAAGGCCTGCGCGAAATGCTGCTGAACGAGGGGAATATCCAGTACATCTACAGCTTTAGCAATGAGCGTTTTTTCTTTCCCGGCGTACATCACTCGTTCAAGTTCGTTTTGCTAGGTGCGCAGAAAGGGCCTGAAACTGACGGGTTTTGGGCAGCATTTTGCTTTAATCCGCGTGTGGCTGTTGCACCTGGTGATCTGCCTGCGTTTCTAGCTAATTTGGATAACTTGATTTACATACAGCGTGAGTCGCTGAAACGCTTTAACCCGGACAGTCTGAGCTTCATGGAGTTCCAATCCCAGCAAGATGCAACGATTACTGAGAAGTTGTACGCGAATGTCCCGCTATTGAGTGATCACCAGGAGAATACCTGGAATGCGCGTCTCAACCGAGAATTCGACATGACTAATGACCGACATCTGTTTATTACTATGCCAGGGGCGATTCCTGTTTACAACGGACGTATGATTCATCAGTTCATTTCCGACTACGCACCGCACGAATTTTGGATTGCGGAGAATCTCATACCCCAAGTATCCGAGGCTACACTGGAGCAAATCCGACAGTTCAGAATTGGCTATCGCCGCATCGCGCGCCCAACAGATGAACGCACATTGATTGCAGCCATCATTTCACCAAATACAATCTGCGATACGGTTGCAATCGTGGCTGGTGATCAATCCATTTTCGCATTACTCTACTTGTGCGGAGTATTTAATAGTTTGTGTTTAGACTTCGTGCTGCGGCAAAAGATTGCAACGACAGTCAACATGTTTTATGTCTACAGTCTACCCGTGCCCCGCCTGACGCGTAACAACCCCTTTTTCAACGCTATCGTGCCCCGTGCAGCACGTCTCACCTGCACGCGCTCAGACTTCGCGGATTTGTGGCATGGGGTTATGGGTAGTGAGTGGGATGTATCGAAGGGCGCGACCGATCCTACCGAGCGGCAGCGGCTGCGTGACGAGATCGATGCTATTGTCGCGCATCTCTACAGTCTATCTCGTGCGGATTTCGATCACATATTGAGCACATTCCCGCTTGTATTCCCAGATACGGATGAAGGACGTAAAAAGCGCCTGCGCATATTGGATATGTATGATGACATCAGCAGGATTCTCTCATCATATCAATAACCCATAACATGGGTGCATTTTCCTACCGATTAGGCGGACTAATTGGTAGGAATAGCGCTGATCATCAATGACAGGAAAATCGTCTTTAAAGAAGTGTAGTAGCACATAAGGGCAGAGTGCTGAGTAGCCATGTATTGCCGCCAACAAAATTCCCGGTAACTGCGCAGGTTTATGCCATGACACCTATTCGGCGCACCAGGGAGTCGAGCACGACAACATGAATGTTATTTGCCTGGGAAGCCGGATCATCGGCGCGGCGCTGGCGCAGGAAATCGTGGATGCTTTTATCCGAGCACGCTTTGAGTCGGAACAAGCGCGTCATATGCGGCGGCACCCAAAAGTATTGGCGATAGAACGGGCAGGGATCGCTCGTCCGTAATTGTTCTTCGGGAGAGATTTGAATGGCGGAGAATCGCTTGATTGAAGTCCGCAAATGTGGGCAAAGTATCTGGATGGATTTTATCCGGCGCAGTCTGATGACGTCGGGTAAATTACAGAAATTGATCCAGGATGGCGTCATGGGGATGACATCGAACCCGACCATCTTTGGTAAAGCAATTGGGGAGTCGAACGAATACGACAGCACGATTGGCGAGCTGTTGGACCTCGACGCCACGCAGATTTACGAAGTGCTGGCGATCCAGGATATTCAGGCGGCTGCTGATGAGTTGTATGCGGTGTACGAAGCAACACAAGGTGAAGACGGTTATGTGAGCCTGGAAGTATCACCGCTGCTGGCGTATGACACCGACACCACGCTGAACGAGGCTAAACGTCTTTTTGCAGCGGTTAACCGTCCGAATGTGATGATCAAAATTCCCGGCACGCCCGAAGGTCTTCCCGCTATCGAGGAGGCCCTTTTTGCCGGACTCAACATCAACGTGACGCTGCTGTTCGCGGTGGAAAATTATATTGAAGTCGCGGAATGTTACATCCGTGCGCTGGAACGCCGCCTGGATGCCGGGCTGGATGTTTCGCAGATCGCATCCGTTGCCAGCTTCTTCCTGAGCCGGATCGATACCGTTGTGGATAATATTCTGGAAAGCAACATGCGCAGCGGGCGTATGCGCGGCGAGTTCACCCAGACGCAGCGCGGACTGATGGGTAAGGCGGCTAGAGGACATTTGAATATTGCCTAACTTGAGGGAAAGATTCGGCCAGATTGATACCCGAACTGATATGCGATTTCCCTCAAAATCTGAATTTTCAAATGCGCTCTAGAGACAATGCAAATAAATTATGATGCTCTTAGGACATCAAAATCCCCCCCAGATGAGTTATATTGTTACCAACCAAAGCCCTCCGGACTGGGCTTTGGTTGGCCGGACATGGAGAACAAAGGAGGTTCCTTATGTCCATGTTTCATCCTACTACACGTAGTTCACCACGTGCAAGGATTGGACACACATTGTTAAAACTACTCGTTCTAGCCATCTGTACAGCTTGGTTAGTGACTAGGCAAGTTTGGCTGGAACCTCTTGCCGCTGTTTTTCTAGCGGTTGATGCCCTATTCCCCTAGGAATAACTATAAAGTCAGCCCCAGAAAAAATTCTGGGGCTGATCGTTTTACTCCGAAATATTTCTCCGATTCGAACGATTTAAGACTTCTTCTTCAGGCTGGCAATATTTCTGGGGCTGCAAGTATCATGCTCAAGATATTTGCTGAGAGGGCAGGCTACAAACCTGCCCATAACGTCATAGCCTAATCCTATGTAAAACAATTAATCCAGCTTGACGCCCTCATTGGCAATCCGGGCATCTGCTACATAACGGCGGGGCATAGCCAAGCTATTCCAACCGCCAGCCTCTTGCAGCGCGAACGGATCGGTTTTATTGCGCGCAGCGGTGGTCGCCCAATAATGGCGGCAATCATGCGCAGATAACCCGACCAAGCCGACCTTTTCACCCAGTTCTTTTACCCGCCCGGTAATCGCGCGCTCACTCATTCCGGCGGCTGTCAATTTGCCACCTTTGCGAGAAGCCCGCAGAACCGGCAGATCAGCGGCTAAAGGCACATCCCCAGCATTGAAGTATGCGCGGGCGGCTTTCAGCGTGTCCGGGGTTAGCCGGTGGGTTTGCAGCTTGTCTACTTTGGGACGGTAGAATTTCAATTCACCGGCTTTCAGATCAAAGTCTGAAACGTGCAGGCCTGCCACCTCTCCAACCCGTAAGCCATGATCGAGCAAAAGACACATCAGAAGCGCATCACGGCGGCCCTGGGGCGTGTCAGGGTGGGTTTTAAGGGATTTAGCCTCTAAACGCTCAATATGCACGGATTCGGCCTTTTTAAAGCCGTTGCGTGTCTTCTCGCGGCGATCATCGACGCGCTTGCTTTCCTGATGGCTGTAGCCCTGCACAAGCTTAATCATGGCATATTCCGATGATTGCAGTGCGCCCGCTTTGACAGCCAGAGCGGCATATTTCTTGATGGTTGAAAGTCGGACATTGACCGATCCAATTGCATCACCCTCTTGGATCATCCAATTCCGAAAGCCCTCAACCAAACCCCATGTTATTTCGTGCCATGCCTCAGACTCATGTTGTAACCGTTCGGCCTGTTGGACCGCGATCAAACGGCTTTCTGGCTTGTCGCGGCCAGAGGGTAACAAGCTGCCAGCCTGCATATATTCGGCAAAACGCGCCAGGTCTGCCGATTGGCGGCGGATCGTGTTTTCAGCTTTGCGGCTTAGGTAATCGGCAAAAGCGCCGCGCGCGGCGTGTTCATTG
>DATAMF010000529.1:0-1595 GCA_036260665.1 Aggregatilineaceae bacterium | reverse complement strand
GCCTGGTCGGGCTGCGGAACTTCACGAGCTACCGTTTTGTTTAGGTTGACCGTCAATTCAAAAGAGCCTTCTTGTTCCGGGATGGAAACCGCGACTCCCAGCGAATAGATACCATCGGCTGTCAGAATTGTTTCGGGCAGTTCAGGATTCACGCCTGCGCCGCTGTCGTAATCCAGTTGCAGGATGTGTCCTTGAGGATCATAGAGCGCCAGTTCGCTGTTTAAGCTGTTGCCACTGTTCACAGTGGCGGTGATGCTGTCACCGCTGTGGCCTTCAAACGCATACAGCATCATGGGGCGAGTAAGACTTAAACGACCTTCGATAGTCTCCCCATAGCCGATTTCTGCCTCGGTGGACAGCGGCTGGACGCTGATGGTAAATGGACCATAAGCGTTATCTGCGCTGCCAAGCGTTATCGTTCCCAGAGAGCGATCCGGCATAGCAATCACATTCCACATAGACACAGGCGGAGCCGGAAGGGGGCCACCACCGCCACCGCCGCCACCGCCGCCATTTTCGGTTATAACCGAGGTAGATATCTGCGGCACAAATGAATTGGACAGCACAAAAATAACGACATTCTGCGCCTTCTCTACACTGAAGGTATAGCTCATCACAGGCGCATCGGGCCGCAGTTCGCCTGTTTCCGCCATCCCGCCCAGCGTAATTGGATACATCTGCATGCCAATCGGAGTCCCGGTTGATACGGGGGATGGGGGTAGTGCTGTCCCCGGCATCAGGCTTGGATCAACGGGAGAGCCCATAGGGGGCAGCGCGGTGCCCGGTATCATCGTTGGACCTTCGGACGGTTCGGTCGGCGCGTCGGGGAGAATTACGTTCTCCAGCGGCGTCGAGGTAGGAATCATCGTGGGGGTTTCACGCTGCGGCGCGGCGGGCGAGAGCGGATCATCCGATCCAAATACAATAAACAATGTGCCCATCAGGACCACAGCGATCACCGCCGCGATCAGCGTATACGAAAACGCCACAGCGCGCGGTTGAGGACGAGCTATCGAAATATTCACAGGTTCCTCCATACGAACTTGTGTCGTATGCGAGTGATTCCCATTGCTGGATGGTTTGTGCTGTGCCGCCAGCCGCGCCCGAATCCAGACGCGATCCTGCACAGCTTGCAGCGACGGTTTGCGGACTAACGAGCGCAGTAAATTTACCGTTTCGTCATCCAATTCGGGCGGCGCGGAGGCGTTCGGATCGCGGAGCAGCGCATCAATAAACTGGTCAATCCATTCTGATTCGTAGTTGGGCGTCATCGGTAATGCTCCTTTTTGTACTCCGCCCGCAAACGTTTGATGATGCGATGCAGTTCGACTCGAACAGCGCTGGCACTTTTGCCTAACAGCGCGCCAATTTCCTGGGATGACAATCCGCCACCGATCTTGAGCGCCAGCAAATGGCGCTGATCGTCTGGCAGGGCGGACACGATTTGAGTCAACTGGTGCCACTCGTCGGCCTCAGCCACAAACTGGCCCGGCTCAGGATAGGTATCGGTGATATCCGTCTCCATCGCGTCGAGCGAGAGCAGCGGGCGGCGGCTGCGGTAGTAGTTCGCCAGCGCGTTATGCGCAATGCGGAAC
>DATAMF010000520.1:0-23172 GCA_036260665.1 Aggregatilineaceae bacterium | reverse complement strand
CCGCCACTCTCAACTCACCGAAATGAGTCTCCCGTTCGACTTGCATGTATTAGGCACGCCGCCAGCGTTCATCCTGAGCCAGGATCAAACTCTCCGTCTTTAACAGAGTTTGTTACTCTTGCTCTTGCAACAGAAAGGTTCACCCTTCCTGTCTTTTCCTTACCACGCTTGCGCTTCTGCTGCTTGCTTTCCTGTCACTCTGCTGTTGTTAAGGTGCTCGCTCAATTGAACCAGGCTTAGGGAACAAAAACGCCGAGTGAAATCCACATCGGCGGGGCATTGACACAATCTGAAAACTGAGTTTTCAACTTACTGCCGTGTCTGTCCTAGCCCCTTTCCTATCGTTCAATTTTTGGAACCTGCTACCGCGTTGCGGTGCGTTGTTCTTATTGAGCGTGGACAAATCTTACCACCCTTTAATGGGGTCGTCAAGGGCAGATTCAAAACAAATCTTATACCCTTTTTAAACTTCCTCACCCATCCTACTCCAGACTGTTCCGCCCCTGAAAAGCACGCAGCAGCGTGACCGAATCCACATACTCCAGATCCCCGCCTGTCGGCAATCCGCGCGCCAAACGAGTCACACGAACACCGGTTGGCGCTAATTGACGCTGCACATACATAGCTGTTGCATCACCTTCCATGCCTGGATTCGTCGCCAGAATCACTTCCAGCACTCCACCCTGCTTCACCCGTTCGACCAATTCCCGAACCTTCAAATCCTCTGGGCCAATTCCCTCCACCGGTGAAATCGCACCATGCAGCACATGATACCGCCCTTGGTACGCCCCTGTGCGCTCGACAGCCAGAGCATCAAGTGGATCTTCCACGACAACGACTTGTGACGCATCACGCTGTGGATCAGAGCAGATTGCACAGGGGTCATCTTCAGTAATGTTATAACACACCGAGCAATAGCGCGTTTTCGCCTTCAAATCATTTAGCGCATCGGCCAATGTTAATGAAAGCTCATCAGGCGCACGCAATAAATAATACGTCAGGCGTGAAGCCGTTTTTGGCCCCACGCCAGGCAAACGAGATAACGCATCGATCAAACGCGTCACTGACTGCGGAATTGCTTTACTCATCTACGATTTCCGTTTCGCCGTCTTGATGGCTTCTGTCATCGCCTCGACCAGCGCTGGAGGCACATCACCCGAAAATGGATCGCTGCGGGCCACTACCCAATTCACCGCATCAAATCCTAGTGGCCCCATCACGACCACCGCCTGCTGGTTGCGGCCATCGTTGATGGTCATATAAAGGCGCAAATACACAGCTTCGCTAGCATCTTCTACACACGGCATATTGCTATATGTGAGAGTCACCTGCCAGGGGACCAAACGCTGAATCATCGTGTTTAAGTCCAGGTTGCGCAGAAATTCGCTGTCACAATACCAGTTCTGATCGAAGATTTCGCGCACCGACTTGAGGGTCACATGATAAGCCGGAAATTTGCTATCCGTTGAAGCCACGCGAGCCGTATTGTCGCTGAAGCTCACTTCCCAGCCCTTCGCTACGGCAAACGCATACGTGTTATCCGCGTCCGAAAAAGTGCCGGGGCCAACGTTCGACGACTCCTCATCCACAAATAGCAGCCAGACCAGCAGCCCGACGAGGAGCAACGTGATAACAACCAGTCCCATAATCAACCAGTTCATCGTCGCAGAACTACGTCGAGTGGACGAATGCCGTGCGGTGGTCATATTCTCCCCTGCTTCGGGTTTAGAACAAGCCGCTCAGACCGGGCGGCAGCATCGAACCGAGATTCCCGGTTGCATTATTCATTCGCTCCGCAGCCAGCGCCTGACTCTGTTCGATTGCCTGGTTCACCGCTGCAACGAGCAAATCCTGTAAATCAATCAGCCATTCTTCGTCGCTGGTATCAATCGCATCCGGGTTGATTTTGATCGCCTGCACCTTCTGCCCGCCGTTTATTTCAACCGTCAGCGCACCGCCACCAACACTCACGGCGATAATTTCACTTTCCAAAGCAGACTGTGCCGCCGCCATATCATCCTGCATCTTCTGAAACTGCTTCATCAAAGATGCTTGGTTGGGCATGCCACCTGGACGCCCGCCGAATCCACCCTTTTTAGTCATCCTTTTTCTCTCCTGACTCGAATAGATTTTCGCAGTTACTCATCCACATCGGTAATTTCACCGCCGAGTTCGTTAATTCCGTAAGTAAGAATATCGTCTCCGGCTATCAGTTCTTCTACTTCTCGATCATATTTCCCCGACTCGCCAATGACCGTAATCACGACATGCAGCGACGTTTCAAAAACATCCGCCAATGCTCCTTCCAGCGCACGGCGCTTTTCTTCATCCTCTAACTTGGCCTTAAATACATCGGTTTTCACCCCCAGGATCAAGCGATCTCCTCTAACCTCACGCGGCACAGCATGATCCAAAAGAGCGGGCAGCGACGGGTGATGATTCCGCGCAATTTTCTGTATTTTACCCCACTGTGCCTTGATATCGGAAACCTGGATCGCGCTGTCAGGTGTAGGAGGTGCTGGTTCCGCCGGAACACTGCTGGCGCTTGGTTTGCGCGTTGGCGCAGGCAGATCATCCTGAGTGCGCATATAAAGCGGCACAGGTTCCTCCTCAATCACTGGCTTAATACTTTCGACAAATGCGAGTTCCAGTGGAAGTTGAGGCTGCCATCCGCCCTGCCACTCTTGGATAGCATTATTAAAAACACGAACTGCCTGCAATAACGCCTTCCGCCCAATCAAATCGGTCTGTTGTTCGATCACAGCGCGCCGCTCAGCCGTCGTTTCGACCAAATTCGCGCCACCCATTTTGACCAGCATCATCTGCCGTAAATATTCAACCACTTGCCGCCCAAACTGCCGGGGATCAGCCCCCTTATCTACGGTAGCATTAATCAAATCCAGGCCGCGCGCCGCATCGTTTTCGATCAGACACTGGACCAGTTCCGCTACATTCCGTCCGCTGGCTGTACCCAGCACTTGTTCCGCCATTTCCAGCGAAATATGTTCTTCCGGGTCCGCCAACAATTGGTCAAGCAGACTCACGCTGTCACGCACGCTTCCGGTCCCTTCGCGAGCGATCAATTCCAGCGCACCTTGATCAATTGACACGCCCTCTGTCTCCGCAATCCGGGCCAGACGCTCGACTACCTCATCTAACGACACCCGCCGGAACTCGAACATCAGACAGCGGCTTTTGATCGTTGCCGGAACCTTCGCGATTTCGGTTGTTGCCAGCACAAAAATAGCATGAGCTGGTGGTTCTTCGAGCGTTTTAAGCAGCGCATCAAAAGCAGCACCCGAAAAACGATGAACTTCATCTATAATATAGACTTTATAGCGTCCCTCGGTAGGCGCAAAGCCAATTTTATCGCGTAGATCACGCACATCATCCACGCTTGTATGCGAAGCCGCGTCAATTTCGATCAGATCTAAGAAGCGGCCCTCGTTCACTGACACACAATAGTTACATTCATTACAGGGGCGGTGGTCAGCAATCGGATTCGTACAGTTAACCGCCTTCGCCAGCAAGCGCGCTGTCGTGGTTTTCCCTGTGCCGCGCGGCCCACTAAACAAATACGCATGGCGAATCCGATCTTGGCGCAGCGCATTACGCAGGGTGCTGGTAATATGTTTCTGGCCGATCATGTCGTCAAACGATAAGGGTCGCCATTTTAAATAAAGCGCCTGTGTAGGCACAATCTGCTCTCCCTCTACTCTTCATTGGGCTGCTAGTGTAACAAGCGCGTCGATTGATGCGCAAATCTCAGCTTTGGTTTTAGCTTCACTTATTCTTTGGGATTTGGGTGCCCCCTAATTTCACACCCGTGATATAATCAGAATCAATATCGGTGGGCGTAAGGAGACTATTATGGGTAGTTTTGGAACCTCAGAATTACTGATCATTTTGGCAATTGTCATCCTACTCTTTGGTATCGGGCGCGTTTCTCGCATCGGCGGCGAAATGGGAACGGCCATCCGAGAATTCCGCAAGGGATTAAAGGGTGACGAAGACGAGAAACAAGCCACGGCTGAAAAGAAAGATTAAGGGTTTGTGAGAAGCGAGAAATGCCCTCACTTTGCCGATTCGCTAATGAGGGCATTAATCTTATTCTGCCGCCAAGGTTGTTTCGGCAGCAGGCGTTGTAACTGGTAGCGCTTGCGGCAATGTTCCGACGCGAAAATTAGCCTGAACCTGACCGCTGGCGTCGGTGAGTGTTACAATTTCTCCCTCGGTCCAAACCGCCGTATCCAGATTCCAGAACAGGGCAATTGGTGTATCCAATCCCTGACGCGTGTAGATAAACAGGCGGCTCCCCTGTTGGATGATATACTCTGGAAAGCGAAATGTGTTGCCTTCTTCGTCCGTCAGCGTCCAACTCTGCAAATTGAGTCGGTCGCCAATGTTCCGCAGTTCGACCACTTCATTATTTGGATCACCCCAACCCTGAACGTTGACAATCACAATTTGAGCATTTGAAGCGGTAGGTTGCAGGGTGACAGTCGGTACCACGCGAGTTAACGCAAAGGGTGTATTCGATGGAGAAGGAGCAGGCGTAGGGGTATACAGCAGTGCACAGCCTTCGTTCGGTATAATCAGCGTATCCCCTTCACGGATAATATCGCCCTCACCCAGTCCATTTGCGGTCATCAGGTCTCCAACCAGCACCCCGTATTCCTGGGCAATCGTGATCGGAAACTCACCTGATTGAACGACATGACGGATACATCCATCTTCTTCAGTAGCTATTTGTACGGCCTCGGTTTGATTTATAGTAACATCTTCCGCTGTATCTCCCCCCGGCGGCGGATTGGTCGGAATAGGTGGCAGGCGGGAAGGATCGATAGTGGGCAGGGGTGTTTCGGGAGGAATTTCAACGCCGCTGCTCTGTTGCATGGCAACTGTTGTAGATGCGCTTAGTGTTTGTGTTTGAAATCCCAACGCCCGTGCTGTACCATCGAAGGTGTCAATCATCGACTGTTGCGCCCCAATCGTGCCCTGGTACTGTTCTGGCAGCAGCGCCCCTTCGGGCCATTCCGCTTCTTTATACAGCACCTGCGTAACGATCTTAGTTTCGGGAGTATTCGAATCGTCGGGGCCAAACACAGTGATAACCAGAAACGCCACCGATAACGACACGATCACATTCACCAGAATAAATCCGATCAGTACCCGACGGCTCATACCTGTCTCACCTCTACGTCTCCGCCTGGAGAAAGATAATTGTTTCATGCGGTCCAAACCCGCGCACATCAGCTTATGAGTTAAGATTGGCGCGCACAGTCATCTTAACACACCCCGGCACATTGGAGCAAAGGAGCCGCCATTTGCAGTAGAATAGGAGCGAAACAAGGAGAACGCTTATGTCCGAGGAACAACGCCGCATTTTACAGATGGTGCAAGATGGAATTATCACCGCGTAGGAAGCCGAAACGCTGCTGAAAGCGATTGAAGACGAAGTCACAATTGAGTTCACGCCCGAAGATGAGGAAATCACCATCGTGGAATATACACCGGGCGGTGGCGAAATCGAAACATCTATTTCCGCTTCTGGCAAAAGTAAAACGCCCAACATGGATCAATTTCGCCGTCACTGGGAAATCCCCTTCGCCATTGGCATCATCCTAGTGGGCACAGGCGGAATATGCATTTCGAGCGGAGGTCCGGGTTTGCTTGTTTTTTGTGGGTGGACGATCTTTCTTGTCGCCCTTCTGATTACGCTGCTTGGATTGTGGAGCCGCACCTCGCCCTGGGTCCATATCCGTATTCGTGAACACGATGGGAACCGCTTCTCGCTTAGCCTGCCCCTTCCACCCTATGGATTCCTGGAAGGCATTCTGCATTTTTCGAAACGTTTCGTAGACAAGGAAACCGATCAAAATCTCGATCTCGCCATTTCATTCCTCAGCACGATCAAAGACAATCCGCCCGATGAACCAATCAGCATTGATATTGATGATGAAGATGGAGATAAAGTTCAGGTATTCGTCGGGTAGTAGCACGAGACATCCACTCTAAGACTGTGTATATTTGAATACAGTCCGAAAGGTTAAGGATGGAAGCACAGATGTTTTTTTTCAAACGGTTACTGCGCGTCCTCTGGTTCGCGGTTCTATTTTGCATCTTAATCTATGGCCTCGGCGTGACAGGTTATGTCGCGTTGCGGTTGGTAATGGGCGAGCGGTGGGACACCATCGCCTTCGCCAATAATTTTGTTCCGTGGTGGGCGCTTGGCGGATTGATCGGGGTATTGTTCGCAGCATTTTCCCGCTGGCGTTGGCCTCTGCTCGCCCTCCAAGCCCCCATTCTGATCCTTTTTGTAGTGGTCTATGGCGAATTATTCTGGCCGAACCGCATCGTGGCTGAAGCCGGAAACGGTATATCACTCACCGCCGCCACCTATAACACGCTTTCCCTCCAATCCGATCCGCAGCAGGTGATCACCGTCATCAATGAACTGAATACCGACATAATCGGCTTGCAGGAAGTTGGTCCTGACTTGGCCGATCTCATAGCCCAACAACTTGCCCGGCAATATCCCTATCAGGCGCTGCATCCCGCTGAAGCAGAGCATGGTGTAGCCTTCCTGAGTCGCTATCCCATTCTTGAAGAGCAAGTGTTCTTCCCGTTCCAAAAATATGTTCGTCATCTACGGGTTTTGATCGATGTAAACGGTACACAGGTAGTCGTATATGTGGTCCATCCCCATACGCCTAATCCCTATTTCCCGCCGACGGCCTACAATACCCACTTCCGGGACGAACAACTTGCCGCCCTGCGTGACAGACTAAAAACCGATCTAGCGCCGATCCTCGTTTTGTGCGACTGCAATACAACGGACCAAAGTGATGCCTACCACGCCTTGGACAATATGCTGGTTGATTCCTTCCGTGAGGCGGGCTGGGGACTAGGGTTCACCTTTCCGGCACGCATCCTTGAAGGCAAGCTGGATGTTCCTCGTATGATTCGCATCGACTATGTGTGGCACAACCAGTATTTTGTGGCAACCAATGCCCAGGTCGGTGATGATAGCGGCACCTCCGATCACCGTCCGGTGATCGCCAGTCTCCTTCTCAATCACCAAAGTGAGGATTGATTTTGTCGTCTAAATGGTTAAAACTATTGGCTGGAGTCAGCAGTGCAACAGTAAGCACACTAGGTTACATGCACCGGGTAGAACCTCGTTGGCTTCGCATCTCCCGACTCACCCTTTCGATTCCCAATCTCCCGCTCGCTTTTGATGGTTATCAGATCGCGCACCTTTCCGATCTTCACCTCGGCGTGCAGATGGCACACCGCAACCTGCCTACCATCGTCGAAATCGTAAACCACGAACATCCCGATCTCATTGCCATTACAGGCGACCTTAGCACAGGAAAACGGGGCGGGTTGGACGACGGCCAACACATCCTGAGCCGCCTACACGCACCAGATGGAGTTTGGGGCATCCTCGGTAATCACGACTACCATGTCGGTGTAGATGCCGTGATGAAGATGGCCCAGCGCGCAGGCATCGGGATGCTGCGCAACCAGCACCACTTACTGACTCGTGATGCCGACTGTATGATTTTAGCTGGTGTGGATGATGTGTTGATTGGTGCGCCCCATCTACCCGCCGCACTGCACAACACCCCTCCCAACCTTCCCGTTATCCTATTAGCTCACGAACCCGACTTTGCACGTATTGCCTTATCCTACCCCAATATCGTGCTCCAGCTTTCCGGGCACACCCACGGCGGTCAGATTTGCCCCCCACTGCTCGGACCAATTGTTCTGCCGAAGTTGGGCCACATTTACTATGCGGGAGCCTATCAGGTCCGACATCTGGCCCTGTACGTCAGTTCTGGCACAGGAACCGGACGCTTTGAACTGCGTTTCAACTGCCGCCCAGAAATCGCGTTCATCCAACTGCGGCGCGGAAACCAGGAAAACAATCACCAGTGGCAGATCAAATACCGCAAAGACGCGGTATCATAAGGAGACTATCTAAATCGAAGAAGGATGTTATCTATGCCGCGCCCTGATTGGAATTCGCTTCCCTCGATCCCTGTCTCACTCGCCTCGAATCGTCACCCGATCATTGTCGGGCATCGAGGCGCACGCGGCCTTGCACCCGAAAACACCCTATCCGCGTTTCAGGTCGCGGCCAATCTCGCTATCGACGGAGTAGAATTTGATATCCAGCGTACGGCGGATGGACACCTGATTGTCTTTCACGATGAAACGGTGGAGCGTTGTACAGATGGTCAGGGTGCGGTTGAAAATCTCACACTCGATGCCCTCAAACAACTCGATGCGGGGAGCAAATATTCCGACGTATTTCGCGGTGAACGCATTCCCACGCTGCGTGAACTCTTTGATTTTCTGTGTGCTACAAATTTGCTCGTATTTTTAGAGATCAAAGATCCCTGGCGGTATCCAGGTATTGAGGGGCAGATCATCCAATTGATTCGGGAATATGATCTGGTCAGCCGGACGCAGATTCGTTCCTTCTACCACCCCTCTCTGCACATCTGCTACCAGCTTGCTCCCGAAATTGCGCTCTCGGAGTTGTGGTTCCATCAAATCCCCACGGAGTTTAATTTCAAAACCATCAATGCGCTTTACTCGCTCTATACGTCGAAAACTCTGGCGCATCTCCATGAAAACGGGTTGCAGGCCACCGCCTGGACCGTGAATGAGATCGATATTGCACGTCAGCTTGTACACGATGGGATTGATGGGCTAACCACCGACTTCCCCGATCGTATGCTCCAGTTGTAGCCATGCATTACCTGATTGATGGGCACAACTTAATCGCCCGTGTCCCTGGTATGCGACTGGACGATCCAAACGATGAGGCCAAACTGGTAGAACGCCTTCGAGCATTCATGGCCCGCAAAAGACAAAGCTGTACAGTTGTATTTGACAAAGGTCTACCGGGTGGCCCTTCCCGCGATCTATCGACTTACAGCGTCAAAGTTGTGTTTGCGCATGGGGGAACCACCGCAGATGCCATTCTTTTAGAGCGTATCCGTGAACTCAGTGATCCCAACCACTTTATTGTAGTTTCAGGGGATCAGCAGATCACTCAAGCCGCCGTGCGCCGCCGCATCCGCGTGCTGCCACCGGGTGACTTTGCCGCTCAAATGGTTGCTCTCAGCAGCCCCGCCGATGATGATCCGAACCCGCATTTGACCCCTGATGAAATTGCTGAATGGATGCGCTTGTTTGGGGAAGATCCGGACGAATCCTAGCCTGTTTTAGCCATTTTCTTTCTCATATTTCTCTCATATATCCCTCATTCTCAACTAAGCATCCCGATTTATTATCTTCTTCATAAGCGTCTTGAAGGGATAGGATGCAGTGGCTCATGTAATGGGATAGAGGTGGCTTGTAGTAAGCATTCAAGACGCTGGGCCTGGCATAATACGGAGATGCGCGTCGCCGATGATTATGGTTAGGCCAAAAAACTAATGAACCGCCTGTGGTGCCCCCCCCCCTCTCCACAGGCGGTTCTCTTTTTTCTTCCGTTTTCAGAGTTCGCCCCTTGTCAGTCCACAGTCCGCCGTGTATACTAACATTGTTTTCGGGGTGTAGCGCAGTTGGCCAGCGCGCTGCGTTTGGGACGCAGAGGTCCCCGGTTCAAGTCCGGGCACCCCGACCTATTTTTTTAATCCATTTGGATCAGTTTGGCACTCCGTAAAATCAAAAAGAGCCATTTTGTCTATTCGCAAACGGCCCTTTTTTGTTTTCATCTGGGTGTTTTGACCGGGAGTTATTCACCCCAGTCTTCGCCGCGCCCACCAATCAAATATTCAGGTGGAGATACGCGACCTCGTGGATCGAGGGCAAAATATTTGCCATGCAGTTCAAATTCGATATTTTGGAATCCGCGTCCAGCCCGGTTTTTTTCAATGGTGAATACAACCCAATTGCGGACTCCTTCAGCCTCATACCGGCTTAAATGAGCGAGTTTATCCTTAACTGCAATCGCATATTTGTTATGCATGATGATAGCGATATCACATTCATAGTCGAGCGCACTGCTCCCCCGCATATGATACAGGTGCATACGCTTACTTCGTAGTCCCTCGCGGCTTGCCGCCACAATCGACCAGACTGGAATATTAAAACTCATCGCTATATCTTTTAAAGTTTCAACAATCAGTGTGACACGTTCTTCTTCAGGCACAGGATGATTTCCTGTATCCTTCAGTGGGATTTTTTGAAGATAGTCGATAAACAGCGTAAGCTGGCCGTTGGTCTGGCGCATCCACCATTCCGTATTGCGCCGGATGACATCTAACGAGGTAGCGCTTTGATTCGCTTTGGTGATGATAAGCCGCCGCCCATACGTGTTGATTCGACTCATGACCTTGACTAACTTGCTGTCCTGAGAATAAATCTGATTCAAAACGCCGGGCTGATTTCGAAAATTATTGCTCCCCTTTTCAATTAAACCATTTAGATAACGTAAATCAATCCCATTGCTTAAATCAATATCTGGTGGGGTAATGCTTTCCAGGCAGAACAGACGGTTCATCAGATGAATTTCACTGTGCTCAAAAGACACAAAATAAACATAATGGTCAGGGATCGATGCAATATTACGAGCAACCTGCAAGGCAGTGATCGTCTTGCCCACGCCTTGTGCCCCACCTAACAGAATCAGATCATTCTTTCGCACCCCGCCACCGATGGCAGAATCGAGAAGCTCAAGCCCCGTCGGTGTCGGTATGAATGTTGTCAGGTCACCCGCGACAAGACTTTCATCCGCTTTGTTAAAAACGTCAAAAAGGTTGAAACCCACATAGTGGGGTTTTATACCCTCAAAAACGTTCATTTTTTCTCTCCTTGGATGGTCCTTGACAACAAATTTCAGACTAGAAGGGACGGTTCATTTCTCGTAACACTATAGTGCCATCTGGCTTCCTCTTGCACGTCAAAATACGCTTCACAACCCGCCCGGAAGTCACTATTTCTGCTGGCGATTTGTTCCATAACATCTAAAGGAAAAGCAACGATGAGCGTATCATCAAGCAAGTCAAAATACTTTTCGAGCGCATAAAGTTTGTTATATAGACTCAAATTCACCGGGCCTAAACATTCCCCTTCGTTATACTGAATCGGAAAAAGATCTCCGTACTTATAGGCGTACATTTTTATACCGCCACAGAGAAAGTGAACCCAGCACTGCTCCCACTTCACATTGAAGTGTTTACCATAGGGGATAATTTCAACATATCGCCGAAGCTGGCGGCGTTCAGTCACAGACAATCTGCTCAAAAGTTCATCCCTATTTGCCAGCACATCTACAAGCTGTTCTTCACAAATCTTGGTGATAGGTATCCAAAATTCCTTATCAGTAATATTTTCATTCTGAGAAATGATGGTATTCACATGCGCTAAATCAAAATTCAATACCACACTCTTCTGTGAGGCAGTGATTTGCGGGCGGTAGTGGGGAGGAATTTGGCAGTAATCAACATAGACCTCGCCTTCTTTTAGCTCTCTCTCATACCCATCTTCCCAGCTTAACTGGACACCGCCGAAAACCACAAACAAAATCCGGCCCCTGTCATCATCTGGGCTGCCAATAATCTCGCCCGTTCTGACTTCCATCAAATTTAATTTAAGCAAAAACAAACGAATAAGTTCTTTGGTCCAATTGGAAAAGATCGGGTGGTAAAATCTCGAATTTTGAAGGGATGCCTCGCTAATTACTTGCAGCACTTCCAGCACAACAACATTGGATGGATCGAGATCCAGCAGCATTTTGCATAGCAAAATAGCTCGAAAAACATTTTCCTGTCGTGGTTCGCGGTAGTGGTCGTATAACATACTCGTGTACATTTCCACGGCAGCTTCGAGTGGGTACTTAAATGGCTCATACCACTCATTAAAAGCCGAGATCGGAATTCCCGCCCCATCCACGTTAATGTTATAGAGTTGGAGAGGAACGCCATGTTTGATCCACCAGCGCCCGATATAGGTTACACCTTTTTTGAGAGGCAGCTTGTTGACCTCGTCAATCAGGCGCAAATGCTCACAATAACGATCAGACGCCAGAATTTGTCCCGGTTTGGCGGCGTCAGCAATCCGGCAGGCAAGGTTGATGCCATGTCCCCACACATTCAAACGCTCATCAAAATCCCGGCCATCAATCACCGAGTCGGCATGCAGCCCCATTTTCAGCCGGAGCCGGGGCTTATCACTCGGTTTATTTTGGTTATAGTCCTTGGTGAGCTTGCCTAAGTTAATTGCCGTCTTGTACGCATCGGTAATGCCCGAAAAGGTCAGTGATCCCCCATCCCCACCCGGACTCCAGATTCGTTTCTCATCATAATCAATTCCTTCTGGCATCGCCTGATGGAGTAAGTTACACAGCGTTTCAAACAAGTAAAACATTTCTGTTTCACTTGGAAGCAAGGAGTATCCCGCTATATCGACAGTGAGAATCGACTTTACAGAAGGCTTTAATGGATCTGACATATACTAAGATTACCCCCTCACCATTTACTTAGAAATGGCATCCTCTAGTAGAATAATAGATAATTTCAGAACCGAACGCAAGAGCTTGCGAGTAGTTCAAAATGGATAAGGGGCAGCACTAAAACAATCTGAGGCGTTTATTCAGCAAATAAATTAGTGGTAGTTCGAGCTTCGAATGGAGATTCAATCTCCAATCTGGGTTTTGACCGCTGCTAAAAACTCATCCACGGTACAGGGTTTGGGAAGATACCCGGCAGCATCTGTTTGGAGTCCGTATGGCAGTTCACTTCCCCCTGACAACAAAATGACCGGAATATGCTCCGTCCGCGCATCCCGGCGGAGTTCGACTATAAATTCAAACCCGTTCAAAACCGGCATGTTAATGTCAGAGATAATCAGATCAGGCAGGTGCTGTTGGGCTGTCAGGACTCCTTCTCGACCATCTCTGGCTCCAAGCGCCTCATATCCTTCCAAGCGGAGGATATTGAGCAGTTCCAAGCGAAGCGCTTCATTGTCGTCGATCACCAAAACTTTTTTCATACGTCTTTCTCCATAAGGGTAAGCGGCTGCGGCAAGCTGATGATGAAAGTCGTGCCCTCCCCTTCCCGGCTTTCAAACGAAATGGTGCCTCCATGCAGATCGACAGACTGCTTGACGATAGCTAACCCCAGCCCCGTGCCAGGAGTAGAACCGACATTAGTCGCCCGGTGGAAAGCCTCAAAAAGCCGATCCTGATCCGCTGGTGGAATGCCAATCCCCTGATCTTGAATACGGAAGGTCATATGTTGCTCATCACACTGAATATCAAATGTCACTGGGCTATCAGACGGCGAATATTTGAGCGCATTTGATAATAAATTCGTCAGGATATGCCGCAGCAACTTAGCATCCATAAAAGCAGTATGCCCCCTATCCGAATAAGTGAACTTAATCCGGTAGCCGCTGCTGGTCGCCTGCTGTAGCTCGGTCACAAGGTCTTGAGCAAACCGGATCATATCCATTTTATTCGGTTCGAACGCCAGTTTTCCCGATCCGGCTTTTCCGAAGATCAGAATATCATTCAGTAAATCAAGCATATCCCCAATACTGCGGTGAATATTCTCGTACCGGGTTTGTCTTTCTCCTGGAGTTAGCCGGTCATAATATTTTTCCATAGCCTGGACTGAGGTTTGGATCGCAGCTAACGGATTGCGCAGATCGTGAGCCGCCATCGAGACATAACGCGACTTGAGTTCGCCCAGTTCCATTTCGTGTTCCAACATCTGGCGGAGCTGGGCCTCCATCTTCCGGCGTTCGGTAATATCGCGCAGACTGCAAACGACACCTATCAGCTTGGAATCATATTGAACAATCGGAGATATCACAACGTCCGCTTCAAAAGATTCTTTATTGCGACACTGCGCTGCTATTTCTAACCGTTCCGGCTGCTGGTGTTTTACAACCGAAGCAAAAACCTTTTCTAACTTCGCTGCATATTCAGGCATAACCAGGTGAGTCAGGGGCTGTCCATAGGCCTCTTCCGAACTATACTGGAATGCATGATCAAAAGCCGGGTTCACCTGATCAATACGGCCATCCACGCGGCATAGAATAAGAATGTCGCTGCTGCTGTTCAGAATAGTTTCAATCCGGTCTTTGGTATGGTTAAGCTGCGCAGTACGTTCAATGACACGCTGCTTTAGCAAACTTCGTTCTGCTTCCAGGTCCGCGAACAACCGTGCATTGGACAGTGTTATGGCAATCTGGTTGGTGAGTGCCTCTAAAATCCGGCTGTCGTGCTCCGAATAGGCATTGAGCCGGTAGCTACATAACTGAAGTACACCCGTGATGCGGCCCTGGTATTTTAAGGGCACCATCAAGGCCGAGCGTGGATGTGTATTATACGGGATATGGAATGCCTGAAGCTCACTTCCATCATCTGGAGCAAGATAAAAATGCGGAGAATTGCTGAGTTCCTGCTCATAGTCAGAAATACAGAGTGGTACACCAGTCCGAATCACCCGGCTCTGCATCCCTTGGCCTTCGGCAGCAAGTGGAATGGGCGACAGTTGATTGACATCGATTTGTTTACCGTCGATATAACCCAACAGGCAGTGAATGCGCTGCGTCTCCTCGTTGAAGCTAGATATGAACAATGTATCGCAGTCCATAATCTTACTGATGACCTGATACGCAATTTGATAAATCTCGTTCAAATCCAAGGACCGGCTGAGTTGTTGACTTGCTTGGTACAGCACATCGATTTCCTTGCTGCGCTGAATCAACCCTTTCTCGGTCAACTTCCGCTCGGTAATATCACGCCCTATCCCCACCAATCCGATCACCTTGCCCTCATTGTCATGGACAGGCACTTTGGACGTCAGCATCCAACCCGTTGCTCCGTCGGCAGTTGTGGCGGGTTCTTCATGGTTAATCATCGGCTGGCCCGATTGTAAAACAGCCATATCGTCGGTGTAATACTGGGCTGCTAATTCAGGCGGATAGTAGTCAAAATCGGTCTTTCCGATCACCTCATCCGTAGACACAGCACCCATCTGGCGAGTATCCACCAGATTCTTCAGGATAAACCGGCCCTCTAAATCTTTGGCATACACTCGGTCAGGCAGATTATCGATCAGGGTTCGTAGCAAATTACGTTCTTCAGAAAGCTTGAGTTCGGCCTGTTTCATCCGCGTGATATTTTCGTGCGCCACCACCACACGTACCGGCCCTGCCCCAGGGAAGCGTGTCACCCGTGCCACAAACCAGCGCTGTTCAGTCGGGGAAGGACAGGGATATTCCATCTCAAAACTTTCCCGTTCCCCCTTCAACACAGCACGAATAGCCGCTGAAAATTCAGCCGCCCCCTCTGATGCAGGGCCAACCGCCCGTTCGCAAACACCAAGATAGTTAGCGCCTTCAAACACATTAGTTGTGATGGGCGGGTTTGCTTTCGCGAACGCCCGCCAACTGCGATTAACGGCCAAAATAGTTCCCGTCTCATCCAAAATAGCAATATGCGCAGCGAGTCCATCAAGCGTGGAGCGTGCAAATCGTTCCGATTCACGCAGTGCTTCCTCCGCTTCTTGTTTTTCCACACGTCGTCGTTTGTCTTCGAGTGCATTCACCACCGCTGGCCCCAGCCGCGCCAGTCGGTCCTTTAACAAATAGTCTGCCGCTCCCTGTTTCAGACAATGAACAGCGACTTCTTCACTAATCGATCCCGTGACGACAATAAATGGAATATCCAACCCCACCTCATGCAGCTCCTCCAACGCCTGCACCGCTGTAAACTGAGGTAAGGAGTAATCCGCCAAAATCACATCGAGATCGTCACGTAAATTCGCCCGAAAGTCCTCCTGCAATTCGACCCGCTGCCATTTGAGTTCAAATCCAAACTGGCGCAGCTCATCCAGTATCAACTCAGCATCGACGGCGTGATCTTCGAGAATCAAGACCCGGAGAGGGCGAAATATGGACATATCCAAATCTCCTATAAAACCTCCCCGCTACAAATGCGGCGGTTGGTTGAGTAGAAGCCAGTAAAAGCCCAATTGGCGAACGGCATCCGTGAATTGCTCAAAATCGACTGGTTTAACAATATAACTATTGACTCCCAGGCCATAACTCGCCGCAATATCCCGTTCCTCTTGTGAGGAAGTAAGAATCACAACAGGAATCATCCGCGTGCGTGCATCTGCCCGAATTTGCTGCAACACTTCCAATCCGCTGATCTTCGGCAGTTTCAGATCAAGCAAAATCAGTCGGGGGTTACGGTTGCTCCGCTGGGCATATTCTCCCCGACAAAAAATAAAATCAAGCGCCTCCACCCCATCACGCGCGACATGAATACGGTTCGTCAGCTTATATTCTCGAAGGGCATCGAGTGTAAGTTCTGCGTCATTAGGGTTATCCTCGACCAGCAAAATTTCTACATAGTTATCATTCATCAGCAGCCTCGAGCGTAAAATAAAAGGTTGCACCCCCATCAACCTGAGACTCAGCCCACACCTGTCCGCCATGTCGGTGGATGATGCGCTGTACAATAGCCAGTCCTACCCCGGTGCCTTCAAAATCTTCGGCCCGATGCAATCGCTGGAACACGCCGAATAATTTATCCGCATATTGCATGTCGAAACCTACCCCATTATCTTTCACATAATAAACTGTCTTTTCGTCCCTGGATAGCGCTCCCACTTCGATTTCAGCGACCTCGTGTTGCTGCGTGAACTTGAGCGCATTCGACAGTAAATTAATGATCACCTGTTTAAGCAGGGTTGGATCCGCAAAACAATCGGGGAGTTCCCCAATCCGAATCTCGACCTGCCGGTTCTCTGTATTCAGTTCCTCAAATACGCTGCGAACCATCTGAACCAGCGAAACTCGGTGCTTCTGAACGGGCTGGCGGCTGAGGCGTGAGAAGGCGAGTAAATCATCGATCAGTCTACCCATCTGCTGGGCGCTTTCCCGAATAACTTGCAGCCGGTGCTGGCCCTCATCCGGCAGCAGCGCAGCGTAATCGCGCAGCACAATCCGCGAAAAGCCATCAACTGCGCGCAACGGAGCGCGCAGATCATGCGACACCGAGTAGCTAAATGCCTCCAATTCTTTATTCGCAGCTTCGAGTTGTATCGTGCGTTCTTGTAGAATCGTTCTGGCTTGTCGGATCTCTGTATGGTCAATAATCGTTGAGCGGCTGGTCTGGTACTGCCCATTCTGATCATAAATGGCAGTCGCGGTCAACAGCACCGGCTGGATCGATCCATCCTTGCGCACCATATCCAGCTCCAGGTCCTTGAGCCAGCCCCGTTCTTTGAGGACAGTGAAACTTTCCCCAAAGGTTTGAACGCTGTCCGGGGTTAATATTTCCGGAGCCTTAACCTTACCGATCAATTCCTCCCGCGTATAGCCCAACCAGCGAAGTTCTGTATCGTTGACCCGATCAAACACCCCATTTTTATCCAGCGAATGATACCCACAGGGAGCATTGTTATAGAGATCGCTCAACTCGGCAGTGCGCTCGATCACCCGCTGTTCCAATTCCGCCGCATACCGCTGAACGCGTTCATATAAGCGGGCATTTTGGATAGCAATTGTAAGCTGGTCCGCAATCGTAGCGAGAATCGCCTGCTCCTCCTGAGAGAAAAGCGACGCTCCATACCGCGCTGCCGTCAATACACCAACCATCTGGTCCTGAATGATCAAAGGGAGCAGCAGCCGCGTTCGAATACCTTCATTTAGTAGTGCAGCCGTCTCACTCCACGTGCCGCGCTCCCCAATTTCATTTTCCCGAAAAGGAACAGGATTCGCCAGCAGCCATTCGATCGCGGTCCCCTTTACCGGCACCCATTGCCCCGTCCCCAATAAAGATTCATGCTGCGCCCACTGCCGTGCGATCTGATACTCGTCCCCTGTTTCGTTGAACAGCAAAATGGCAGTCCGATCAAGCGGCACCAGTGCCAGCAGTTCTTTCACAAAGTTATCGTAGACCAGCGCCAAGTCCAGGCCAGACGAGATAATCCGGTCAAGCCGGTTAATCGCGGCGAGTTGCTCCACGTAACGCTGTAGTGCTTCTTCGGCCCGCTTACGTTCCGTCGTATCCCAGACGGTGGATAACATCAACTGTTTGCCCACAATCGGGGTGTTCTGGGCGCTGATATATGTAGTTTCTTCGCCCTGGCGTGTAATCGGGATGTCATCCCAGTGCATACGAGCCGGATCGCCGCTGGATACATCTTCTACCACCCGCTTTCGCATCACTTCCCGAAATTCCGCATCCTCATAAACGGCATTCCAGAAAGTATCCGAATCGGCCATCGCTTCGCGGGTGCTACGGTAATAACGAACAAAATTATTGTTCATATAAAACAGGTATGTCGGATCAACCGAATTCACTGCAACCCCAACAGGCAGATTATCCAAAACTGTCCGAATGAATGCTTCACTCTCTTGCAGCGTTTTTTGTGCAGCCCGCTCTTCAGTTTGATCGCGGAAAACCAATACAATGCCCTCTATAACCCCATCACTACTTCGCGTTGGCGCGCCGCTGTCCGCAATAGGAATCTCCCGACCATCTTTCGTGATCAACAGAGTATGGTTAGCCAATCCGGCAATACTGCCTTTTTGCAGCACCTGGCGAACTGGATTCTCCATCGGAAGGCGTGTCTCTTCGCTAACAATATGAAAAACCGCTTCTAACGGTTTCCCGTTTGCCTCGCTTTGAGTCCAGCCGGTCAGCAACTCCGCTACGGGATTAAGCAGCACGATTTGTCCCTCAGCATCCGTCACAATCACGCCATCACCAATGCTCAAGAGCGTCGTCTGGTAGCGCATTTCGCTTTTCTGGTGGGCTTTTTCCGCTTCGAACAATTTCCGGTATTGGAAGGTTTGGTTTCGCTGCCAGATCACACCGCCCACCGTCCCCACTGTGATCAAAGATCCCAGGATCATGCCCAGAATAGGCAGTAAGCGAACCTGCCAATCCGCAAAAACCTCGGTCCGATCCACTTTAGCTACAATGAACCAGGGTGAGTCTGGAATAGTCTCTAAGGCAGACAGCACTTCCACACCGCGATAGTCCTTTCCCTCCACGATCCCTTTCACACCAAGTACGGCTCTCACTGCTGGAACATCTTTTTGAGTCAGCGGAATGCGCAGATTGAGTGCAGCGTCGGGTTGGAAACGCAGAGGGTTGAGAAAGAGGACCGTATCTCCATCCCGGCGAACAATCAGGCTTTCGGCGCTGTTGCTGGGTACAGGCCACATCTGGATGAGCGGATAAAGGAATTGGCTTGCATCGCTGCTGAGGATAATTCCCCCCATGGGTTCTGCCGAGATGGGGTCAAACAGTGGCGCAACGGCATCAATCTGAGGCCGTTGCCCGCTTGATCCAAGATGCAGATCGGTCAACAAGGGCCGCTGGTCTTGTAAAGCGATAGTCAGGGCCTGCGCGTCATCGTCATCTAACAGCCCGACTTCCCCACTCGAGCTGAGCCGCACATTCAAATCGGCATCAACGAGTTGTATAGCATTATAATGATAGTGCTGCTGCCATGTGTGAAATTGAGCCAGTATTTTCTCCGTTGTTTCCGACTGTGGATCGGCCAACCAGTCCGCTATATCGTCCAAGAAAAGGGGACTTTCTGTCAGGATAGCAGCATCAGCCAACCGTTCGCCTCGCCATGCAGCGATCTCATCCACCTTTAATTGTGTAATGGTCTGAAGTTCATTTTCGGCACGATCCTGTAAAAGCTCTTTCTGACGGTAGTAGAGCCAACCGCCGCCTATAACCAGGACAAGCAATAAAAACAACAGGATAGCGCTCAACCAGGGCGGGAAAGCAGTTCGGGACATACTATAATCTCCCTGAGCTAAAAATGTATAGTATAAGTAAATTATCGGAAAGTAATTCGATCTTCAGTATACTTCGATTTAGTCTCAGGCTACGATCTACGTTTATCACCCAGGTTCACTATTGAAATTCACAATTCAAGTTAGTTTGTCACGACTCTGACAAGATGGCCCATCCATTTTTCGCAGCATCTTTAAATTGTAATATAATCATAATTAACAAAATAAATAGGCGTTCACTGAGGACTACTATGCATACCTACCGCCTTGTTTTTTTCGCCCTGTTTGTTGTCACCCTTATCCCGCTTCCAACTGTATCCGCCCAACAATCCACTGACCTCGTTGCTACACTTACCGCCGCCTTAAACGCATGGCGTATCGCAAACGATCGATGGCCTTTCCAAACGAATTCCACATTACAAGCGCTGGCGGTGGATCAGGCGCAGTACCTGCTGTCGCTGCCCGCCCTTCCCGACGACATGCACGCGGGCCGCAATGGAGAAAACGTGCGCGAACGCGCCCAGTATCCTCAGTTTGATTGGCCGAATTATGGACGCGCGGAACAGATAGCGGTTGGAGAAATTGCTTATGTGGGGGCCAATATAGCGGCGGCGCTGCGCTTCTGGGATCAGTCCGGCATTCATCATCGCACAGTTATGAATTTTGCCTATCGTGAAATTGGGATTGCCGTGCTCCCGCATCCCTTTGGTTTTCTTTTTATTGTTGTGTTGGGAAGTCGCCCTAACGTCTTGCCCGTTTTAGCTGATCCGCTGCACGATCTGTTATATCTCTCGAACGAACGTTTCCAAGGTGCGCCGCAGCTCAAAGGGGCCATTCGTAATGTAACCAAGATTATGTTCCAGGATCCCAATGGACGTTCCTTCTCCTCCTCCTGGCTTCCCTGGCAGGCGTCTATCCCAATCCCCCCGGAAGCGGGGCATGATTTTTATGTCTTGTTCTCCGATGGCGAAAGCCAGATGCAGACTCACGTCCATCTCGCCGGGACAGCCGACATCGTTTTACTTCCCGACACTTTGCCTTATGTGCTCAACCAGCCCACGCCAGTTGCCGTAATTCCGACACCCACTTTCCAGGCATCCGCTGTACCACCCCCAGCGCCTGTGGCCCAAACGGTACCGACGGCCACACCAACACCTGCTATTTCCGATGAATCCTTCGAACTGCTGATCGTGTATGATCGCCGCTCGTTGGCTTTGGTTAATGTCGATTCTCATCCGATTGATGTCACCGGATTGGACTTAGAATATGGCACGTCGCATCTACCCGCGACACGCTGGCAGCAGCCCTGGTTATCGTTTCCGCTTGATGCGATGCCGCCCTCATCCTGCCTGCAAGTCTGGTCTTGGTTAGAACCATCCGACTTACCCCAGCCTTCAATTTGTACCGCTTATAGCTCAACCATCCAGGCTGATCCCAAACAGCTTTTTTGGACTGCCAGCAGTTTTACAGTTTTTTTGGCAGGGTGAACAGCTAACGACCTGCTTGGCGGATGCAAAAGAGTGTCAGGTTAATTTGCCTTGATATTTTGTGCGCCTTTTTGCAATGTCGCACGTAAATAGATACAGCACTCTCAATCGCTATAATCTAAGGATCGGCGTCGATCCGAAAAATGTAGTTAGAAAAGGAAAGAATTCATGACCAACAGCAATGGCAGCCATGTTGTTGTGCGTACCATCGATTTGCGCAAAGAACTTCGTATGGGGGAAGTGATTGTTCATGCATTGCGCGGCGTCACGCTGGAAGTGTCACGCGGCGAATTTATGGGAGTCATTGGCCCTTCGGGCAGTGGTAAATCCACGCTGTTAGGTTTGATTGGCGGTCTGGACACCCCAACCCAGGGCCAGATTTTCATCGATGGGCAAGACATAACGAATCTCGACGAGCGTGCGCTCACCCATGTGCGCAACGAAAAAATCGGCTTTGTTTTCCAGTTCTTCAATCTGATCCCCACTCTGAGTGCGGTTGAAAACGTCGCGCTTCCTATTCAGTTTGCGCGCCATCGTAAACACAGCCCGATCAAACGTGCCAAAGAACTGCTCGATATGCTCGGCCTCGATGATCGCATGCATCACCGCCCGACCCAACTATCAGGTGGTCAGCAGCAGCGGGTTGCCATCGCCCGTGCACTCGCCAACCAGCCGCCGCTGCTCCTCTGTGATGAACCGACGGGTAACCTCGACTCCGAGTCCAGTGAGATTGTGCTCAGTGCCCTGCGTGATGTCCAGCAGAAATTGGGCACCACCGTGATCATCGTCACCCACGATATGAACATCGCCTCCCAGATGGATCGTATTGTCTCGATCGTCGATGGCCGTGTCGCCCAGGATGTAGACTCGCGCTCTACTGCCCAGTTGGAAGCCATCAAACTGTTCAAAGACAAGCGCGCAACAGGTGAAGTCGTACTGACACGGAAAGAAGGGTAAGCAGTCCTATGCTGGAAAAGCTCCTATTTTACACCCGTCACTCCTTCAACGATCTGCGTGTGAATGGTCAACGCACGATCTTTGCGCTGTTGTGCGTGGCTGCGGGTGTTGCCGCGATTGTCAGCCTGCAAACCCTGGGCGTGATGATTGAAGATTCTCTCACAGGCAATTTACAGGAGAGCAACAAGTCCGACATTCGCCTCAGCCCCACAGGTTATACCCGTTCCGATGAGAGCATCGTAGCTCACAGCGACACGTATGATAACGTCTACATCACCATGAACGGCATCGAAGAACTGAAAAAGTGGTTTGAACGTCGCTATCCTGACCAGGAAGTTACGATCACCTACCGCCAGTTCGAGCTAGGTCTGATGGGCACGTCGGTCAGCATCCCCGCCAAGGAGACGGACAAAACGTTTGTCGCCTCGAATATCGTTGAAGCTGACAAGTACCCGCTCTATGGTGAAATCAAGTCCGAAAGTGGTACGCCCTTAAAGGAACTCCTGAGCGACGGCCAATCCATCGTCTTCAGCCGTAATCTGGCCGACGATCTGAACGCCAAAGTAGGCGATGTAGTCCGTCTGAACGGCGTGAGCCAGGAATTCACCTTGCGCGGTATCGTCCCGACCAATGCCGAAGCCGGTATCGAGAATATGATGGGCGCACTGCTCGGTTTTTACTATCTCGATACCAGTGCTTTGCAGTACTACACCGACGCCGAAGCTGGAGCGGCATCTGTTTTCATTAAACTGAAAGACCCCTCGAACGTGGCCGAGATCGATAAGGCCCTCGAACGATCATTCAACTACCTGGATACCTTCAGCACCGCCGACCTGGAAGAGCAAAATTCCGAAATTTCCAAGTACCTGAACCAGCTTGTGATCGTGATGGGTCTGATCTCCCTGCTGATCGGCGGCATCGGCAT
>DATAMF010000501.1:0-6264 GCA_036260665.1 Aggregatilineaceae bacterium | reverse complement strand
ATTTCATTCGCCAATGCCGCGCGTTATGCCCGTCCATAAAATTGGTCTTTGGCTGGTGCGGCGAAGCGCATCCCTCGGCTGATTTTTTTCGAGAGCATGATCTGGTCTTTACCTGCGCGCCCGATACCCTTGCCTATCTGCAAAGCAATGATATTCACGCGATACATTTAAATCATGCGTTTGAGCCGCAAGTTTTGAAGCATTTGTCCAGTTGTAACACCCCCCATTCTGATGTGGGTTTCATCGGTCAGATTTTATCAGGCGACGACTTCCACAATAATCGCGCCCTGGCTTTTGCCCAAATAGCCAAACACGCCGATGTCGTTTTCTACAGCAATGTGACATCCAGTGGGCAGCCTGCACGTGATATAAAAAATTTGCTCCGCACGAATTATTATAAAACGCTGCAAATCATGCGCGGTTCAGGCCTGAGATCGCTGGCCCAGTTCTTCCCTCACTATCATTTATTATCTGAGCAGGAAGCACATGCCAATCGAATATCGGCCTTTAATTTTCTACATGCTCAGGCGCACCCGCCGATTTTTGGTTTGCAAATGTATTGCACACTAGCAAACTTCAAAATATGTCTCAACACCCATGGTCCTTCGCAGTACGCTTCCAACCAGCGCCTTTATGAAGCAACTGGTGTTGGCACCTGTTTGTTGACAGACTGGAAAGACAATTTACCCTCCTTGTTCGAGCCGGATAAGGAGGTTGTAACGTATCGCAGCGCCGAGGAAGCCATTGAAAAAATACAGTATCTGTTAGATCATGATGATGAACGCGCTGCTGTTGCCGCTGCTGGGCAGCGCCGGACTTTACGCGATCATACGCTTAAGCAGCGTATTCAACAGGTAGACGAGCTACTTCAAAAGCATTTGCATCGGCACTGATTAGGAAAGGCTGCATAAGTTGGAAGATTGGCGTCATTCTGTTCCATCTCGAATCGGGCGTTCAAACCTGTTACCTCAACTGGCAAAGTTTTATGCATTTGTGCCTTCAGCCATTATTTTTCGCGTTCCAGAAGCCGAAATACTGCGTGCCGTGCCAATGATCAGGCCAACACTCGATTTGTGCTGTGGTGATGGCTTTTTCGCGTCCTTAATATCTCCATCGGGGTTTGATGCCGGCTGTGACTTCAATCAGTCTGCTTTGAATAAAGCGGCTCAACGAAGGTTGTATTCACAACTGGCCTGTAACGACATCACCCAGGGACTGTCTTTCCCCGACAACACTTTCAATACCATCATCAGCAACAGTTCACTTGAGCATGTCAAGGATATTGACCGTGCATTATGCGAAGTCTATCGGGTTCTGAAACCTGGCGGATTGTTCTACACCACATTTGCGAGCAGTTTTGCCTATGAATGGTGGCTCGGTAGTTCTGAAGGGCGCAAACGATATTTAGACTGGCAGCCTGTCTATAATTATTTTTCATATCAGGACTGGTGCAAACATTTTGCAAGTGCGGGTTTAAACGTGATTGACCATGCGTATTATCTCTCTAAAATGACTTCACAGATTGCCATGCTGTTAGATTACCACTTCAGCCGCACCTATTTAACGTCCGACAAGGGTCGCATTCAAACAATCATTCGAGCAATGCGCCGTGTTCCTGCTGCACAGCGTGTGTGGCCTTCTATCTGGCGTTTATTATTCGCTGCCTCCCGAATTTTGACTGGTAAGGAACAGGGTGGAGGCATTTTGCTGGTTGCTGAAAAACGCTGAGGTCGTTTATGACTGTGTTAACGATTCGTCAGGTAACATCCGAAGATGCCGATCAACTGGCGCTTTTTTTAGAAGAAAACAACCGGTCTGAAATCACCCGATATTTTCACCCTTTCCCCCTGACACGTGAAACGGCCCTTTCCATTGCCGCAACAGCGCATCTTGATCGGTACTATGTGGCGATCCAGAACGATCAAATTGTGGGCATGTTTATGTTACGCGGTTGGGATGAAGGGTATAGTATTCCCAGTTTTGGTGTTTTCGTAGATTATCGCTGTCATCAAAAAGGGTTCGGGCGACAGTTGACTGAATTCGCTATCGAAGAAGCGCGGCGGCTTGGCTGTCCGTCGATCCGGCTGTCGGTTTATGCCAGCAATCATCGAGCCGTCCACCTCTACGAGTCGCTCTCATTCGAAGAAGTCGAACGTGAGCAGGTTATGTTAGCGGGACAGCCCGACACTCGCATTGTGATGCTAAAAGGTATTCAGTAGCATGCAAAAAACGTTAAAAGTTGCCATCAATGCGCAGCTTATTCCCGGTAGTGGTGTCGGCGGTGTTGAGAATGTTTTGATTGGCCTCGTGAAAGCGCTGGCTCAACTGGATGGCCCGGAGCAGTACGTGCTCATTGGTCCCTGGGAACAGCCCGACTGGCTCCAGCCCTATACTGGCACGAATCAACGTATCATATCCGGCCCTCGTCCAGCAGAACGCCTGCACCGAGTGCCGCGCGGTTTGCGCCCGCTGGCCTTAAAAGCGCGGCGCGCCCTGCTTAATTTTCTGGGAAGTGATATTCTGCACTCAGGTCCCGACATCCCCTTATCCGACGGATTCTACGAGCAGCTAGGGTGCGATGTCATCCATTTTCCCTATCAGGCATTCACCTTGTGTGCCTTGCCTTCGATCTTCAACCCGCACGATTTGCAGCATCTGCATTTCCCCCAATTTTTCCAGCCCAAACAGTTGCTGCAACGCGAAACCATCTATCGTGAGGCGTGCCGTTATTCTCATACCGTCGTGACGGCCTCCCAATGGATTAAAGATGATATTCTGGAACATTACCCTGTTTCACCGAACAAAATTCAGATCATCCCCTGGGCCGCGCCGAGCAAACCCTATACCGAACCAACGGATGACAAATTAGCGTCCGTGCAGCAGAAATACGGCCTCAACCGCCCGTTTACCCTTTATCCGGCGGTGAGTTGGCCCCACAAGAATCATCTCCGCCTTCTCGAAGCACTGGCTCTCTTACGGGACCGCGATCACATCCGTGTGAATTTGGTGTGTACCGGCGTGTTGAATCCGTTTTATCATTCCCAAATCCAGCCGCGTATCCTGGCCTTGAATCTGGCCGAACAGGTTCAATTTGTGGGACAGGTGCCCGGTGAGGATCTTCGGGCGCTTTACCGTCTGGCCGAATTTGTCACCATCCCTACGCTTTTTGAAGCGGCCAGCAGTATGATGTTTGAGGCGTGGCAGGATCGCCGTCCGGTAACTGCATCAACCGTCACATCACTACCGGAACAGGCTCACGGGGCCGCGTTGTTATTCGACCCCTACTCGATTGAAGCGATTGCGGACGCTGTGAAACAAATGTCCACTCAACCGGATCTTCGCGCGGATCTCGTGCGGCGTGGGGATCAACGTCTCCTTGATTTTGATTGGGAACGAACAGCTAAAGCATACCGCGCTGTCTACCGCCGGGCAGCACTCCACCCGCTCACAGAAGAAGACCAACATCTTTTGTCCTGGGATTGGATGAGAAATCCCACTGGAGAGATGAACTCATGAATCAACGTTGGATTCCGGTTGCCGCCCCATCCCTTGTTGGCAACGAAAAAAAATATGTCATGGACTGCCTGGAAACCACCTGGATATCGTCCAACGGTAAATACATCCAGCAGTTTGAATCTGCTTTTGCCCAATTTTGTGGGGTAAAATATGCTGCGTCCTGCTGCAATGGCACCGTCGCTTTGCATTTGGCGCTGCTGGCGCTTGGTATCGGCCCCGGTGATGAAGTGCTTATTCCCACCTTGACCTTTATTGCAACTGCGAATGCAGTCACCTATACTGGCGCTACCCCCATACTGATTGATTCTGAGCCACAAACATGGAATATCGATCCGGCTCTGCTTGAAGCTAAAATTACAGAGCGCACTCGGGCGATTATTGCCGTTCATATTTATGGACACCCTGCGGATATGGACGCCATTTGGGCCGTAGCAAAACGCCATAACCTCTTTGTGATCGAAGATGCAGCCGAGGCACACGGTGCCGAGTATAATAACAAACGCTGTGGTTCCCTCGGCCATGTAGGGACATTCAGTTTCTACGGCAACAAGGCGTTGACTACAGGCGAAGGTGGTATGGTGACTACCGATGACCCGGCCCTGGACGCAAAAATCCGTTCCCTCAAAGGTCAAGGTATGGACCCTAAACGCCGTTATTGGTTCCCCGTAATAGGGTATAACTATCGCATGACCAATATCGAGGCGGCTATCGGTTTGGCGCAGCTTGAAAAAGTGGACTTTCATCTGGATGCCCGCCGGAATATTGCCCGCTGGTATCGTGAAGCCCTTCAGGATGTGCCAGGCATTATCTGGCAGATTGAACAGTCCTGGGCCAAATCAACCCAATGGATGGTGAGTATTGTTTTGGATGACACCGTTTCGATCAGCCGAGATGACCTTATGGCTTGCTTGGCCGAAAAGGGTATTGAGACCCGCCCTATTTTTTATCCGATGCACATCTTGCCGCCCTATCTATCGTCCGATCCATTCCCGGTCTCAGATCGCCTTTCTCAACGCGGCATTAACCTCCCCACATGGGCCGGTTTGAGCCAGCAAGATATTCAGTTTATCAGTAAATCCTTAGCATCAGCCCTCAGTAGGGGATGTTGACAGCCCTATCCCATCAGGTACAATAGCGCTGTTTTGTCTGAAGTGCTTTAGAAAGCTCGTGTTATGACCGTTTCCAACATCCAGTCGTCAGAGGATGAGATCACTGTTATTGAACCTCTTGAGGGCTGGGTACCTCTCAATCTGCGCGAACTGTGGAACTACCGCGAACTACTGTTTTTTATGGTCTGGCGTGACGTCACCGTTCGCTATAAACAAACGGTTCTGGGCGCAACATGGGCAATCTTGCAGCCCGTCATGACAATGGTGGTCTTCAGTGTTTTTTTTGGGAAGTTAGCCAAAATCCCCTCCAATGGCGTACCCTATCCCATTTTTAGCTATACCGCTTTGCTGCCTTGGGTGTTCTTTTCCGCAGGCGTCGGACGGACTTCCAACATCGTTGTAAGTAACACCAATCTCATCAAAAAAGTGTATTTCCCCCGCCTAATCTTACCCATAGCGAGCGTGTTGGGCGGCATTGTAGATTTTGCCCTGTCTTTTCTTGTCCTCATCGGAATGATGCTGTATTACGGGATTTACCCCCGTTGGGAAGCGCTTATTTTGCTGCTCCCCTTTTTGTTGCTGGCGCTCATCATATCTCTCGGCGTTGGCCTCTGGTTTGGCGCTCTGAATGCCCAATATCGCGACATCCGTTATCTGGTTCCGTTCCTTGTTCAGTTCTGGATGTATGCTACTCCCGTCATTTACCCCACGACGTTTGTGCCCGAAAATTGGCGTATGGTTTACAGCCTCAATCCAATGGCGGGTGTGGTGGAGGTCTTTCGTTGGGTTTTGTTGAATCGGGGCGATGCTCCCGACCCCTTAATGATCACCCTCTCAGTCATTACCGCACTGGTCATTTTAATTACAGGAATGTTTTATTTTCGCCGGATGGAAAAGAATTTCGCGGATGTGGTGTAATGGATGATGTAGCGATCCGGGTAACTAATCTGGGCAAGCGTTATCGTATTGGCGCGTTGCAGGACTCCGATCGCACGTTTGCCGAAACGCTCCGAGCAATGGCGATGAAGCCCGTTCATTCCTTTCGTTCGCTTGCCAGTGGTGGCAGTGGCTCGGCTTCCGAAACGTTTGTCTGGGCGCTCAAAGATGTGTCCTTTGAGGTCAAACGCGGCGAAGCGATTGGCGTGATCGGTCATAATGGGGCTGGCAAAAGCACGCTGCTCAAGATTTTGACTCGTATCACCAATCCTACGGACGGACGTGCCGAGATTCGTGGGCGTGTCGGATCGCTTCTCGAAGTGGGAACTGGGTTCAATGCCGAACTCACCGGGCGCGAAAATATTTTCATGAGTGGCGCGATCCTGGGCATGCGCAAGCATGAAATTGACGCCAAGTTTGATGCGATTGTCGATTTTTCAGGTGTAGAAAAATTCATTGATACTCCGGTTAAACGTTATTCCAGCGGCATGTATTTACGGCTGGCTTTTGCTGTGGCCGCCCATCTTGAGCCTGAAGTCCTGCTCGTTGATGAAGTTTTGGCGGTCGGTGACGCCGAATTCCAGAAAAAATGTCTGGGCAAAATGGGCGATGTAGCCAATTCCGGGCGCACGATTTTGTTCGTAAGCCATAATATGAGCGCTGTGCAAAACTTATGCCCCCGTTGCCTCGTGTTATCCCAGGG
>DATAMF010000486.1:0-9919 GCA_036260665.1 Aggregatilineaceae bacterium | reverse complement strand
TGACCTACAGCTTCGAACGAATTATTATGGGCTTTGTGCTACGATTGAAATTATCGGGCATTGCGAAGGATCAGGTCTATGCATAGATGGTCTAAACCGCGCTGGAGAATTCTCTTCCTGGTGTTGGTCGGCTTGCTGGTCGTGGTGGGGCGCGTCGAAGCATCGGATGGCATGCGGGGAGATCGCTGCGAAATTGCGGCGTCAGATTATATCGCGGAAGATTTTTACTTTGTCTGCCGGATTCTCACTGTACGGGGAACCGTCGATGGTGATCTCATTGGGATCGCCAACGAGGTCAATATCGAGCGCACGGCGGTGATCACTGGCGATCTATGGATTGGCGGCGGCAAAGTATTTATTTCCGGCACGGTAGGCGATGACATCCATTTTGTGGGCGTCAATGTGCGCATCCAGGAACGCGCTCATTTCACCAATCCGCGCACCGATATGATGTCCATCGCGCTCAACACCGAAATCACGCAGGGCGTGACTCTGCCCGGCGATCTGTTGGTCTATGGGTATCAGGCCCAAATTTATGGAACTGTCGGCGGAAACGTCGATTTTCAAGGCGAGACACTGACCATTGACGGCGCGGTGGAAGGCCGTGTGGATGCGTCGGTGGGCGATATTGAGCGCAGCAATAATCTTCCCGGCCTGCCGATCTACGATGTGGATTTCAAAAATCCAGGGCTGCGCGTCGGTGAAGAAGCCGACATCCAGCAGGATCTCGCTTACCAGTCAGCCTCTTTTGTCGTGATTCCGCAAGGGGTGGTGAAAGGCAGTCTGCGCTATACCCAGGTGCAGTCGCGCCCTGATATTACGAACGCCGAAGAACCCGGCAAGGTGCTAACTCAGTACATCACCGGATCGATCCGCGATATTCTGACTCTGCTGATTATCGGGGTGATTGCGCTGATGACAGTCCCGAATTTTGTGCGCCAACCCGCGCATCATGTTCGCCGCCGGACTATTACCACCGTCGGCTGGGGATTGGTGACGTTTATTTTGTCGTTCCCGCTGGCGATTCTTTTTATTCTGGTCAGCGCCGTGATTGTGCTGATTCTGTTTCTGTTCACGCTGAATACCCTCTCGATTGTCACCGGGATTGGACTGCTGCTGCTGAATACCGCGCTGATCGGCGGCTTCGGCTTTCTGCTGTTTTTCATGGGCCGGATCATCGTGAGTTATGCGCTGGGCCAACTGTTCTACCGTTATGTCCTACACGTCGCGGAACCGGGTGATCTGCGGCGCTGGTTGAGTACGCTGGCGGCAGGCGCGGCCATTTTTGTCTTGTTGGCGAATCTTCCGCTCCCGGCACTGGGATTGACGCTCGAACTGGTCACGGCGCTGGCAGGCATTGGCGCGATTATGATGTATCTGCGGCAGTTGGTGGATACGTCGAATCTGCTCGGTCAGCGTCCGACAATCCCGGTTCGCATCCCCACGATTCAGCGCCGCGCACCAGCGGCTGCACCTCAGTATAACACGGCGAATATGCCGGGAATGGAAAATCTGCCCGATGGCTTCACCGGGTTTGATGAGGACTGGTAGGCTAGTTGACGCGCGCGCGCGCCCCGTGTTATGCTGTGTTTGGTTTTTTACGCCACGTGAGGTTCGTGGCGTTTTTTTGAGAATGGAGATGTAAACGAGGATACACATTGGTCGAACAGCTTAAAGGTCTGGTCATCCGTACACAAAGCGGCTTTTTCACCGTCGATACTCCTCAAGGCCCCATCGTCTGTCAACTGCGGGGCAAGCTCAAAGAAGAATACCAAGAAACGGATCTGGTCGCGCTGGGCGACTCGGTCACTATTGAAGCGCTTCCTGATGATACAGGCACGATTATGGCTGTGGACGAACGTCACCGGGTGTTATCCCGTGTTGCGCCCTCATCGGCGGTAGGAACCTCAGCCGAACGCGAACAGGTCATTATTGCCAATCCTGATCAGGCGGTCTTCGTATTTGCGGCATCTCATCCCGATCCGCACACGCGGATGCTGGATCGTTTTCTCGTTGCGGCAGAAAAAGCCGAAATCCCCGAAATTCGCATCTGTGTGAATAAGTTCGATCTGGTGCAGGATGCGCCGGAAAAGACGCTGGAGACGTTCAGCCTCTACGAAAAAATCGGCTATCCGGTGCTGTATGTCAGCGCGAAAATGGCGCTCGGCCTGGAAGCACTGCGCGGAGTCCTGACCGGGAAAATTTCGGTATTCACCGGGCCATCGGGTGTGGGCAAAACGAGTCTGCTCAATGCGATTGAACCCGATCTCGGACGGCGGGTGAGTCAAGTGAGCCAGGCGACGACCAAAGGCCGCCATACCACGCGCTACAGCGAAATGATTCCGCTGGCGGCGGGCGGGTATCTGGCAGATACACCGGGGATTCGTGCCATTTCACCCTGGGATGTCGAGCCGGACGAACTCGACGGGTACTTTATTGAGATCGGAGCGCATGTTGCGCAGTGTAAATTCCAGGACTGCACGCATACGCATGAACCGGGCTGCGGCGTGCTGGAGGCGCTGAAACGCGACGAGATCACGCAGGAACGCTATGAAAGCTATCTGCGCCTGCGCGAAATGCTGGAAGAAGAATACGTCTACTGATCGCGGTGGCTAGTTCAACAATCTGAATGATCCCCCCCCCCCCCCCGCTTTTGGCGTTTTGAACCTGAGAAGTTCGACAAAGTGGGGGTTTTGTAAAACTTGGTCGATTTTCTGACCCCCCCTTTGAAGAAGTCGTTCGTTTTTAGTGGTTGGTAACGTGCGATGGTGGGCGATACGAACAGGATAGCACGGATGTTCTGAGGTGTCATCCCCATTCAATGACTAACTTCAGCGACTAATTTCAGTGGCTAACTTCAATGACTAACTCGGATGGTTAATAATTACGCACTTACAACGACCCTCTAGACAAACGTATTGAATCTCATCTATTATTGTGTAAGGTTAGGTGCTACCCATACATTGAAGGTCGGGGAGGGCGCAGCAAGCGGGGCAATTCATGAATTGCTCCTACGAATGGTGCGTCGTGAGCGGCGGAAAGAGCGGCCTAGCATATGACGGGATCCCTGCTGTTCCGCTCCCCAAAAGATATGGGTCATGCAGAAGTTGTGTAAAAAGAGGAGATACAGGACCGCTATGGGAATAAAAGTTGAACGATTTCCTGATGAGTCGATTGTACATGCTGTGGTAGATGAACCGTTTGATCCTGAACAAGATATGCGCGCTATGTTCGCGGAGTTTATCCGGCTACGCCTCGCCATACAGGGGGATGTGGCGCTGATTCTGAACGTTGATCGTATCAGCGATAAACCCAATGCATTCAGCGAAATGATGGTGGCGCTGGCCCACGCGTCACGCGGGATCAAGGCGAGCCGGGAAGCGGGACTGATGCGCCCCCCGATCACGATTTTTGTTGGGTCTGGCCCGGTTGCGGCGCTGGCATCAGAAGCGATGGAACAGACCCAGTACGGCGGGGCGCGGGCGCATCTTTGCAATTCAGAAACGGAAGCGATTGCCCTTGCACGCGAAAAGTTAACAAGTCCGGGATGAATTGGTGTACCGCTACAAGAGAAACACTATGTAGCGGTAGCGATCATGTCGAGGACAACGGCGGTCCAACTCTGTTGAGCGGGGCCGTTGCCGTGCCCGGTGAGCGGGTTAAAGTACTCGTAAAAACCGTGCTGTTCGACCAGGTCCAGGCTGCGGTAGGCTAACTCGCGCGCTTCGGCGGTATAGCCCATCGTGCGTAAGCCGGTATAAATCAGCCAGTTGACGCTCATCCAGACGTTGCCGCGCCAGTAGTGATCGCCGACAAAAGCGGGGTGATCGGTGGGCGTGGTGGGAACCGGATAGGTGGGCCAGAAGCGATCCGAATTCATCTGCTGGACGAGAGCGGCGGCGGTAGCGGGATCGACACATGCGCCCAAAAGCAGAATGAAGGGGGCCGAACTGGGCACCTGGATCGGCGTTTCGTCCGGGCCGCTGAGATCAAAAATGCCGCTGGGAGTGATGAATTTCTGCTGAATGGCGGCAGTGATGGCGGCGGCGCGGGATGTCCAGACCCCGGCGGGCTGATTGAGGATGGCGGCGATGCGGGCTAAGGCTTGCAGGTCCGCGACGCGAATTGCATTAAATTCTACCGATTCGACACAGAAATAACCGTCTTCGGCCAGTTTTTGGGCATCGTGACCGTACGCATGCAGGATTGGCATGTGGGCGTCGCGGGCGTCGTGAGTTTCCTGGACGCTCGGATGGTGCAAATGCATGGGGGCATCCCAGCGCGGCGAGGCATCCCAACCGGATTCCCAGGGGTGAATGATGCTGACGAGATCATCCCCATCTGGATCGCGGCGGCGATCAAACCATTCGTGGTAGCGCACCAGATAGGGATAGAGGGACGCGAGAAAGTCACGGTCTGCGGTTTTTTCGTAGACGAGCAGGGCCGCAATGCCAATCAGGGGCGGCTGGGTGATCGTGCTGCGGTCGGGCCTGGCCCAGAGGCGCGTGCCATCACCTTGCCAGTAGGTCATGTGTGGAATCAGGCCCGCATCATCCCCGGCGGTGAACTGATGCTGAACCAGACTCCACAATTCGTCCTGGGCCATTTGAGGATCGAACCAGCGATAGGTGATAGCGTGGAAACAGGAATCCCACAGCCATTGATGCTCGTAGGTTTCAGGAGCCGGGCGCGTATAACGAAACGCGCCAGACTGTACTTGATTGCCTGCGAGCAGCGCCGCACATCGCCGGGTGAGTTCGTTTAAATCCATGGATTAACCTTTGACCGACCCCGCCAGAATACCACGCACGAAAAAACGCTGGAGCGATAAAAATACAAGCAACGGCAGGATCATCGAGACGAACGCGGCAGCGGTTAACAAGTGCCAGTCCTGACCGAGCGAATTCACGAGGCCGCTGAGCGCATAGGTGAGCGGAGCATTTTTGCCGCCGCCCACGTAGATCAGGGCGACGAGCAGATCGTTCCAGACCCACAGGAACTGGAAGATGACCAGCGAGGCCACTGCCGGAATGGAGAGAGGCAGGGCCAAACGCAAAAAGGCGGTGGTGTGGGAGCAACCATCCAGAAAGGCGGACTCGAAAATTTCCTTCGGCAGAGAACCCATAAAATTACGGAGCAGATAGATCGCGTAGGGCAGGCCGTAACCGGTATGGGCGATCCAGATGCCGAGATAGGGGATGTAGTCGTTGTTGGTGATGCCCCAATCGTTGAACAGGGTCAGGACCGGGATAAAGGTCAACTGAAGGGGAATGATGGTGAGGCCGACGACGATCACAAACAGTAAATTCTGACCCCGAAATTTCATCCAGGAGAAGGCATAGGCGGCGGCGGAAGCAAATAACAACGGGAAAAACGTCGCCGGGATGGTGATGATGAGACTGTTGAGAAAGGCGCGTTTCATGTCGTAGTTCGGATTGTTGATGACCGCATCATAGTTATCCAGAGTGTACTGGGTGAACTTGAGCGGGGTCTTGAGCGCTGTCCACCAGCCGGTGGAGGCAATATCCTGCTGGTCACGAAAGGAACTGATCAACAACCCAACAGTCGGCAAAATCCACATGAGCAAGATGGTGATCAGCGCGACCTGGACGAAGACATGGCCGAACCATTGGCCCCATTCGATTTTTGAGCGGCGCGGTGCCTGGGCGGTCATCGGTAGGCCTCCTGTTTGCGGAACTGATAGATGTTGTAGATGAGGAGCGGGATGATGGCGAGCATCAGGATGACCGCGATGGCACTGGCACGCCCAAACTGACGATCTCCGCCGTACATTTCAAGATACATGCGGTTGGCGATCACTTCGGTGCCGAAGTTACCCGCTGTCATGACATAAACAATGTCAAAAACTTTGAGCACGGTGATGATCATGGTGGTGGTGACGACGGTGATGGTGGGCATGAGGACCGGCACGGTGATGCGGAAAAAGGCCTGAAGCTCATTGGCTCCATCGACACGGGCGGCTTCCAAGAGTTCTTTGGGAACACTTTTTAATCCGGCGGACAGTACAACCATGCAGAAGCCGGTCCAAATCCAGACGCCGACAATGATCAGGGCGAAGTTGTTGATGGTGCCTTTGCGAATCCAGTCGATGGGTTCAAAGCCGGTGTCCAGAACTTCGTTGGCGGAACGCACGTTAATTTCGCGGGTATTGGTGATGATGGTGTCCCACTGATCGACGGTTTGCCAGTCGCTGCCGGAAGGCCGCTTGTTATCTTTGACATAGGCTAAAGCGACTTCGGGAAGATCATCGAGCATTTCCTCGGCGCGATCCTCGGTGAGCGTGCCCGCATCCACAGCCGCGTCGATGGCGTCTTCTTCAACTTTTTCGATTTCACGGGAGCATGCCTGGGGGACAATTTTACAAACGGTCTGCCCATCGAGGGATGGATTGGCGGCAACAGCGGCGTTGATCTGATCGATCACAATGTTGGCCCAGCGGCCTAACAACTGCCAGTTTTCACCCTGGGGAGGCAGATCACCATGCAGAAAATCACGGGCGGTATCGGGCAGTTTGTCGAGTAATTCGTCCGCCTGGGATTGGGTTAGCTCACCTGCTGCAACCGCCGCGTTGATGGCTTCGGTTTCGGCATCGATAATGGCGGTGGTGGCGGACGCCTGGCTTATATCAATATCTTCATCTGCGAATTTATCGACCAGATCGGCTAAGTTGTCATCGGGATTAAGGGAAACCAGGATGGCGTTCAAGAGGCCGATCTGACTGCCGGGCTGGGTGGGATTGCCGGGGGGATTGAGATCGTAAACAAACTTCCAGATGACACCCGCCCCCACAAATGAGATCGCCATTGGCATGAAGATGATGGCTTTGGCAAGCGACTCGTAACGTACTCGATCTGCCAGGGTGGCAATGAGTAAGCCCAGCCCGACGGTTCCGACGGTAAAAACCACGAGCCACAGTAGATTATTGCCCAGGGCTTCCTTCATGCGCGGACTGGTTACAGCGTAGTCATAATTTTCCAACCCGACAAACTCGGTGTCACGTTTATCCATAAAGCTGAGGCGGATGGTTTCGAGAGAGGGATAAACCATAAGCAAAAACAATAAAAAGACAGCCGGACCGAGGTAGACGAGGGGTGTCCATCTGGACTGCCGCATGTTCATAATAATTCCCTTTGAATTCTAGATGAACAGAAGGGAGCAGCCCGCGAGAGCTGCCCCACATACACGACCTGCTTACTGACCGTAAGCCGCGTCCGCAGCGGATTCGATGGTTTCGAGAATAGAGGTCAGATCATCCGAATTCTCGACAAAGCTGAGTGTCCCGGTCCAGAAGGCCTGATTGACATCACCGGGCATCTGGTCGGACGCATCGAAACGGAAGGAGTCCACGCTGTTGAGCAGTTCAGCGGCGCGGCGGGTGAGTGGATCGGGATAGAGATCCAGCGGGAATTCACGGTTGGTGGCGATACCACTGCCGCCGCCCTGGAGCCAGCCCGCCAGTGCTTCGGGTTGGGTGAGGAATTCAACCAGCGCTTTGACGTTTTCGTCGTCGCTGAAGGTCACGAAGAGGTCGGCACCACCCAAACCAGGGTTGCCAGCGGCTTCGTCAATGGGCGGGAAGAGGAAGAAATCAAAGTCTTCACCGGGGACCAGTTGATCGCCGCCGGGGCAGTCCTGAATGAAGGACTGGATGAAGCTCGCCTGACGGTGCAGATACGCGCCGGGCGGATCGGTAAAGAGGGCGCAGGGTGCTTCGCCGAAGTTGGTGCTGAGGGTTCCGGCGGCTCCACCGTACATATAGTCTTCTTCGCCCACGATTTCACCGAAGGTTTCCCAAGCGCGCGTTACTTCGGGGCTGGTCCATTCGATTTCGTGATTAACCCAGGCATCGTAGGCTTCGATGCCAGCAGTGCGGAGCATGATGTCTTCGATCCAGTCAGTCGCAGGCCAACCACTGGCAGCGCCACTTTCCAGGCCGATAGAGAAGCAGGCGGATCCATCATCCACGATAGTCTCGCAGAGGCCGAGGAGTTCATCCCAGGTGGCGGGAACGGTATAACCAGCGGCTTCGAAGGCCTTGGGGCTGTACCAGATCAAGCTCTTGAGTGACGCACGGGGGAAGATACCGTAGAGGGTGCCGTCGTAGGTGCCCAACTCCATCCAGGTATCGCCAAACTGGGTGCTCATGCGGTCCATATCGAGATAGTCGAGAGGCTTGACGTCGCCTTCTTCAAGGAAGGTGCGGATCGCGCCGAAGCTGGGGACGCCCGCGATGTCGGGGGGATTGCCCGCTTCAACACGGGTGGTGAGCACGGGAACGATGTCACGGGTGCTTTCAACTTCAACCGTGCAGCCGGTTTCTTCAACAAAGGGCTTGATCATATTTTCCCAGTTGGGGAGTTCATCTTCACCACTCCAGACGGTCAGGAAGGTGATGACACAATCATCCTGGGCCTGGGCGACTTTGGCTACGGGGGCAGCGGTGTGGGGGAAGAACGCAGCCGCCAACGCCAGAACAGTTATTAAAACGAGTGCTTTACGCATGTCTCTCTCCTAAAGGCTAAAAAATACATACATAAGGTGGATCGGTGCGATTGATGGTTCGTGTCAAATACCTCCTTTGCGTGCTGATTCGTGAGGTTGAGTTGAACCTCGAACTTTCAATTGGCTATCCAAAAGGGTGCGGTGTGGAAGCGCACTCTCGTTCTGGATCAATCCCATCAGGATTTGTCCGGCGCGATGGCCGAGATCGCCTGCCAGAATACGCACGGTGGTCAGGGGCGGATTCAGGTAGGAGGCGAGCGGGATGTCATCGAAGCCGACGAACGAAATATCCTGGGGAATGTTTAATCCCCATTGGCGCGCGGCCTGCATTGCGCCCAGCGCTACGACATCGCTGGCGACAAACACCGCGCTGGGGGGAGTGGGATGCATGGTTAACAGGTCGATCATGGCTTTATAGCCACTCAGACTGGTGAAGTCGCCGTAACGTACGAGTGTTTCATCAAACGCGATGCCCCCCTCGGCCAACGCGCGGCGATAACCCTTCAACCGATCTGCACTGGCGGTATAAGACAGGGATGCATTCGTAATGATGGCGATATGATGATGACCCAGTTCGATGAGATGCTGGACTGCGGTTTGGGCGCTATACACATTTTCGACGTCCACGCAGTAGATACGAGGGTTTTCGACCTGCCCCTGGATCACAACGGGTACATTTTGTTGAACAAGTTGACCTAAGGCCTCGCTGTCCTTGGTGATGGGGCCGGAGAGGATAATACCTTTGGGACGGCGAGTGATGAGCAGATTCAGGTAATGGAGCGGGCTATCCAGCGGAACAGGAAACAGCCCGACATGATAACCATAGGGTTCAATGGCACTGGAAACGCCGCGCAGCACTTCCCCCAGCAGCGCATCCTGCGCGATCTGGTCGGGGGTTTGGTGCATGACAAAGGCGACAAAATTGGTCGCATCGTTTGAGTCGTAATAACCAAGTTTAAAGGCAGTTTCTAAAACGCGTAAACGGGTACTTTCGGAAATATTGGTGTTCGGTGTCTGATTCAGGACAAAAGAAACAGTCGTTCTTGACACATTGGCGTCACGTGCAATTTGTTCCATGGTGATGCGTTTGCGTACCATAGACACCTGCAGTACAATTTGCTAAAGAAGTTTAGTAACGAACGTTACTACTATAAGGGTGATTTTAGCCACTATCTCCTGTTTGTCAAGAAGTTCATAATGTTGTGCAGAAAATCCGCCCGTGACCCTGTAAAATCACGGAAACGTACCAACGGGAGTCTTAGCACATGGAGCGCCAGGTCTGGCCGGAATTTGACGATGAGTATTGGAAACTGATTGATCGGCATTTTGAGAAAAAACGCAACCAAGCCATGGAAACACTGTTTAGTGTGGGAAATGGTTATTTGGGAATGCGCGG
>DATAMF010000466.1:0-4042 GCA_036260665.1 Aggregatilineaceae bacterium | reverse complement strand
GCGCCTGCAAGTGGACTCGGTGGATCTGATCCAGATTCATCATCTGGTGGGTGAGGACGAATGGGAGATCGCACTGGGGCCGGGCGGCGTGCTGGACTATTTGCAGCAGGCACGCGAACAGGGGTTGGTGCGTTTCATCGGCGTGACCGGGCATGAAGTTGCCATCGCCCAGCGACATTTACAAAGCCTGGAGCGTTTCGACTTCGATTCGGTGCTGCTGCCCTACAACTATGTGATGATGCAAAATCCCACTTATGCGGCGGGCTTTAACGAGATTCTGCGCCTCGCACAGGAGCGGCATTTCGCGGTGCAGACGATCAAAGGCATCTGCCGCCGTCCCTGGGCGGGCGAACATACGCATAACACATGGTATGAACCGCTCACCACACAGGCCAGCATTGATCAAGCGGTGCATTGGGTGCTGGGGCAGGAGGGTATTTTCCTCAATACTGCCGCTGATATTCACCTGCTGCCGATGATTCTCGATGCGGCCAGCCGTTTCGAGGCGCGTCCTTCGGATGAGGAGATGCAGGCGGAGATGGCGGCGTTGGAGATCGCCCCGCTGTTTACGTAAACCTGGCGCGGAAAGGGATTTGCAGCGCGTACCACTGAACCTCACCTCCTCGCTCCCTCTCTCCAACCAAGTTGGAATAGGGGAACCGAGGAGTGAGGGAAGAAAAAGCGGCTCAATATTTATCATTGTTATAACGCATATCTATCGTATGGTGCGCGTAGGGGTAGCGACTATCCACAATGCGAACGAATCCGCCTATGATTACGTCTGATACCATAGATGGTAATCACTGGAGGAAACATCATGTCTCGCATTCTCATCCTCTTATCCGTTCTTATGTTGGCGGCGATGGCGTGTTCATTGACCAGCGGCGATGCAACGGTCACTAAAGTGCCGACGCGCACCCCGTTCGCGTCCGCGCCCGTCATCAATACGCCCTCTGTGACGAATACTTCGGCTCCGACTCCGCAGCCGACAGCAACGGCACGCCCCTCGACAGGGGGAAATCCGGCCCCCGTGGCGAACTGCACGCCGCGCACCGATTGGCCAGTCTATACGGTCCGGTCGGGTGAAACGCTGGGCACAATTGCGCAGCGATCGGGCACGACCGCGACTCAATTGGCGACGGCAAACTGCCTCAGCAATCCGAACCTGATCTCAGTTGGGCAGCAGATTCGCGTCCCACGCCAGCCGGATCCGGTGATGGTACCGACCACATCGGGTAATCCTGGTCCGGTGATCATTGGCTCACAGGCCGGGTCCGGCGTGCAGACCGATGGTTATAACTACTGGGTTCCCAGCGGGACGACAATTGTGATCGCGTGGCCGGATGCGGCACGGTTAGGGGCGACACAGGTTGAATTCATGTTCAAGCCTGAAACGGCAACCGTGCCGCAGTCACTCGGTATCGACTACGATCTGGCGTATGATGCGTCGGCTTCGTGGACGGTTCCCAGCACGGCGCGCGGCCAAGTCTATGCGATTGGGCGCGGCAGCCAAACCGTCGAGTCGGCGCGGGTGCGTGTGGAAGCGGTTCCCGGCCAAACACCTGCGCCTGGTCCGCTGATGGTGGGATCGGCGGCGGGTTCCGGCGTTCAAACCGATGGATTCAATTACTGGGTGCCGGCGAATACGAACGTCTACCTGTCATGGCCGGATGCGGCGCGGTTGAACGCGGGGCCGGTGGAATTTTTCTATGAGCCGGATGGCGGATCGCCGCAGTCGCTCGGCACGGATTACGACATCTCTTATGATGCGGGCGTGTATTGGACGGTGACGCTGAATGTACGCGGCGCGGTGTATGCGGTGGGACGTGGCAACCCGGTGGAGTCGGCGCGTATCCGTGTGGAAGGTGTGCCGTCGCAGTCGCCCGAACCCGGCCCGGTGGTGATCGGCTCTCCGGCTGGCTCTGGCGTGCAGACGGATGGGTATAACTACTGGGTGCCCGCTGGCACGGAGGTCTATATTTCGTGGCCGGATGCGGCGCGGCTGGATGCGGGTCCAGTAGAGTTCGTGTTCGTGCCGGATGGCGGATCGCCGCAGTCGTTGGGGCGGGATGATGACATTGCGTATGATGCGGCCATCTACTATACGGTGCCGCTGAACATGCGTGGGACGATCTACGCGATGGGAACCGGGATCAATCCAGTGCAGTCGGCGACTATTCGGATTGAAGGCGTTCCGGCGAACTAAAACACAGCAAACAAACGGGGCGATTCACGAATCGCCCCTACGAACCGCCCCCCCAGCATTTTATCCACCTAATCTATGACAATATCTATGATGGTCACTTCGCCGCCATGATCACGGCGCGGGATGTCGGGGTCATAGGAAATACTAAAGCGATGGTTTTTCGGGACATGATTCCGCACAAAACCATAGATAATTCCATACCAGAGATCATCCGGGAAAGGTAAACAGAGTTCATACCGATAGTGATTTTCGCTGATCTGGGACTGTAGCACTTCACCAATATTCGTTCCCCGATGATTCATCCGATAGAGGTGCGGCAGCAGAGGCAGGGCCTGATTGAGAGGCTTCGACAAATACTCAGGCGGAAAATAAGCGACTTCGGTGGCATGCAGCCCAATACTCACTAAATCCAGCATGGCTCCAGAGTTATGGGCGACTTCGCTGAGCGTATCCAATATAATTTGCACGGGATACCATTTTTCAGGCTCTACCTGAGTAAGCCCGTACTTTTCCCAAATTGGCAAAAAATTTTCGCTATTGATGGCTGAGGTTATGTCGAGCATGTTCATCCCCAATATTTCGTGATCGGGATGAAACGGTTTAAATGTGAACATTGTACTGCTTCCTATGATGATTAAGATAACCTATAACAGATGCAACAGATTCTGTTGCGTTTCTGAATTATAGGCTGATCAGTCTGAAGCACAATAAATATTAGTTAATATGCCTAACTTTATAGTGGGTTTAAGGCATTATAGGGATGCAGGCTTGCTGCCGAGATTGCCCCGGCAGCTTTTTGTGAGGGAGCCGCGCGGGTCAGACGGCGGGTTTGCGCATAAAGGCGAGATAGACTCCCGCCGCGAAGACGACAAGCCCGACGATGACGCCGATAATCTGGACCGGAGCCATGTAGATGTCATGACCCCGAATCGGATCGATGAGCACGGAAAGCAGCGCCAGGATCAAGCCTCCGAGAATCAGACCATAGAGAACACGTTTGTCTTCTAACATGCTGACCTCTCCTTTTTTTGTTGTATCCTTACCGTACCTGTGAATTGTAGGGGTTTCAGTTCAAACTGCAAGCGGGCACTACCCAAATACTTTATGGCGCGGTAGAATGCTCCCCCGGAACGCGCCGCGTTCTGCCACTTCTGTTCATTTTCAAGGATGTACCATGACGGACCAAAACCATACTTTTCCTCTGATTGCCCCGCACGGCGGCACGCTGATCAACCGCCTGCTGTCCGGCGAGATGCAAGAACTCATGCGTGAACGTGCGCAATCGCTGGTGCGTGTTCCACTGTCGGCACTGAATGTCGCGGACCTGGAATGTATTTCCACCGGAGTCTTCAGCCCGCTGACCGGGTATATGGGCGAGGCGGATTATCGCAGCGTGCTGAATGACATGCACCTCGTCAACGGCCTGCCCTGGACGATTCCGGTCACGCTGGCAGTCACATCCGAACTCGCCGCGAAGATTCAGGTCGGGCAGACGGTTGCGCTGGCCGAAGGGGATCGCTTACTCGGCGTGCTGGAAGTCAGCGAAAAATTTGGGTATGACAAGCAGGACGAAGCACAGAAAGTCTTCCGCACCACCGAGGATGCGCATCCCGGCGTGGCGCGAGTCTATGCACAGGGGGATGTGTATCTGGCGGGCGATATCTGGGTGTTTGACCGCCCGCAGGAAGTCGCCGCGACGTTCACCGAGCTGCGCTATACGCCTGCCGATACCCGGCGCTATTTTATGGCGCAGGGCTGGCGGCGCATTGTGGCGTTCCAGACGCGCAACCCGATTCACCGCGCGCACGAATATATTCAGAAGACCGCGCTGGAAAT
>DATAMF010000465.1:0-5113 GCA_036260665.1 Aggregatilineaceae bacterium | reverse complement strand
AGAAGCGCGGAAAGTCAGGTTCAGTATTCTTCGTAAGTGGGGGATTGTCATAGGGCGCTTTGGTCAGGAAAGCCTCAAACGATTGCAGGGCGATTTTAGCAGTTAGCGGCGGTAGAGGTCACAGGCGCGGCGCTGAGCGGCGGGAAAACGGAAGCCACGTTCGGGATTGGGCACGAGGTCAAGCGGTTGATAGAGGCTTTGATCCCAGGACCAGATGGCGAAATGAATATGTGGTCCGGTGGCGTATCCTGTGCGGCCCATGACGCCGATCAGCTGCCCCTGCGCGACCTGACCTACTTCGATCCACTCGAAATCAGGGAGGGCGGCGGCGTCCACATTCCAGCGGGCGAAGGTTCCCGCCGGATCGAGGTGGCCGTAGACCGTGCTGGTGAAATCGTCGGCGGACACTACACGCGCGCTCAAACCAACATCAACATACTGACCGGTTGTGCCGTAACGCTTGAGGTAAACGATCCCGGCATGGGCGGCGTAGAGCGGCTGACCCGGCGTGCTGTTCGCGGGAGCAAAATCGACGGCGAAACGATTCTGGGGGGTGCTGTGATGGTAGCCCCAGGACACGACCCAATCCGCCGAACAATCGAAGGGAAGGATCAGATCGAGGGGTAGGTCAGTCGCGCCGGGTAAAGGCAGATCGGGATCGTCGGGTATGGTGGCCCGCAGCGCGCGGACCAGATCGACCAGATTGCTGGTCCAGCCGAGCAGCATAAAACCACCAGGATTGCGCAGGTCTTCGGGGGCGAAACGATCCGCATAACGGGCGGTATGGGCGGCAGTGGGCAGCAGCGTGAGTTGATGCTGTGGGTCAGTGCGTAAAATGGCGCGCTTGATAGGATCGGATGCGGCAAAATGAGTGCCGTTCCAATCGAGGTTATGCTCGATCAGATCGGGCGTGTAGTGTTCCAGCGGGCCGAGGTACAGGATGGAATCGAGGGCGGGGATATCGGATGGCAGAGCATAAATGCCATTGGCGTCAAAAACGACTAGCCAACGCATTGATGCATCCGGCGGATGAATTGGGCCGGGCCAGCCCACCACGACGGATAGGCCTTCGGGCAGGGTGGCAATCAGCGGCATCTCGAAACGGTCCAGTGGGCGGCCATCGGCGGCGGTGGCGCTGATCACAAATGCGTTCGCTTCCTGGGTCACGGTCAGGCGGGTGGTATCCGTCACGGTGGCATAGCCGATTTCAAGTGTGATTCCGGTATCGGGAAGGCGAAAAATACCTTGAGTAGCCGGATCGATTAGCAGTGAATCGGCGGGGAAGGCTAAAAACAGAACAGCAAATAAGGGCGCGCAGCAACAGTAACAATAACCGCACGCCCTAACGAGGCGGGTTATCATACAGCGGGCGGCGGTTCATCGCCGGGATCGAAGGGTGGCGGCACATCCTCAGTGGGCGTGCCCGTTTGGGATGCGGCCTTGGCACGGCGCGCGACCTGGGGCCAGATCACACCGACAGCTTGAACTACACCGGGATCGGCGGGATTCAAGGCGCGGGCCTGCTGGATGTAGTTCCAAGCTTCTTCGGGCGTGGAGGCGAGGTTCGCCAATTGGAGCCACGCGGCGATGGAACGCGGGTTGATTTGCAGGGCGCGGGTGAAGTGCTGGCGGGCTTCGTCGGGACGCCCACCCATCGCGGCTGAAACCCCCATGTTATAGACAATATCGGGATTCAGGCCGGGCATGGGCAACGGTGAACCATAACGCGGGCTGGATGGCGGCAATCCTCCCGGAATCGGGCTGCCAAAGGGTGCTACGGGGGCAACTCGCTTGGTTTTGTGGAGATTCTGGGCGGCGATTTGTCCGCCCCACCAGCCCACACCGATCAGACCGACGGCAAAACCCAATTTGATCCAAACGGAGGTCGGGGCGAAAAACAGCACGAGCACCCCATAGGTGATCAAAACGCCGAGGCTGACAATCAGCCCATGTCCCACCGCCTGCTGCGGCGAGTCGCTTTGCTGAGCGGCCCAGTTGGACTGCCAGAGAGCCAGCACGAGCAAAAGGCCCAACTGGATAGCAAAGATGATGTTCAGGTCGGTAGGTGGGTCCTCGTATACGTCGCGCATCAGCGGCTCAAGTTCGGCCTGCATTTGATCCTGTTGGGTCGCCATGTTTGACGACGAGTCCACTTTGGGCATGATCTGAGCGACCAGATAGCCATAACAGCCGCAGCCGCTCAACACAATACCCAGGATCGAAACAATGGCTACCGCCCGAATCACCCGGTTCATTTGTAGATTTTGGAACGTCATTTTTTCGCCCCATGAAGCAGCCTCGTCTCCATCAGAACGATGGGGACGAGGGGTACCAGTATCATCAGTTGTTAGTTATTGTCGGACGACGAATCAGAGTCGTTATCCGACGTTTCATTCAGCACATCATCTGTCGAGATGTCGGCGGTGCTCTCCGCGGTGGCGGGCGGCACCTGGCGGCGCGATACCACGACCATGACGGCGGCGGCACCGGCCAAGAGCACGGCACCACCAACGACGATCATCCGGCTGTCGTCGGATTCTTTGTCGTCTTCGTCAGCTTGGGTCGTGCTGGCGGTTTTGGTATCGCCGCTGTTCGAGGCCGGGATGACCTGGCTTTTATCTGCCGATTCGGTGCCAGATGGCTGAGCATCATCTTCGGGAGCGGCAGGCGTGGCCGTGGTATCTACACCGAATAAGTCGTTCACGGCTTCCTGAACGGTCATGCCTTTTTCCGTCACACCGCTGATGATTCCGCGCAGTACGTAAACAGGAATTTCACCACTCCAATCGGTACCATCAGGCGTAATCATAAAGTCGAGCGGATCGTCGCCGGATGCCAGCAGGAAGGAAGGCGTGCCGGTCATGCCGACTTCGGTGGCGCGAGTATTAATATCGGCCAGCGCCGCGTCGTATTTGTCACTTTCGACACAGGATTTGAGGGCGTCGGTGTCCAACCCGTCAATATCATCGAGAATCCCGACGATGCCATCCACGGTAAAAGCGGCTTCGGGACCGAGTTCAAAGTAGCCTTTCCAGAGGGCTTTGTAGGCGGTGTAACCCTTGCCCTGTTCGGTGGCGCAGTAGGCCGCTTTGCTGGCCGCACCCGCAAAATCATTGTTATTGATCATGCCCCATTCAAACTGAATATGGCCGGGATCGGCTTCGAGAGCCAACAGGCGATCCGTCGCATGGCTGGAATTGGCGCAGTGACTACAGGTGTAGCTGAGGATTTCGAAGATTCTCACCGGGGCATCGGCGGGGCCATAGAGCAGTTTCCCGCTGTCGGCCAGACTCGTCTGCCAGGCAGCATCCACAGCGGCTTCATCGACCTTCACCGGCTCAATGACCGTGCTTTCGAGGATGGGCGTGGTCAGATCTTCGCCCTCAACCGGTAGGGACACCGTGATCAGAAAAACGCCGCCCTGGTCGCCGTAGGGGATCAGGATGGTGTCGTAGTTCATGTTACTTTCGGTATCGTTATAGATGAAGTGCAAGCCTTCAATGCCCGCTACGGTGTAGGGTTCCAGCTCGGAGGTGCTCGCCATATCAGCCAGCATCGTCTCCATCGCACTTTGGAGGGTCGCGCCCTGACCCAAAGAGGGATAATAAACCCAGATGATGAAGGAGCCTGATCCACCAGCCAGCGCTTCGGGCGAGACTAAAGCCAAATCGTAATTTTGACTTCCAGTACGAGCTTCCCAATTACCGGGTATGGTTAAGGTGATCCCGTATTCATCCCAGCTAAATTCCTTGACTGCTTCGTCTTCCTGCGCGGTGACATTCACCTGAGGATTCAGAAAAATGCCTACGCTCAGAACCACGAGCGCCAAGCAAACCCAGATCCGTTTCATTATTTTCGCTCCTATCGAGGTAACCATAGACCGATTATACCGATAAAGTGTGGGTCTGTCGCTTAATATCCGGTGAGGAACTGATCCCCCAATCTGTGGGGCTTACGCTGGGGAGGGGGCGCTTTATACTGGTGGTAGGGGACTTGTTTTTAGAGCCGGAGAAGACGACAATGGTGTATCAGCGCAAGAGACGATGGAGCACTCAACCGACAGCCATGATAGTCTATCCCCAATATGAATGGGCGTTTGATCCGTCTGGGCAGCCGGTCCATATCAGCGAAGCCGGGCATGAGGGGAATTACGTGTGCCCGGTATGCAGCAACCGTTTGATTCCGAAGTTAGGTGGGGTAAAACAGCATCATTTTGCGCACGAACAAATGATGCTATGTAACCCGGACCAGGTGACACGTACTGCCGTCGGACGGTGGATACGGATTCAGGCGGGGATGTTGATCAATCGGCGGCGCGAGGTGTTGATCACCTGGAAATGCCCGCTGTGCAAACAGACTCACTCTGAAAATCTGCTGGAAGATGTGACGCAGGTGGTCGAGAATCACGCCCATGACGGGCTGGTGTCGGACGTGGCGCTACTGGACAGCCAAGGACGTGTGCGGGCGGCATTCGCGCTGAAGGGCGTTGATAACGAGACCTTAACGGCTTATGCACGCCTGAGTATCACGGTGATCGTGCTGAGCCTATCGCATATGCGGTACCGTATCCGTGATTTGGAAAGTTTGCTGAGTGGGGTGGTGATTTCGGGCGGAATCTGCGCGACGCAAGTGGATGCGGAGCGGCGCGGGATTCTGGCAACAGTGGAGCATCTGCGGGAAGCGCTGACACAGGCGGTGCTGAAACCGCCCTATGCGGTCTATGGCGCGCTGGAGGAAGACGGCGAACTGACGCATGTGCTGAAGTTGGGCACGCAGAAATTGTGGCTACCGCCGATTTTGTGGCAGCGGGCGGTGGGCGGGCTGCTGCATACGATCAACCCGGCGCTGCATATCATCTCGCAGGAATGGAAACAGCCGGACGAGGCGACGGTGGCACTCTATTATGTGACGCTCAAGGGCACCCATGCAGTGGCGGCGCGACGCTTCCCACCGGGACAGATTGTGTATGCGCGGCTGGACCCGTCGGTGTTCAAGGTGGGACGGATGACGGCACTCAGCGCGGCGCGCAGTTTTGCTGAACTATGAGCGTTCTGATCAACGCGCAGTATGGGCAGACTGATCTGAGCACGCGGATTCTCGAAGCGCTGGAAAA
>DATAMF010000463.1:0-1538 GCA_036260665.1 Aggregatilineaceae bacterium | reverse complement strand
CCATATTGCCTGTCCCTCTATGCGACGCCCAGATAAGTTTTAATCAGTTCAGGATTCTGAATTAAGTCCGGCATCAAGCCGCTGTGAACCGAGATCCCCTCTTCGATGATGACATAACGCTCGGCCAGTTTGCTCGCTACCTGAAAATTCTGTTCGACCAGCAGCACTGTCGTGTGGGCGGCAAGCTGGCGGATAGCAGCCATCATCTGCTCGATCAGCACGGGGGCCAGCCCTTCGCTCGGTTCGTCGATCAACAACAGGGAATTGTCGGGCACCAGCGCGCGGGCAATGGCTAACATCTGCTGCTGACCGCCGGAGAGCTTGCCGCCCTGCCAGTTGTAAAGGCGCTTGAGGTCGGGAAAAAGCGAAAAGATCAAATCGGCTTTATGATCCAGGTCGCCTTTTTTGCGTTCCGCGATTTTCAGATTTTCGGCTACGGTGAGTTCGCGGAAAATGATCCGTTTTTCGGGCACATAACCGATCCCCAGTTGGGCGATTTTGTGGGCGCGGCGGGTGTGGATCGGCTCACCGTCGAACAAAATCTGGCCGGTGCGGGGATGATTCAGACCCATGATCGAACGCAGCGTGGTTGTTTTGCCCGCGCCGTTGCGCCCCAGCAGCACGGTAATGCAGCCGCGCGGCACCGTTACCGAAACGCCTTCGAGAATGTGAAATTCTCCGATGAAAGTATGGATATGCTGCACATCGAGAATAGGTGTGTCGCTCATGATGTGGCTCCCTGGCCCAGCCCGGCAAAATCGCCGTACAGTTCGCCCAGATAGGCCTTTTGCACGACTTCATTCTGGGAGATTTCGGCGGGCGTCCCTTCGGCCAGCACTGCGCCCTGGTGCATCACGGTGATCCGGTCCGAGATATTCATCACCACATTCATGTTGTGCTCAACCAGCATGATGGTCTTATTGCCGATGGCACGCACCTGATGGATCAGATCGATCAACATGGGAACCTGTTCAGTCGCCATGCCGGCGGTGGGTTCGTCCAGCAGCAGGAGTTCGGCATCGGACGCCAGCAGGATCGCCAGTTCGAGCTTACGCTGGTCGCCATGCGGCAGAATGGCAGCGGGGACATTGGCTTTGTCCAGCAGACCAACCTGGGCCAGCGCAGACCGGGCGGTGTCGAGGTAGGACTTGAAACGCCGGAAATTCCACCACATCTTAAAGCTATCTTTGCCAAGCGCCTGCGCCGCCAAACGCACATTTTCGAGCACCGTCAGATTGGGGAAAATGTTGGTGATCTGGAACGAGCGCCCGATGCCTAAATGGACGCGGCGGTGCAGCGGCACAGTGGTAATATCCTGCCCCTTAAAAATGACACGGCCCTGGGTGGGGTGGAGATTCCCGGTTAATAAATTAAAGAGCGTGGTTTTGCCCGCGCCGTTGGGTCCGATAATTGAATGTAATTCGCCTGCCCGCACACGAAGATTCACATCGCACACGGCGACCAAGCCCCCAAACTCTTTGCGCAGCCCTTGACCTTCCAGGATGATACGTTCTTCCGACATAGGCGTTCTCGTTGAA
>DATAMF010000428.1:0-5183 GCA_036260665.1 Aggregatilineaceae bacterium | reverse complement strand
CCTGTGATCGTACATTGCGGCGCAGGCAGACAATCGGCGGAACAAAGCACGATGTCTTCGTTGGCGTCGCAGACGGCATTGCCGCAAACTATCAACGAGCCGGTTTTTGTGGACGAAGGCGACACCATTCGGACAGATCGCACCGGCTTAGCCTACCTGCTCTTTTTCGAAGGGACCGAAAGCGAGATCAAAGCCAACACTTGGGTGATCGTCACTACGCTTGAACTCCCAGCAGAAGAGGACGACGATCTGAGCATCGCCCTGGATGTGTTAGTCGGCGCTACCCTCACCAGTGTGGAAGCCGCCCTGGACCCCGAAGATCGCTTTGAAATCCACACACCAAGCGCTACCGCTGTCGTGCGCGGCACCCGCTGGTGGACCATCGTGGATCGCGATGGGCAGACAACCTTCATTGTGGAAGAGGGCACCGTCTGGATCACCTTCAATCAAGGCGAAGAAAGCGCGCCCGAAATCGAACTCCCCGCCGGACGCGGCGTCGTGATCACGTCCGGTGAAGCATCCGAACCAGCGGACGATCTCACCCCACCCGCCGATCCCGACCCCGCGCCGCTGGCCGATCCCACCTGCGGCAATAGCATCTGCGAGGATAACGAGTCCTGCCCCCTCGACTGCGATCCGCCACCCACCACTTGCGGCAATGCCGTCTGCGACGCCAACGAAGACATCGTGCTTTGTTCCGCCGATTGTCTGCCTGCGCCGCAATGTACGATCACAGGCGATAACATCAACATCCGCAGCGGTCCTGATACCGCTTTCCCGGTCGTAACGGTCCTGAATCCGGGCAAAACCCTCTCCGTCATTGGCCGTAATCAGGCAGGCACATGGCTGGTGGTATCCGCCGACGGCGTGAATTCGTGGGTCGCGCGCAGCGTCGTGACTCTCAGCGGCATCTGCGACAATCTGACCGTTTTTGCATCGCCGCCACCGCCGCCCACGATCCCTGACACCACAACCGCTGAACCCGAAACCGGGACATGGGGTGCCTGCGGAAGCTGCGACTACTGCGGCGAGTATCCTGCCATCGAATGTATGACCTCGCCTGATGGCTCCTGCGTCTGGAATCCGGCTGTCTGCCGCAAGTCTGCGGGTCCCGCCGGACCAGGAACGCTCAGCGTCGGTGCGAGCCAGTTTGACTGCATCGCGCCCGCCGACATCACCGTCACCGCGACCTACACCCCACCGCTCGAAAGCCCTGGTGCGGTGCTTGCCAGTTATAGCGCAGTGGGTGATTCTCTTTCTCCGGTGAACAGTTACTACCAAACCAGCCCGACCAGCTTTAACATCGATATTTCCTGCAATATTCCAGGCTACGGCAGTGTCACCGCCACCGCCACCGACAGCAACGGCCTTTCCTATTCCACCAGCTTTACCGTGTGGGTCCAGGGCTAAATAAAGAGGGCTGCGGAACATCTCCACAGCCCTCCACCTGCTTTCCCCACATCTTACGCGGCATGGATCAATGAATGCCCGTAGGGGCGATTCACGAATCGCCCCATGTGCGTCAACTTAAGCCTTTTTTCGGCGAAAAACAGCCCTTATTTACCCGAAAAGCAGGTTCTCCGTAGGGGCGCGGCTTGCTGCGCCCTTCGCCCCCTTTCTCTACGCGAGTGGGGAAAGGGGGTTGGGGGATCATACCCTTATCTTGACGCCTATTGGGCATGCCCCGTTATTTTTTCGTTCCACCCCGACTTGTGGGTAATGAGGAGCCACACGAGTGGGGAAAGGGGCCACCCAGCTTACGGCGCTGCAAAAGCCGCCGTTTCGCCCATCGCAACCAGTGCCGCTTCGACTTCCGCCGCCTGGCTTTCGTGACCAAACGCCACCAGGATCACCTTGTTCTCGTTGCCAAAATCAATCGCTAAAATCGACACCGCCACGCCGCGCTGGGCCACCGACACCAACGTAGCCTGATTTCCGCCGACTTCCACCGCCTGGAACTCCGCACCCGCGACGTTGGTCCCCATCATGCCCGCCGCAACCTGGATAATCGCTTCCAGGGAACTGCCTGCCGGGGCCATTTTTAATATCGCTGGACCCATGACTGCCACCGCCATCTCGCCGGGATTCATCGTCTGCTTGCTCAGTGTTTCGATGCTGGGACCGATCAGCGTCATGCCCATCATACCGGGATCAGCGGTTGTCACCCATCCCGCCGGGTAATTCAAGGTCAGTCCATCACCCGAATCGAATGCCTCGGTCAATTCGGGCACTTCCAACGCTGCGCCCTCTTCCACTGCCACTTCGACCAGCGGCACTTCCAGATCGCCCAGGTAGAAAGTGAGCTGCGCCGTATTCGCCGTCAACATCCCGGGAGCAGCAAACGCGAACGTGAATTGAGTCGTCTCTTCAGGCGTGCCGAGGAAAAATACCGACACGTTCTCATCCACCAAAAATTCTTCGCTCTCGCCAATCGCCACACCTACCACCGGGTATTCATTGCCCTCAGCATCGGTCAGAATCGCATCCGCCAGCGCGAATGCCCCCGACTCCAGGCCGGGATCTTCCCGATAAAACGGCACGCCCGCCAGCAGTTGATCGCCCGCCTCTGAATTAAATTCGGGCAGCGCGAAATCTTCCGTATAGTTCAGATTCTTCAGGCTCACCGTCACCAGGAAAAATGCCTGGCTTGGATCGCTCGGACTCACCGTTTCCATAAACACACTTTGCACATCGCGCGCCAAAGTTAAGGCGTCTACGGTGAGTTCCCAGCTTTCGTTCGCCACGGGAACGCCAATCCCGACCAGTGCTTCAGTCGGTTCTTCGGTTGCAACAACTTCTGCCGTGGCTTCTGCTGTAACTTCCGCCGTAGGTTCTTCCGTGGCCTGCATCAACGAGCTGGCATCGCTCGACGGGGCCATTGCCAAAAACAGGACAAATGCGAGCGCCAGCAGCGCTCCCGCCACCACAAATCGAACTTTCATAATAATCCCTACCTTGTGCGTGAAAAATCCATAGTCAAAAATATATACAAGACTTCATATAGCTCCCAATTTTTTATAGAAATTGGAGATTTTTCGCAAACAAAAGCAAATCAGGGCCGTAGTTGCCTACCGCCCTGACTCACATCACGCTGCGGATAACTGCTAACGGATGTCGGCTACCCGCCGCTGTACCCTATCGTCCCGATGATCTCCAGAATCTGTGGCTCAAACGTGGCAAACTCGCCCTTATATGCCACCCCGAAGATCATCACGATCTTCCCATCGTCCAGCGCGATAGCATACGCCGCGCCTTCTGTATCACCTTCGTTGACCGTCGCTCGCACGCCAGCCTTATCACCAATCGTGATAGCTTCGACCTCGCCAAACGTGGTATTTTCGCTTTCCGAGCCAACCACCTGGATATAACTGTTTAGCATATCCTCTGGCGTTTCGGCCCCGAAAGCTTCCGCGACGGCGGGCTGGAAGATCACCACACCGGCCTGCCCGGATGACAGGGTACTGCCCGCTGCGGCCTCTTCACTATTCGCCGCCTGAACCATCCCCTGCTCGGTATCTTCCATCACCACCCAGCCTGTCGGATGCTGGAAGACCACCCCACCCTCGGACTCGAACGTTTCGGTGAGGGCAGCAGACTCGCCACCCTCTTCTGTCGTTGCGGCAGGTGCTTCTTCGGTAGCCACTGGCGTTTCTACCGCCGGAGCCATCGCATCCGACGGCGTGCCGCCCGTAATCGTGAACAGCATACCATCGCTGCGCCCGTACACTTCAGGGAAGTAGAATTCATACCCCGTCGTCGGGATCACATTATATTCGCCCGCCAGACTGGGGATGATCACATACGTAAATTCGTAGGTGCCGCGCGGCAGATAGGTCGCATACATGACCACCTTTTCATCGCGCATTTCGATATTCGAGAACCACCACCAGCCCCAGCCATGACTCAGCGGATCAGTCCGATCCAGCCCTGGCTGTGTGCCGACGCTCGACGACGTAAGCAGATTCGGGTTGACCGCATCCGCGCCCGCCGGAATCGGGTCTTCGATCACCACATAATGCAGGTTGTTCGGCGCAATGATCGTCACTGTCACTTGCAGCGATTGCCCGACTTCCGCCGATGTCACCGCCGCCCGTTTCGGATCGTTCAGGACGCTGTACTTGCGGCTGACCAGCAGGCCGCGATCCAGCGCTTCGACTTCCGGCACCGGCAGGAACGCGCGCAGGTGCGCCGTGTAGTACATATTCCCGTCGCCTTCTGTCCGGCTGAACACCAGTTTATTCGCCTGATCCGCCAGCATCTGCGCCACTTCAATCCGCAGCACTTCGGTTTCTTTGACGTTCTCCGCCGTCGCGCTGTTATTATCAAGCGCCTGTTCCTCACCGTTCAGGCTCACACTGAAGGTATAGTCCGGCTTCAACTCGCCGCTGTACACCATCCAATTAGTGAGCGCCATGACCGCCCAGGCCGTTTCCTGGGTCGTTTCCCAGTAATCCGCCTTGCGTGCCACCATCAGCCACCGCACGATATTCGGGATCATCTGGTTATCAGGATTGATCTGGACCATCGCCATCAGACCCAGCGCTGTCGTGCGCGTGTCCGTGTTCCAGTTCCACCAGTCCTGATAGGTCTCTTCCCAGTGTCCGCCCGTCGCGCTGACGATCATCGCGGAGTTGAGATCGTTGATCAGTTCCATCGCCCGTGAATCGTCCGGGTCCAGAATGTTGAACGTCATCGCCAGGTACGCCTTCGCGTACAGACTCATGCTTTCTTTTTCTTCGAACAACCGCACCACGCGCGACAGGTTGCCCTTATCGGCCCGTGCCAGCGCATACAGCAGGAACGCCTGCCGGTTGATCCGCCAGGTTTCATCCTGCGGGCGGATTGTCACCAGCGACTGCTCGATATACCCCGCCGCCCGTTGGATCACGCCCTCATCAATCGTATACCCGGCTTTTTGCGCCTCCGCTAAGCCGATCAGCGCGTAGGCCGTCACAATCGGATTGGACTCGTCATTCACGAACCAGCCCCAGCCGCCATCGGCTTTCTGTTCGGCATACAACCGTTGCAACGCATAGCTGACTTCTTCATCCAGGTGCTGCTTCAGGACCGGATCATCAACCCCCAGGTCCGTCAGCGCGCGCACGGTGACTGCGTTCGGCAAAAAGGCGCTGATCACCTGCTCGATGCAGTAGTACGGGTAGTTCCGCAGATATTCCAGCCCA
>DATAMF010000426.1:0-4049 GCA_036260665.1 Aggregatilineaceae bacterium | reverse complement strand
ACCTGTGGCGTATGCGCTGTTCCGGGAGACCGAGGATGAGATCTACCTGCGGCAGTTCTTCGTGGTGCGCAACCGGCGGCGCGAAGGCATTCGACGATCTTGGCAGGAGAAAGTTTTTCACCGTTCACAGCGACCGGGTTGCCACACTCGAACTCGATTTCCACATATGCAGCCTGCTCGGGTGCATTCTCAGGCGAGGCAGAAATCTGGTACATGATTTCTTCGGGTTCGTTCCAGGGGTCTTCCAGCGGTCCCGCCTCGTGGCTCATATGGAACAGGTTGCGATCCCGGCTGTAAATACTTTTCAGCGACGACGAGACAGGTACATTATATTCTTCCGCATACGCCAGCGCGTCTTCCCGGCTCCGAATATCCCATTCCCGCCAGGGGGCGATCACTTGCAGTCGGGGATTCAGCGCCATCACCGTGAGTTCAAATCGAACCTGATCATTGCCTTTGCCGGTGCAGCCGTGGGCGATGGCATCCGCGCCTTCTTGTTCCGCGATTTCGACTAAGTGGCGTGCAATGACCGGGCGTGCAAACGAGGTTCCCAAAAGGTAAGTACGTTCATAAATTGCCCCGGATTGAATAGTTGGAAACACAAAATCACGCAGAAATTCCTCGCGTAAATCCCGGACATAGAGTTTACTCGCGCCCGTCTTCAGCGCCTTTTCTTCCAGCCCATCCAGTTCTTCGCCTTGTCCCAGGTCCGCGCAAAAACACACCACTTCGCAGTGGTAGTTATTCCGTAGCCAGGGCACGATAATGGAGGTATCCAACCCGCCGCTGTATGCTAAAACAACTTTTTTGACCGGGTCCATTGCCCTTCTCCTATGCCTAAATGATAAGGTCGCTATTTTCCTCCGAATCCGCCCTTTAATGTATGGCACATTTAACTAAAACAGATGTTTTTGAGCTATGATTATGGAGATAAATCACCTGCCAGTCAGGTAAATCTCAACTGGCTCAAAAGTCCAGTCCTCCTTATCATAAAGTGAGATTATTCGCCCGAACTAATGAAAGCTTAATTTTTCAGGAGACCTAAAAATGGTGACTTCTCGTGAGCGTGTCGAACTGGCACTCAACCACCAGGAACCGGACCGTGTACCCCTAGATTTGGGTGGATGCGCCACCAGTGGGATGCAGGTTAATTCTGTCTACATCTTACGTCAGGCCTTGGGCCTCGATGCGCCGGGCACTCCCGTCAAAGTCGTAGAACCCTATCAAATGCTGGGCGAAATCAAGCTGGATCTGATGGATGCCTTGGGCGTTGATGTCGTCCCGCTTGAAGCGCGCAGCACCTTCTTTGGCTACCATCGCAAAGACTGGAAACCCTGGACGACCTTTCAAGGCACCCCGGTTTTAGTTCCTGGCGGCTTTAACACTGATCCCCAACCAGCGACAGGCGATATTCTGCAATACCCCGATGGCGACTACAGCGCCCCAGCGAGTGGCCGGATGCCCAAAGATGGCTTCTACTTCGACACCATCGTTCGCCAGCCGCCCATCGATGACGATAATCTGAATGTCGAAGACAATCTCGAAGAGGTTGGCCCCATCGGCGACGATGAACTGGCTCATTTCGAGCGCGAATCCAAGCGTCTGTACGAAGAAACCGACAAAGCGATCCTCGCTAATTTCGGCGGTACCGCCTTTGGTGACATTGCCCTCGTTCCCGTACCCTGGGTGAAATATCCGAAAGGCATCCGTGACATCGCGGAGTGGTATGCCAGCACCGCCTCCCGCCAGGATTACGTCCTCGAACTCTTTGATCGCCAATGCACCATCGCCCTCGAAAATCTGGAGAAAATCTACGATGTCGTCGGCAATCGTGTCTCAGCGGTTTTTGTGACCGGTACCGACTTCGGTATGCAGAATGGCCCCTTTATCTCGTTGAAGAGTTACCGTAAGCTGTTCAAGCCGTTCCACCAGCGGGTCAACGACTGGATCCACCAGAATACCACCTGGAAAACCTTCATCCATTCGTGCGGCTCGGTGTGGGCTTTGTTGGACGATTTTGTGGAAGCCGGTTTTGACGTTCTCAATCCCGTTCAGACTTCCGCCGCCCACATGGATCCCCAGGCACTCAAGGACAAAGTCGGCGACAAAATGACCTTCTGGGGTGGTGGCATCGACACCCAGCGCACCCTGCCCTTCGGCTCCGCCGATGACGTTCGCCGCGAAGTTTGCGAACGCATGCAGATTTTTGGGCCGGGTGGTGGTTTTGTGTTCAACTCCGTGCATAATATTCAATCGCGCGTCCCAGCCGAAAGTCTGCTCGCGCTTTATGAAGCAGTCCGCGAATACGGTCAATATCCTATCAGTTAGTGTTAGAAGGGGAAAAACAAATGTCATTAATTGCAGAAATTAGACAGGCGGTTATTGATGGTCAGGCCAAAGCGGTTGTGCCTAAAGTTGAACAGGCACTTGCTGAAGGAACCGCCCCCGATGTGATCTTGCGCGAGGGCCTCATTGACGCCATGAAGGAAGTCGGGCGTATGTTCGAAGAGGGTGAATATTTCGTCCCCGAAATGCTGATCGCCGCGCGTGCCATGCAAGCCGCTCTCAAAATCCTGAAGCCCCTCCTCGTTGCGCAGGGTGTGGAATCCATCGGCAAAGTAGCTATTGGCACAGTCAAGGGTGACTTGCACGACATCGGGAAATCGCTTGTCGCCATGATGCTCGAAGGCGCAGGTTTTGAAATCATGGACCTCGGTGTAGACGTAGCGCCGGAAAAGTTCGTGGATGCCGTTCGGAATGGTGCCCGCATCGTAGCCATGTCGGCCCTGCTGACGACCACCATGCCCAACATGAAGGTCACCATTGAAGCGCTCAAAGCAGCCGGGGTGCGCGATCAGGCCATCGTGATGATCGGCGGCGCCCCGGTCACCCAGACCTATGCCGACGAGATCGGTGCCGACGGGTATTCATCCGATGCCTCGTCCGCCGTGCGCAAGGCGCAGGAGCTTCTGGGCGTCGCATGATCCGTTACACCGCCCTGACCTGTGAAGCGTTAGCGCGCCCCGTCTATGCGATTGCGGCGACAGTCGAACCGGTTATTTCGGTTCGACTCTACCGCCAGGGTTTGCACAACACGCCCAAGAAGTTGCACCGCACTTTGCAGGATGAAGTAGATGCCGTCCAGCCCGGCGAAGCCAAAGCGATCCTCATGGTCTATGGGCTGTGTGGCAACTCAACCGTGGGACTGGTCGCCCGCCACACCCCGCTGGTGATCCCGCGTGCCCACGATTGCATTACCCTCTATCTCGGTTCCCGCCAGCGTTACCAGACAGAATTCGAAGCGCATCCCGGCACTTACTGGTACAGCCTCGACTTTCTGGAACGCCTTGAACCCGGTTCCAATGTCGCGTTAGGAGCCACCGATCTGGGTGCCTTGGACGAGGTCTATGAGGAGTACATCGAAAAATACGGTCAGGACAACGCGGATTATCTGATGGAAGTCATGGGCGAATGGGGCAAACATTACGAGCGTGCCGCCTATATCGACATGGGCACCGGGGATGGCCGCCCGTATGAACAGGTCGCGCGGGATCAGGCGGAACGCCGTAATTGGTTGTTCGAGAAAAAACAGGGAGATCGTCGCCTGCTCGAAATGCTGCTCAAGGGCGACTGGCCGGAAGACGAGTTTTTGATCGTTCCGCCGGGACACACCATCATCAACACAGGCGACGAGATGCTGCTCCGCGCCCAGCTTGTTGAGGAATAATCCAGAGGGCAGTCCCGACTGCCCTTTTTTTATAATTGATAAGGAGTCGCCAATGGCCGATTTTCCAAGTTTTGACATTTCCGGTCAGATCGCGCTGGTGACAGGTGCGAGCAAGGGTCTTGGTTATGGTATTGCCAAAGCGATGGCGCATGCGGGTGCGAAGGTTGCCTGCGCCGCCCGCGATTTGTCCGCTTTGGAACAATTAGTGCGCGAAATCCGCGCTGAAGGTGGCGATGCGCTTGCTGTCGAGTGTGACGTCTGTGATGTAACCAGCATCCGCCGCGCTGTGGATCAGGTCCGCCAGCACTATGGCCGCTTGGAC
>DATAMF010000411.1:0-2275 GCA_036260665.1 Aggregatilineaceae bacterium | reverse complement strand
ACCATTGACAACGATGTGGGCGATACCGAATTTAAGCTGATCGACCATACGCCGGGATATGGTAGTGTGGCGCGGTACTGGGCGATGATGGTGCAAAACGCCAATGAGGAAAACGCGGGGTCAAGCCCGGCAGACCCGGTACTGGTGCTGCAAGCAATGGGGCGCAAAATCGGGTTTATTCCGGCGGCTGCACGCTTGGCCGATCCCAAACGGGAACTACCCCTGCTCATCATCCTCACCGAATCCGACCTGACGATGCCTGATGTAGCCGACAGTGTAAACGATCTGCTCAAAAAACATGGGCGCGCTGTCGTGGTTGTCAGTGAAGGGTTTGATGTAGGCGATATTGGCGCACGCAAAGACAGCTTCGGCCACACGGAATTCGGCGCAAGCCAAATCCAGGTGGGGCAGGCGGTGATCAACTATCTGAACAGCGTGGGTTTGCCTGTTCCGGGGGCAGCACGAACGGATATTCCGGGCACCAGCCAGCGCCACGCCATGATCTATGCTTCAACCGTAGACCTGGAAGAAGCCTATCAGGTTGGACGCAAAGCCGTTGAAATCGCGGCATCAGGCGAAAACGGATTCATGGCGACAACTCTACGCGAATCTGGTGACGAATACCGGGTGTGGTTTGACAAAGTGCCGCTGGAACAAGTCGCCAACTCGGAACGACATTTCCCGGCGGCGTGGATCAGCGAAAACCGGGTAGATGTGACAGATGATTTTCTACGGTATGCGCAACCCTTAATCGGGTGTGACTGGCCTGCCATACCGATTGAACATGGTGTACAGCGTTATGCACGGCTGGAAGCGATTTTTGCCGATCAAAAACTGCCCGGTTATGTGCCGCAGACCTACCGGAAGAAGTGAGAAGGGGAAGATTCGATGAGTGATGCAAGTCAACCGTTGCGCGAATTGCAGCCGCAGCACGACTTTTTTGTGGGTATTGATTCGGATGGGTGCGCCTTTGACACGATGGAATTGAAGCATAAAGAATGTTTTGTGCCCAACATCGTGAAATATTGGGGTCTGCAAGCTGTTTCGAAATATGCCCGTGACGCGGCTCAATTTGTTAATCTGTATTCCAAATGGCGCGGCGTCAACCGCTGGCCGGCGCTGGTCATGGTGTTTGATCTGCTGCGTGAGCGAGATGAAGTTGTTAAGCGTGGTATTTCGATTCCTGAAGCAGCGAGCCTGCGTGCATTTATCGCTCAGGAACAGTATCCGCACAGCGATTCAGGGCTGCGTGGCTATATGACTGAACACCCTGATGATGTTGATTTAAAGCGCGCGTTGGCCTGGACGGTAGGTGTCAATGACGCCATAGCGGATATGGTGCATGGTGTGCCGCCGTTCCCATTTGTGCGTGAAAGCCTGCAATTTATGTTCGACAAGGCGGATATGCTGGTGGTGTCCGCTACGCCACTGCGCGCGCTGGAACAGGAATGGGGCGAGCATGATATTGCCCAATATGCTCGCGCAATTGCCGGACAGGAGTACGGCACCAAAACACAGCACCTCGCCGCTGCCGCTGCCGGACGCTATGCGCCGGATCATATTCTGATGATCGGGGATGCACCGGGCGATCTTAAAGCGGCCAAAGCGAATAAGGCCCTGTTTTACCCCATCAATCCTGGCGATGAGGAAGCGTCCTGGGAACGCTTCTATCAGGAGGCCATGCCGCGCTTCTTTGAGGGTGGTTATGAAGGTGAATATGAAGCAGCCCTAATCGCAGAATTTGAGCGACGTCTCCCGGATACGCCTCCCTGGAAGGATAAACCGTGATGAAAACGAACGCAGCAATCCATATGGCCGACTCAGTCATACAGCGCTACCCTGTGACAGGACTCAAGTGGGCGTATGAATGGGGTCTCGCCCTCAAAGGCGTTTTGGAAGTATGGAAAGCTACGGGAGAAAGCAAATACTTTGATTATGTCAAAAGGAATGTTGATCTCCTGGTTCAGGATAACGGCAGTATTCGAACCTATCAGCCCGAAGACTACAACATCGACCAGATCAATGCTGGTAAAGTGCTGTTTCCGTTGGTTAAGCAGACCGGAGATGAACGCTATCTGAAAGCGATCCAGTTGGTGCGATCCCAACTTCGTACCCATCCGAGAACTAAAGAGGGTGGGTTCTGGCATAAACTAATCTATCCACACCAAATGTGGCTGGATGGCATCTATATGGCCGCACCGTTTCTGGCGCAGTATGGTGCAACGTTTGGGGAAGCCGAAACATTCGACGATGTGGTTCACCAAATTACGTTGAT
>DATAMF010000405.1:0-23219 GCA_036260665.1 Aggregatilineaceae bacterium | reverse complement strand
CCCTGTTAGTCGAGTGCGACATTTTTTCACCTAACTGGCACGAGGCAGTCCAGATGGTTCAGACCAGTGATTACACGACCCTGCTCCATCGTTTCCATGATCTGGGTTGTCGTTTTTTGGCCCTCCGTCGTGGGGCCGATGGTGCCGACCTTTGGAATCTATCCGAAGAATATGGCGTTCATGTTCCCGCCGTCCAAACGTCAATAATCGATGTCGTCGGCGCGGGGAATGCGTTTTGTGGGGCGTTGGTCGCTCGTTTCGAGTCCGGCATCGAGGAAGCGGCCTGTCACGCGAGTGCATCCGCCTCCTACATGCTGGAGCAGGTCGGCATCCCGAACACGCTGCCCGATCCCGCCGACTATGCCCGCCGTTTATCCGAAGCCCGATCCGGTCTGAAGCCGTTGGCTAAATGGTGATAACCTTATCCGCCAGCCATTGGGCCTCGATAATATCCGGCATTCCGGCCACCAGCCCAACCTGGACCTGATCGGTGAGTCCATAAAAGCTAAGGCACGTGCTGCACACAATCACATGCACGCCCTTTTCCTGAAGGTTGCGCAGTTGATCGAGCACGGGCGATCCGTCACACACCAGTTTGACGCCGTCCGCATAAAAACAGATGGCCGCTGGAAATTTGCCATCTTCCAATAACAGTTGAAAATATTTGGTAACGAGGATGTGCTGAAGTTCGGGATTCCCCTTACCCATGCCGTCATTTGTCACTAAAATAACAGTAGTCATTGTGCAGCCCCTTTCGTAATGGGAGAAATCGTACCACAGTTGCTTGGTTTATTTCATACAGGGATTTGTAACTATGTCAATCCGTTCGTCGATGCACCAACAAATTGATACCTTGCCGCAGCTCGTGCGAGATATCGCCAAACCTTTTGATCAATCGGCCCGCGCCACCTTCGACTTTGAATTGTGCCGTTCCGTCAAACGTATCTATTTGGTGGGTTGTGGTGACAGTTACCATGCGCCGGTAGGTGCCGAATTAGCCTTTCACCAGTTCGCCGGGGTGCCCACCCAGGCCATCAGCGCCCTGACCTTCAGCCGTTACGTCGTCGGCCACCTTCCTTTTACCGGTCCCAACACCAATCTGGTGATCGCCGTCTCCGTCTCTGGTGTTGTCAGCCGCACCATTGAGGCCATGCAGTTAGCCCGTCAGGTTGGCGCGGTTGCCATCGCGCTGACCGGCAACCCCGCCGCGCCGTTAGCTCAGTCTGCCGAAAAAATCTTCCAGACCACCGTACCGCCGCTGTCCGACGAATTGCAGGGCGCAGTGGTTCCCGGTGTTCGCTCCTACCTCGCCTCGCAGATGGCCCTCTACAGCGCGGCCTTGCGCATCGGTGAAGTACGTGGCCACCTGACCACCGCCCACGCGGACCGTCTGCGCGCTGAACTGCTCGAACTGGCGGACGCGATGGAAGCCACCATTCAGGCGTGTGAACCTGTCGCCCGTGAAATCGCTGCCCACTGGCAAGACGCCAGCGAGTTTGTTTATGTCGGGGCCGGTCCCCTGTATGGTGTTGCGATGTTCAGCGCCGCCAAGATGCTCGAAGCCAGCGGCGATCCATCGCTGGCCCAAGACACCGAAGAATGGGCACATCTCCAATATTTTTCCCAGCGTGCCGATACCCCCACCATCCTGATCAGTGCCGCCGATCACGACGCGGATCGGATGGCTGAAGTTGCCCGCGCCGCGCATGTCATTGGTCGCCGTGTGGCAGTTGTGGTTCCCGATGGTGAACGCGAAATCAGCCAGTACGCGAACTATATACTACCGGTCAAAGGTTCTGTGCGCGAAGCCTTCGCCTCGCTGGTCTACAGCATTCCGGGCGAACTGCTGGCTGCCGAACGTGCCGCCGCCATCGGTGCCACCTATTTCCGCGCGTTTGGCGCGGGCCGTACCGTTGATTGGGCGGATGGAGCCAGTCGTATCCGTGATAGCCATATGTGGGACAAGGTTCGTCGCTAAGTCCAATGAGCAATCATTTTCGTCCCACCTATGTCTGCGTCGGCGGCATCATCATCGACGACATCGTGTTCCCCACTGGCGAAACGCGCATGGGTGTGCTCGGCGGCGGTGTGACCCATGCCGCTGCGGGCATATCCCTTTGGGGCCACCGTCCCGGCCTCTTAGCTTCTGTTGGGCACGGCTTGCCGAAAGAGGTGCTCAAACGTCTGGAACGTGATTTTGACCTTCAGGGGTTAGTTTGGCTCGATCTGCCCCAGGCGCGTGCCTGGCAAATCTTCGAATGGGACGGCAAACGCACCGAAATTTTTCGCGTGAATAACATCGATCCCTTCATCCTGGAGCCTATCCCAGACCGTATTTCAGCGGTTTATGCCGAAGCGCAGGCCGTTCACTTGCTGCGCGATGCCAATCTGCGCGAATGGCGTCAGCATTTTCCCAGCGCCGTCATCCTTTGGGAACCGATTCAGCCCTTTATGGTGCGCGAGAATCTGGCCGCTTTCCGTGCCGCCCTCCCGTTGATCGACATTGTGTCGCCCAACTGGCTGGAAGCCCAGCAAATGTATGGCATCCACGATCCCGCCGATCTCATCCGTGCGATGCTCGATGATGGCGCATCAGTCGCTGTCCTGCGTATGGGAGAAGCAGGATCGATGGTTGGACGACAAGGCCAGCCCCAACTGATCACGGTTCCGGTTGTTCCGGTCCCCCAAATTATTGACCAGACGGGTGCAGGCAACACTTACTGCGGTGGTTTCCTGACGGGCTGGCTTGAAACGCACGATCTCATCACCGCCGCTTGCCGGGGTGCAGTCGCGGCCTCGTTTGCTTTAGAGGTTTTGGGCGTGGCCGAACCACCCCCACCTGACCAGCGCGACGCCCGTTATCGCCAGCTCTACCAACAGGTGATCGTGCAAAATTGACATCCGAAAGCACTTGTCCTATAAAGGCTCAAAAGACTTTTGATCAGGACAAGTGCCGTGTTTATTAATCCACTTCCTCCTTCCGAAATGCCCGATCCCGTCCTTCGCCCCATTACACTCGATGATCTTGAAGCAGTCCGTCTGATTGACCGTGATGCTTTTGCGACCTATCGTCGCCAGCACCATCAACTTACGCGCCCGCTGCTGCTGCGCACCCTCGATAATATGCAAGCCGCTATCGAGCGCCCGCATGCGGGCATTGTCCTTGAATGGCCTCCGGGTCGTCTCGTCGGTTATTGTTTTACCCATGTCTGGGGATCGCTTGGCTGGCTCGGCACACTTGGCGTCTCGCCCCGCAGTCAAGGTTTCGGTCTTGGTCACCGAGTGATCACGGGCGGCTTAGACCTGCTCCGCAGTGCGGGCTGCCAGATTCTGGCCCTCGAAACCATGCCCGAAAGCGGCAAAAACCTCGCCCTGTATACGCGTCTCGGCCTCGAACCCCGTTATTTGACCATGCTCTGCCAGGGCGCAGTCAAGACGGCGCCGTCAACTTATTTTGAGATCTGGTCCGGCGGTGACGAACTGCGCACGATTGCGTCTCAGTTAATACCCGGCCTCGATCCGTCACCGGCTGCCCGCTGGTTGTTGTCCGAAGCAGGCGGCGAAACATTGATCTGGCATGAGCAAAATCAGCCCGTTGCCTTTGCCATTCTGCGCGCCGCACCTCGTCGCCTCGAGGGGTTTCAAACCGTACTCACGATTGAAGCTGCTGGGTGCCTACCCGAAGCCGCTTACCATTGGCCGCGTTATCTGAGCGAAATACAAGTCTATGCGCGTACCCAAAACAAAAGCGGGCTTGCGCTTCCCGTCAATGCCCGCCAAACGGACCTCCTTCGTAAAACCTTGGAGGCTGGTTATCAAATTGTCCATACCCGCGTGCGGATGGTCATCGGTGATTTTATTGGCCCGCCCGATGCCATCCTGATGCTCACCCTTGCGATGTGATCTCCAGCGGGGCGTGCGGCATCGGCCAATAAGCAGTAACCGTCGTTCCCTGCCCGACGCCCGGACTGTTGATCTCGATTCGTCCGTTGTACGCTTCAACTATCGATTTTGCCAGCGCCAGCCCTAAGCCCGTTCCTTGAATACTTCGGGATCGGGCTTTGTCGGCCCGGTAGAAGCGCTCAAACAAATGAGGTAGATGTTCTGGGGCAATCCCCGGCCCTGTATCCTGGACTGTGAAGAGAGCCTGTCCATCCCTGGTGCCGACCCGCCACACCACGCGACCACCCGCTGGCGTATATTTAATAGCGTTTTCCAGCAGATTCCGGCACAGGATCGTCAGGTGATTCAAACTGGCTTCAATCGCTTCCGGCTGCTCAATCTGAACCTCAACTTGTAATGTGATGTCCTTTTCTGCTGCCTGGATCGAAAACGCCTGATAGAGGCTGTGCGCAAATCGAGCCAGATCAATCCATTCCTGCCCCCGTTCGGCGCGTCCGGCGTCAAACCGCGACAGCAGGATCAGGTCTTCTACCAGTCCGCTCAACCGGATCAGTTCCTCATCAATCTCAACAATATACTGCTCGCGATCCGTGTCTGTCATCGAATCATCATAGCGCAGCGCCTCCGTCCGCAGCCGCATCGTCGTTAACGGTGTGCGCAGTTCGTGCGATGTGTTGCTGGCAAAGGCCCGCTGTTCTTCGATCATCGCCTTCACGCGATCCGCCATCTGATTAAACGCTTTTGCCACTTCCCCAAACTCGTTCGTTCCATAATCCGTAATTCGATGGGCCAGATCCCCTTGCGATAGCCGCAGCGCCGAATCGCGCAGTTTTCCCAGGGGCCGGATCAGAGAAGTCGAGAGCCAGACACTCGCCAGCAGCGCCACCCCCGTAATCGCCAGCACGCCCAGCCCCAGAGCGCTCCACCGTTTATACAGCGCCCGTTGAAGCTGGCTCGCAGGTTCGCTCAAATGTACATATCCAATCAGGCGCAGCCCATCGACAATCGGTGCGGCGGTATAGATGGTCGATTCACCCTCATCGTTATTGCGTTGGACCACGATAATCGTATTGTGACTTGCTGCCACGAATTCTTCATACACTTCCAGATCTTGCGGTAGGTGCCACTTTTGGCCGTTATGTTGCCGATCTCGATCTGAAGGATTCTGATCAGTCACCACACCGACAAAATATAGGCCGATACTCGCCTCAGTTTGGGACTCATAATCAGCCACAATCTCATAGAGTTCATCCTCGCTGATGTCCCCTTTTTCATATTCCCGGATCGACTGTGCCACGCCGCGCCCCACCAGAATCACTTCATTCGACAACTGAAGCTCATAATCATCCCTCGCGGCATTGGAAATCTGCTGTCCGGCAATCAGTGCCAATCCACCAAATCCCAGCACAATCAGTCCTGCATAAGCGAGAATCAACCGGACCCGCAGGCTTTGCAGCTTTTTCACAGCCCACCCTTACCCTGTTGCGAAGCGATACCCCACGCTCCGTACCGTTTGTATATACTGCGGATCGCCGGGATCATCTTCCAGTTTCTCCCGCAGCCACCGGATATGCACATCCAGCGTCCGCATATCACCCAGCCAATCCGTCCCCCAAACTACGTCGAAAATCTCCGCCCGTGTGACCACCTGCCCCGCCTTTACCATCAATAGGCTGAGCAGTTCAAATTCCTTATACCGCAGTTCAAGAGCTTTCGATCCTTTGTGAACCGTGCGGTTATCGAGGTTCAGCATCACTTCCTTAATGCAGATCGTTTTTCCTTTGTTGCCGCTCTGGGTATCCATTTCCACCCGCCGCAGCAATGCCTTGATCCGCGCCATCAATTCCCGTGTGCTGAACGGTTTCGTCAGATAGTCATCCGCCCCAAGCTCCAGCCCCAGAATGCGATCAACTTCCTCCCCCAATGCCGTCAGCATCAGCACGGGCACGGTGCTGTGTTGGCGTAGCGCCTTGCAGACTTCCCACCCATCCATTTCCGGTAGCAAAATATCGAGTATGACCATATCTGGATTTGTTTCTAAGGCTGTGTTTAATCCGCTGGCGCCATCTTTCGCAATCGACACCGTATATGCCGCTTGTTCCAACGCCCGTTTTACAGGTCCGAAAATCAGCGGATCATCCTCTATCATGAGCAGGTGAGTCAATATCTACCCCCAGATGCAACGGTTGTTGCGCTCATTGTGCCATTTTCTATGATCCCAATCAAGCCGAGTTAAGCTGGATTTAACATTTTTTGAGGTAGCGATAACCATAGTCTTTCCCGAATGCCTTACTATAAATGCCATATGTACCGTCTGTATAGGATGTGGAGGGATATGTGCGTAAACTTCTCGTTTCCATGTTGGCGTTAGTCCTATCTTTGGTTCTCGTGGGCACCAGCTTGGCGCAGGACGACAAGCCGTCCAAACCCCACCTGGGTATCCGTGTCACTGCCACCGATGAGGGCGTAGTTGTGAAGCGCGTCGTTGAGGGTTCTCCCGCCGCTGAAGCGGGTGTGTTGGTTGATGATGTCCTCGTGAGCGTGGACGATCAGGCTATCGAATCCGCCGCTGATCTATCCACGATCATCGCCGAACATACCGCCGGGGATGTAATCTCGCTGACACTGCTTCGTGACGGCACCGAAACTACCCTGGAAATTACGCTCGTGGAACGCGTCTCTAAAGGCAATACCACCGCCGATACCGAACTGGACCCTGTCGCTGCGGCCCAAAAGACGCTGCATGTCGAATTAAGCGCTTCGGATACAGGTTATGAAGTAACTGAGCTTAGCGGTCACTCTGCCGAAGACGAAACACTGGCCGTAGGCGATGTAATTACCGCCGTGAATGAAACCCCCATCGCGGAAGTAGACTGGCAAACCCTGCGCTCCAACAATACAGTTCTCGCGCTCACCGTGCTGCGTGATAACGAAGAAATCACCGTCGAAATTGAACAGGTAGGTAAAAGTCCTCGCCCTGGTGGCGATTCAGATCATTCCCCGTCCGACAGAAAGCACCATGATTTGCATGGCGGCTCGTCTGACACAATCTAACCAAACACAACTCGAACAGGTAGGATGAGAAATGAAGCAGTCAATCCGTATTCTTCTGGTCACCGCTCTAATGGTTGCTGTCGTCGTCGTACTATCCACCCATTTGTTTCCATCGAATGAACCGTCGGTAAAGGTCATGGCTGCTCAGACCAGCCCTGTCCTCTCCACGCACGAAATGGCGTCCGACAATACCTTCACCCAGGTTTACGATGAGGTCAGCCCTTCTGTCGTCGCGATTAGCGCCTCAGCCGTTTCTCACAATCGTGTCGTCTCCGCCGCTACCGGATCCGGTTTTGTCGTGGATGATGCGGGTTACATCGTGACCAACAACCACGTAATCGAAGGTGCCAACCAGATCGAAATCGACTTTTACGATGGCACGCTGACATGGGCTGAGGTTGTCGGTGTTGATCCCGACTCCGATCTCGCCGTGTTGAAAGTCGATGTCCCCGCCGATACCTTGCAGCCGGTCACCTTTGGCGACTCCGACACCCTACAAATTGGGGAGACAGTGCTCGCCATTGGTAGCCCCTTCGGCCAGGACTGGACCCTCACCAGTGGCATTATCAGTGGGCTGGACCGGACCATTCAGGGTTTAACCCAGTTTTCCATTGGCGGTGTCATTCAAACCGATGCAGCCATCAACCCCGGCAACAGCGGCGGTCCGCTGCTCAACCTCGATGGGGATGTGATCGGCGTAAATTCCCAGATCGCCACAACATCGAACAGTAATTCGGGTGTGGGTTTTGCTATTCCCGGCAATCTCGCGCAGCGCGTCGTCCAGGATTTGATTACGAATGGAAAAACCGAGTACAGCTATATCGGCATCGCGGGCACCGACATCACCATGTCCGTCATTGAAGCTTTGGGCATCCCCAATAACACGCGCGGCATTGCTGTAACCGATGTCGTCAGTGATAGCCCCGCCGCCCGTGCGGGGATGCAGGGGCTTAGTACCACCATGCAAGTGAACGGCGGAACCAATCTGTCATCAATGGATGTGATCACCGCCATTGATGGTTATGCCCTGAAAGGCATGGACGATCTGATCTCCTATTTAGCCCGCGAAACCGTTCCCGGTCAAACAGTCCGCCTGACCGTACTACGCGATGGCAAAGACTGGACCGAATTGGATGTCGTGCTTGACGAGCGGCCCTAGGGCTGTTTCTGGTAATCCGGGGCAAACATGCTTTGCCCCTCCACTCTAACCTGGCCAGAGCGTTTATCCCTTATCCCGCTCTGACCTCCCCACTTTAGCGAACGGCAGTTGCACAATAAATCGTGTTCCTTGATCCAACTCACTCTCCACGTTGATAATCCCACCAGCAGATCAACCGCTTGCCGCACAATCGCCAGTCCTAGACCGGTGCCCTTCACTTTTTTGACAGGTGTCAAGAATCACCTCGGAATGTGCTAGTGATGTGCGGTAGAGCTGTGCTAAGTGAGACCAATACAAGAACCCCATCTCCAAGAATCCCCGGACGAAAAAACAACGGTTACGATAGGATCGGAGTTTGAGCAGTAGTCACCTCCTGTTCGACGCGGTGACGGGATTGAGCCCGGAAACTAGGACCGGTAATGACCAGCACATCATCGCTGATCTCATCTGGCTCATTGTCACCCGTTTAGTGACAACGTCAGCAACGTCTTGTTTATCGGCATTGATGCTCTGCCCACTCCAGACGGTGGCATCATGTCCGTGCTCGAAGGACGCCTCGGCGTAACCTTCGTCTATCCTACTGGCGGCAAGCAGGCCATCGAGTGGGCGCACCTTATTCTGACTCAGAATGTTGTTCCGCCGCGGTGGGTGGTTCTGCCGTTTGACACGGTAGCCCCACACAACGCGCAGGATATCTGTAACACTTTCGCTTGTCCGAACGCTCAGTAATATAATTTACGAGCAATACATCAGGATGAGGGAGAAAAAGGCTTCTCCCTCACACGTTCATAGTCTAGAACCTGCTGATAACTAGCTATGCGGAGGAGGTAGGAATGTCTACTTATCGTGTACCGGAATTCAAAGAACTCACTGCGCCTAAGCCGGATGAAGCCGTATTGGTTGCCAGTGGGGATTTGCGCCTGTCGGCCAACCAGATGTGCTGGCCCGCTCAGGACGCGATGGAAAAGCAGGTCGTGGCGGCTTTCGCCCAAGAAGGGATCACAGTCAGGCGTGCGCATGCCTATGATTCCGAAGAACAGCATGGTTTTATTTCCAGCCAGCGTATGGGTATGGATGTGTTCAAAAATATTCATCCCGAATCTCGTTTAATCGTAGCGGAAGCGGTGTGGCAGTACAGCCATCATGTCCTCGCCGGGCTGCGCGATCATCGGGGACCGATCCTCACTGTTGCCAATTGGAGTGGAGAGTGGCCAGGATTGGTAGGGATGCTCAATCTCAATGCTTCACTGACTAAAATGGGTGTTCGTTACAGCACGATTTGGAGCGAGAATTTTACAGATGAGTATTTCCTGAATGGCATTCGCCAATGGCTCAGGGAAGGGCGCATCAGGCACGACACCAGTCATGTGCATGATCTTAATGTAGAACGGATACCAGAGGCTGAAGCAGTGCTGGGTCGCGCGCTTGCGCAGCAGCTCAAACACGAAAAAGCGATCTTGGGCGTCTTTGACGAAGGCTGTATGGGCATGTACAACGGCATCATCGAAGATGAGCTATTGAATCCAGCGGGTGTTTATAAGGAACGTCTCAGCCAATCTGCATTAGTGGCGGCAATGCGCGAGGTCAGTTCTGAAGAAGTCAAGCAAGCGCGAGCGTGGCTCGAAGTCCGTGGTATGACCTTTAACACAGGACAAAAAGAAGCCACTGAACTGACGGACAGTCAGATCAACCAACAACTTGCGATGTATATTGCCGCCGTACGTATGGCTCATACATTTGGCTGTGCTGCAATTGGTATTCAGTATCAGCAAGGTCTCAAGGATATGGTTCCTGCCTCCGATCTAGCTGAAGGACTCCTAAATAACGCGGAACGCCCGCCGGTCATCGATCCTGTTACGAAGAAAGAATTATTTGCTCGGCAGCCAATCCCCCATTTTAACGAGGTAGATGAAGGCGCAGGATTAGATGCACTCGTAACAAATCGCGTCTGGACCGCTATGGGACTCGATCCAGCAACTACACTGCACGACATCCGGTGGGGCGAACATTATCAAGGTGAGGGGATCGATGATTTTGTTTGGGTATTCCTCATCTCTGGAGCAGCCCCCGCATCTCATTTTGGCGGTTATGCGCATGCGAGCAGTGATCGCCAACCTCCGATGTACTTCCCTCTCGGCGGAGGAAGCCTCAAAGGCGTGAGCAAACCAGGCGAGATTGTCTGGAGCCGTGTATTTATCATGGACGGACAATTGCATGTTGATTTAGGGCGCGGAACCGCAGTCCAACTCCCTGAAGAGGAGACCCAACGGCGTTGGCAAGCGACTACCCCAGAGTGGCCAATTATGCACGCTATATTGCACGGCGTATCACGTGATCAACTCATGGCGCGCCACAAGGCTAACCACATTCAGGTGGCGTATGCGCCATCGGCTGAAACCGCCGATAAAGCGCTAGCAGCCAAAGCTGCCATGTTCCAGGCCATGAATATTCAGGTCCATGTGTGTGGCAGTGCGAAATTATAATATAAAAAACGCGCGTAGTGGATCTGTCTGCGCGCGTTTTTCAGGTATCTAAACACCGTTTGACTCAGATGCCGGAAATCCTGTTTCTCCAGAATGTCATACAGGTCTCGCCGTTTTTTCCACCACATATGGGTGATGGTATAGATGATGTGACGCCGCAAACGGCGTTTGACTAACTAACCATGCTATAATTCTTCGTGGACCTGCCAATGGTCTTTTCTCGTCCCTGGGGCCAAAACCACCACCCAAAGTGAGTCGTAATCGCATAGAATAAATCTACAGCCCGTTGGTGGTAAACGCCAGAACACAGTCCAGACGGAGTCGCCGCTTCAAGGTATACACCAAGCAATAAACATCTTCTGCCTGGCGACCGCCCAGATGTAAGGCGGGGTGCATCTGTCAGTAACCCGGTTGCGGCACCAGATTGCACTGGCATAGAGTGCAACTTTTTCTTCAAGGGTCATTGGGAAATCATGGATAGAATTTATTGCAGTTTCCTTCTCTAAGTTTACTCTGGTATGAATCCAAACTGCATTACACCGTTGAAAGATCCCACTCTTCATGGAGCTTTGGAACATCATTGAGTAAGCGTTGGGTATAAGCCTCTTTAGGGTTCAAAATCACCTCGTCAGCAGATCCGCTTTCAACTATTCTGCCATGTTCCATGATGTAGACGCTGTCCGATACATAGTAGGCCAGTCCAATATCATGCGTGATGAAAATCGGCGTCATGCCAATCTCGTTGCGCAGTGCCATTAGCATATCCAGAATAGTCGCACGCGAACAGGCGTCGATCATTGAAGTGGGTTCGTCGGCCAGCAGAATTTTAGGCTTCAGCAAAAAAATACGGGCAATCATCAAGCGCTGCTGCTGTCCACCAGACAGCTCAAAGGGATATTTGTTTGTCAATTCATCAAACTTCAAATTGACAAAGCCGCAAGCCTCTTGCATCATCGCCCGTTTTTGGTCGTAGGGGAGTCTGCGACCGCCACGCATCCGAATGCAATCTAACAGCACCGTATCAATCTTCCTGAAGATGTTGTAGGAGGAGAATGGATCCTGAAAGATGGCCTGGATATTTTTCCAGTATTCCTTCTTCTTCTTGTATGTATGGATGTCGCGAAGTTGCCCCTCGAAGTAGATCTCCCCTTCAGTGGGTTTGAGCAGCCCGAGCAGCATCTTCGCTAAGGTGGTTTTTCCACTGCCCGACTCACCGACTATCGAGACGATTTCGCCTTTTTTGAAGCTGAAATCTACATGATCAACGGCGACAGCCCTCTGAACTCCAAAACCGAAAGCTTTAGTAAGTCCATTGCCGCTCAGGATGTCCGCTTCAGCCTTCATTTTTGTAAGCCTTTCTTAGGTCTTCTTCCGGTATGATGCAACGATAGGCGCGCCCTTCACCAATCTCATGTAGATTGACTGAAACCGTCCGGCATTCGGGCATAACAAATTTACAGCGCTCCGCAAACCGGCAGCCTGCCGGCGGTTTTTTAAGATTAGGTGGGGTGCCAGGGATAGCGGTCAGCTTGACATTCCGCAGACCGGCTTCTGGTACGATGATAGACCCCATGAGAGCCTTGGAATAGGGATGGATTGGGTCGAAGACAACCTCATTGGCCGTCCCCTTCTCCACAATCTGTCCGGCATACATAACCATGATATCGTCGGTGACGTGGTAGAGCAGGGGCAGTTCGTGTGTGATAAAAATCAGCGCTTTGACGATCCCTTTTTCCATCAAATCCATGATCATCTTGATGACCATTTTCTGTGAGGTCACATCCAGCGCAGAGGACGGCTCATCTGCGATCAGTACTTTGGGAGATAGAATCACCGAGGTTGCGATCACGGTACGCTGCTTCATCCCGCCAGACAGCTCAACGGAATATTTTTGCAGCACTTTCGGTGACAGACCCAACAATTCGAAACGCTCGCTGGCAAGTTCGTAGATCTCTTTTTTGGTGGTCTTTGGATGATGTGCCTGAATGACATCTTCGATAAAGTGGATGACCTTCTGCGTGGGATTTAGCGCGTTCATCGCCGCCTGGGGTATATAGGAAATTTCGTTTCCTAAAATGGTTTTGCGAACATTATCCGGATCCATGCCGGTAATGTTTTGTCCATCGACAATGATCTCCCCGCTGGAATAGTGCAGCGGCGCAAAGTAATACCCCATCAGGCTGAGTGCAAGCGTCGATTTCCCGCAGCCTGATTCGCCAGCAATACCTATCGAACGGCCTTCTTCAACCTTCAGGGAAACATGATCAACAGCATAAATATTTTCCCGAAACCGAGTGACATAATTCGTTGTCAGTTCGTTGACTTCTAATATGACTCTTGACATACGATCACTTAATCCCTCAGGGCTGGATTAAATACTTGGTCCAGACCTGTATTCATTAGGTTCATCGAGAACGAAATCAAAGCAATAATGACGATCACAGGGAAATACGCCCACCAATAACCATTAATATGCGCTTGGTAGATCATCCCCCACTGCATCATCAGCCCCAGAGTGGGAACATCCGTCGTTCTGGGTCCCAAACCCAATATGGATAACTGAGCTTCAATCAGGATGCCAGATGAGATTTGCAAGATCAACGCCATGACGACATAGGAGGCAAGATAGGGCAGAATATCGGTCAGAAGGATGTGGGCGATAGAATGCCCCGATAGTTTTGACAGGTTGACATGATCCCGGTTGCGGAGAGAAACCACCTGCGCACGCACCGCCCTGGCAGTCCAAACCCAGGAAGTTATCCCAATGATCACGGCAACAGCGAAGGCACCGCGCTGTTCCTGCCCGACGCTAAATGAAATCAGGATCGCCAGCACAAAAGTCGGAATGACAGTAAATAGGTTGGTGATAAAAACGATCAAATCGTCAACAAAGCCGCCTATATACCCGGACGTCAACCCAAGAACTAGGCCAATAGAGGTCGCAATAATTCCCGCCACAAATCCTACAGTCAGGGATACGCTGATCGCTTTTACCAGTTCTGTTAGCACGTCGCGACCGAAGTTATCTGTTCCAAGTGGCAGCACACGGACATTCGGCACTTCGCCAACATTCACATAGTCCGTTTGATTGATGACATCCTTTTCCTCAAGCACACCCGTGTCTGGATTTATAGCGGCGACTTTCGCACCTTCAGTGACGAGAATCCCGTCCAGTGCCTTGGTGAGAAGGATGTAGTAGTTTCGCTTGGCATTCGTCATGCCAGGGATGCGCGCGGTAGGGTCAAAGTTATTTTTCCACAGATCGAGAAGTTTAGCCGTATCCTCGATATCGATCTCACTGGCTGGGACATCCATTGCAATGAGCCATTCTTGCATCGCCAAGCGATCTTCGTCGCTCAGCTTACTAGCAATCCGTCGGGCGGCTGCCTCATCCAGGAGCAATGTGTATCGGGTGGAAAATTTCATGCTGTCGTAAATGTTGACATAGACCCCTGGGGGAAGAAAGTTTCCCCGTATTGACCCCCGACTGACAGTTTCCAAAGGTGGGTTTGTTATAAGCAGGGGATAAATTAACACCGTCAACAAAATAGCCATGAATATCACAAAGCCGACGAGAAATTTTCCAGATCGAAATACCTGTCTAAATGTATGTTTCATGGTCGTATCTCCGCCTATTCGGATTGAGCAGCTTTAATGCGTGGGTCAATCAGCCCATAGACGATTTCAAGGACAAAGAACGCGACCAAAACCATAATGGTAATAATCAGTGTCGTTGCCGAAATCAGCGGGTAATCTCCCCCTAACACGGCTGTCAGGATAGTAGAACCAAGCCCTGGATAACTGAAGATGATTTCAGCCACCAGCGCACCACCCACCATAGTCCCGATAGACTGTGCCAGTCCCGTTATCTGGGGCAGCATCGCGTTTCTAAAGACGTACCGGATAATCTTGCGATCTTTGACTCCTAAGAAACGCGCATACTTGACGTAATCCGCGTTCAACTCATAGATAGCCATAGAACGCATCCCTATCGCCTGACCGCCGATGGTAATCAACACAATTGACCAGAATGGCAATTGATAATGAACAATAACGGACCATACAAATTTCCAACTGGTATTAGGAATCAAGTCAAAACCATAGCCGCCAGATGTAGGGAACCATTTTAAATCAACGGCGAAGATTACCAGTAAAATGACCGCCATACCAAAGGCGGGTAAATTGCTCAGGAATATGCTCATCGGCAGAAGAACTTTATCAAAGCCCTTCCGAAGGTAAGCCGCCAGCGCACCGAGGGTATTTCCTAATATCCAACCGACTATGATGGCTGGAAATTGCAGCGCAACTGTCCACCAGATGGATGATTCAATGACATCTGTAACCGTTCGAGGGTACTGGCTGATGGAGTAGCCAAAATCACCACGAAATACATTCCGAATGTAGATGAAGAACTGCTCCATCATGGGTTTGTCAGTGGCAAACAAACGTGTGTATTGTTCATAAACGGCTTGAACACCGCTGGCATTGGACAAGCCTTGAGCCTGCCGGGCAATGATACCTGCCACGGGGTCTCCCGGCATCAGGCGAGGCAGAATGAAATTCAAGATGAAGGCGCACTGCAACGTGACAATGAACCAGACCAATTTCTTAAGATAATAGTTTCGATATTCTTTCAACCCGGCACTCCTCAAGAAATTCTATGGAAAATACTAATGAGGTGACAGTCACCTCGTGGTCTCAGCCCTGGTTTTGGGTTCCAATGACTGATGAAGTGACTGTCACCTGCATAATTAGTTCGTTATTTACGGGTTGACCAGTTGTAGGTTATAGAGACCGGCAACACCCCAACCATCCATCATATCCAGTGGTGGGACGGGCGGGTTGGTACCATCACCATCGTAGGGGAAGTTGGTCCAAACGCTTTCATTCACCGTGTGGAAGGACTGCGGACGGTACATCAGCGTGAAGGAAGGAATGTCGGTCAGATAAATCTTGACCAATTCCGTGTACATTTCCTTCAGTTTCGCAGGATCGGTTTCTTGCGGGATCGCCTTGATGATCGCGTCGGCGTCAGGATTGGAGTAACCACCCCAGTTGCCATTCCAGTTGCTCGTCATACCGTTGAATTCGGAGCTCATCAGTTTGCGGATACGGCTCCACGGCTGCGTCGGGCCAGCACCATCGCTCCACATCATGAAGATGTCATAGCCTTCGGGCAACGGGGCGTCTGACTTGGTGACAACTGTCTGGTATACAGACCATTCGGGGTAGTTCGTGGTGATGTCAATGCCGATTTCTTTACCAGCGGCAGCGACGACTTCAATAGCCGCCTGCCAGTCAGACCAGCCGTTGGGGCAGGTCGCGACATAGCTCAACTTCTGACCATCCAGTTCACGCCAACCGTCACCATCGCTGTCCACAATGCCGGCCTCGTCGAGGATAGCATTGGCGGTTTCGATGTCGTTGCCGGCCCATTGCAGATCTGCAACGGCGTCATGGTCATAGAGGGCTTGCTCACCAGCGGTCGGGTTCATCAAAGAACGCGGAACCTGATCAAAGGTAGCCGACTGGTTGGTCATGGCGTTGGCAATGATGGTGGGATAGTCTACCGCAATCGCGATGGCTTTACGCACAGCGACATTGTCGAGACCATACGAATTCAGGTTGTAGAACGCGGTGGGCAGGCTGGCACCAATACCGTAGGGCGCTTCCGGCAAGTAGGTGGAGATAGGGAGACCGTCTGTCAACCAGAGATCCTGGACATTGGAATTGAACTGCTGGCTGACGTCTACTTCACCAGCCTTCAGAGCGGTTGTACCGGCAGCATTATCTTTGAAGATGGTATGGGCAAGGTACTTCGGAACTGGCAGTTTACCCCACATGCTTGCATCTTGTCCCCAGTAGTTGTCATCACGAATGAGGACAACCTTGGAGTCATCAGCAAAGAATTTGTAATAGGGACCAGAGGCAACAACATCTTCAGCCGGGTCAGCGAGTAAAGCAGTCGAGTCACCAGCGGCGCGCTCTTCCAGTTTCTGAGTCCATGCCTTCTGGACAACGTAGTTGGTGCTTACATAAGCTTGAACAAGCAACGGATTGACTGCCGCGCCTGCATCATTCAGCTTCGCCTTGATGACGACGGTGTATTCATCAGATGCGACAATATCTTCGATATAGTCAACGTTGGCTGCCGCTGTCGGGGTATTGTATTTGACATGGGTTGCCCAGGTATAGGCTACGTCTTCTGCCGTCAGCGGGGTGTCATCACTCCAGTGAGCGACTGACTTGATTTTGAAGGTGAGTTCGGTACGGCCATCGTTCCAGGTATAAGGACCATCAGCCAGTAGCGGATAGACCTGCCCGTCGAGCATGTTGTACAGATAGGGTGTTTCAAACATGAGGACGCGGGCGTTGTCCTGTTGTGCGATAGTCATGGCGTTATTGTTGTTGTTCGAGAACGGATTCCAGCCGACAACTGAACCCCATTGCTGCCCATTGAAATACAGGGTTTCATTGCGTGGCAATGATTCCTGGGCAGTTTTCTGGGCGACAGAGGGTGAAACAGTTGTACCTGTTATCAACATTACGAGAAGTAAAGCGAGGACAGTAAAACGGTTAAGCTTCATTGTAAGTACACTCCTAGAGAAATAAATAGTACATCCAATGCATATCCGGCGATAGGGTATATATACTGTAATTGGCGGTCGATAGGTTGCTCCTTTCCTAATACGGCCAGAGAATATACACATTTGTTATTGTAACGCGGGTCCACTCGATTCACGAACAATCAATTGTGTGGGCAGTGAAGGGCCACTGCCGAAATTTTTGATTAAATCGAGTAGGACGGATGCCGCCGCTTGCTCCTTTTTGGGGACGAGATGCCCGATAATCGTGCGGCGGTACTAAGTTGGTCTGGTACACGCATCTGGGATTCGTGCAGTGCTTGTAGAATCCCACGCGCGGTAATGTCATTTCTGTACTATTTAAGAGTACGGACAGACTCCCGAACAATCAATTGAGTGCTCAGCGCCGTTGTGAGCGTTGGACGCTCAGGGTTTTCAACCCGATCACGCAATTGCCGGACGGCCAAAACTCCCATCAGTGTTTTATCAACATGAACGGTGGTTAGCGGCGGGGCGACCTCTTGTGTCAAATCGATGTCGTCAAAGCCAACAATGGAGAGATCACCGGGGACGCTCAGTCCTAGCTGATCGGCAGCGTTCATCACGCCAATCGCTACATTATCATTGCAGGCAAAAATGGCAGTGATGTCAGGAGATCGCTTGAGTAACCGCCGTGCGGCTTCGTAGCCATCTTCACGAGTCAGGGCACTGTCTTCAATGTAGGTCTCAGTGATCCCATATTCTTTGAGTGCGCGCGTGTATCCTTTGCGGCGTTCGCGAATGCTGGGATAATCATTGACCGCGCTGCCAACCAGACCAATACGAGTATGCCCGTGCTCAATCAAGTACTTGACGGCATTATACGCCCCATTAAGATTATCTGTTACGATGCTGTCAAACTGCTGGTAAGGCACATACGAATCGACCAACACAATCGTTTGATTGGTTTGCTGGCTGATATGCGTGATCGTCTCCTGTAGGAATGCGCCAACAACCAGAATGCCATCGACACGTCGGTCAAAGAGCATCGGGGGCCAACTCAACCCACGGTTTTGCTCATCAACATCCAGATTTGCGTACATCAAACTGAGGTTTTGCCGCTGGCATTCGCGCTCAGCTCCAGCGAGCACGTAGGAATAGAAAGGATTGACGGTCAAATAATTGTGGGGATCGCGCTTCATCAGCAGCCCCACCATAGAGAGGTTTTGGGAAATCGGTGTAGAAAGGCGGATTTGCTGCTGATAGCCCAGTTCGGCAGCAGCCGCAAACACTCGCGTGCGCGTATTTGGCGCAACTCCCGGTTTGTTGCTCAATGCCTGCGAAGCCGTTCCCAAAGAGACATTGGCACGTCTTGCAACATCGCGCAAGGTGGAACGCTCGGACACAACTAAAAAATCCTTCTATAAAAATCTTAAAAAAGTTCATTGAACGGTTTCATTGTATTGTGAAATCCTCGACATGTCAATATTTCCGTAGTTAACCCAAAATGGGGCACTCCTGACATAAAGTGTGGATAATTCCCAAAAGGCACCCTGAGCCTAAAAACCTTGACGAAACAGCGCCTGTGACCAGAATAGTCCAGGCGTTTTTCATGCGGCAATCGAGGCAGGTGGTAGGTGCGGATCGAGCGGTGGATTATCCTCATTTTAGGGATTGTATTGGTACGCGTGTGGTGGAAGAAGTGTCAGCGACGTCTTCGGCGGTGGTGGCAGCGCACCAAGGATCAGCTACCGCGGCACTGGCAGCCGAAAAGCTCTGAGGATTGTCCCTTATGTTGCGCTGAGAGCGTCAAAGTTATCGAAGCGGTTTCGGAGGTTGAGCCATCTGCCGTCTACGGGGAGAACAAAAGCCAACGGGGGAGAAAGAAAACGATACTGACCGAAGGTTTTGCCTGTCCTGACCCGGACTGTCCCTACTATGGAATCCGCGAAGCGAGCCGCCATGCGCTGGTCGGACATGGCAAACTCGGCGAGCACAAGGATATTCAGCACTTGAAATGCCAGGGCTGTGGAGGGACCTTCAGCAGTCGGAAAGGAACCCCCTTATATTATGTCAAGTCGGAGGCGGGCGAGGTCGAAGAGGTCTTATGGTGGCTGGCCGAAGGCGTTGATCTCTCGGTGTTAGTCCGAAAAACGGGACACTGCGAGCGAACGTTGACCCGCTGGCTGAATCGCATGGGGGTCCACAGCGCGCGTTGGCATGAGGTGTTATTCCGCGACCTGTCGATTACGCTCATCCAGATGGATGAGTTATATGCGAATGTGCGTGGGGTGGAGTATGCGCGTTGGTTATGGCTCGCCATTGACCCCCAAAGCAAAGCGCTGCCCGCCTTACACCTGGGTCTGCGGCGGATGGACGCGGCTTATACGCTGGTCCACAAGCTGAAAAAGTGTCTCCACCCGGACTGCGTTCCGGCTTTCACCACCGATGGGTTGCGCTCGTATTTCTACGCGGTGACCGCTCATTTTGGGCGCTGGTTTCGTCCGCCGCGGGCGCGTAAAGACCATTGGCAAGTGGATGAGCGACTCCTTCAGGGACAACTGGTCAAACGCCATGAGCGTCGCAAGCTCACCTATACCATCACCCGCATGTTGTGGGGCAACCGCCAAGCCCTAAACGATCTGCTGGAAAACCAGGGTTTTCGCCGCCTGATTCAAACGGCTTATATTGAGCGTGTCAACCTCACCATCCGCCAGGGCGTTTCGCTGCTCACTCGCCGCACCTGGTCCCTCCCTCAGACCGAACACCATCTGCTGTATCATGTCGAATGGTGGCGCTGTTACTATCATTTCATTCGACCGCATGAGGCCCTGCGAGAGAGCATTTTAGAGGGAAAAAGGCGGTATCGACCTCGCACCCCCGCGATGGCCTTAGGTATTACCGACCATGTCTGGACCGTCGGGGAAATCTTACACAAACCCCTGGTCGCTGGGCTACCCGCCTAGCGGGGTTGTTCACCCTGGTGGAGGAAAATGAACCTGCTGGCGCCCTACGCTCATTTTGAGGCCATTTGAGGGGAACTGCGAATTATCCACACTTCCCGACATAAGCACCCTTCAATCAAGCACGCCCACATCAAGGTATCGGGCAACAGATCCCTTGTTTGTCCCAGAACATTGGCCGGCCTGAACATGCACGTCGCAAGGTCATTGGTGTGCCGATCCTCAATGGCCTACACCACGACTATCAGTGGGCTGCTTAAGGGGAAAAACCGGGTTGGATGAGTTATCCGACCCCCACAGGATGGCCGGCAGAGGTGCAGGGCGATGCGTTCACAGCTCCGTACAGCGCACCGAGTGCCGGGCCGCCACCCTGGTACGTCTACCGCTTCACGTTTCACACCGCTTTTGGAGTCGCCACCGCCGAGCCGTATGGTGCCACACGCTGGCGATTCGACCGCTGATCGGCATGTCAATGTTGCTCACGATATCGAGAATAGGAAGCGGAAACATTGCCCGGTCTGCCATGCAGACCTCCTCCATGAGCTAGATAGTTTGTCTTGCGCAAACGTCTGCTTGAAGTGCATGACAATTGATTCGCACGACACAAAACTGGCGAAAAAATGTAGAATTGCCTTGTCTTGCGGACGGCTTGAACGCCACCAGATCAACAGCCTTGCGCCGCTGCTGTGTGTCGTGCGGATGCAAGGATCGCCGTCTCGTTTCGGTTCATATCATCCAGAGCGCAAGACAATATGCCTAGCCCCAGGTTGGTCTGCTGATCCCGCAGATCACCATGCGATGCGCAGCAGCCATGTTGCCCAGCGTATCTACCAGACCCTCATCCACCATTCCTCGCTCATACAGTTCCAACGTCTATTGCCCGGTCCCGACCGCCGAATGTTGCGCGTCTGCAATGCAGCGGTCAATGGCTCGACTGAATCACTTCCGCTCCCTGTTTCTGCGGTGTCCCCATCTCTCCTTCGGCCAGGCGTTTCCATCTGCTTAACCCCTCTGCCGATTGGGATGCTGACAGCCTAGCAGGTGCGCCAGTTGTCAACATTCGCTAGGCGAATGTCGCCGGGCCTGCTTGCTATGAGCGTGCTGCGCAGCAGCCAAGCGGCACGAGCCAGAGGCAAGCAGGCCGCGCCCTTTGGGTGACAACCGGCTGGTAAACACCTGCTGATGGCGGGTCAGCCAATCGGCAGTGAAGCCGATGGAAGAACAGCGCGCAGGCGCAGGAGAGAAGAACATGGGTACGAGCATCAACGTTTCAGTGACCGGTTTCGTGGGCAGCGAGCCTGAAGTTAAGACCGTTGGCGAGCAACAGGTAGCGACCTTTTCGGTGGCCGTCAATCGCAAAACGCGCGTGGGCGAACAGCAGACGCTGTGGGTGCGGGTGAGCTGCTGGAATGGCCTAGTGGATGTCGTGCAGAAGTACGTCCACAAGGGATCGCTGGTTCAGGCAACTTCGGAATGGCTGCGTCCGCGCGCCTGGGTCGATCAGAGTGGCAATCCACAAGTCAGCCTGGACATGAGCGCCACGCGGCTGGTCTTGCTGGATCGCGCTGATGCGGTAGAACCAGCGGAAGACGAAACGCTTCCCTTCTAGCCCGATTTCGCACAACAAACGGAGCGGCGTGAACAAGCGCCGCTCTTTTTGTGCGTTAGCATCCCTATCTATCGTGCGCCATAATACGACCTACGTTAGTTGGAGTAAAAAACAATGGCTTACACCGATGAAGATTTCGGCGACGGGATAGTGGACACCATCTGCACTGGCTGTGATCTTCCGGCAGTGGTCAATGATCTGCATCTATGCCAGGACTGTTTCGCCAAGCTGGAGCGCGACCTGATCCGTGCCCGCGATTGGGATTATTCGGGTACCGCCTTCATGACTCCCGACGAAGATTTGGAAGAACTGCGGCTGCGCGTGATCTCAGAATATGGCGCGAACTACGAACTGATCGCGCCTCCTGACAAAACTGAACTGAGGCGAAATCCACCGCGACGCAAGGCAATGCCGCTGCCGTATCCACAAGTAGAACCTCGACCTGCCGGTTCGTATACGGAAACGGATGTCCTCGATTCGCTGGAACGTATTCTGGCTGCGACTCGTTCATATGTGTGGCGTGATTTGCAGGAAGTGGCACCTCTGCTTCGGCAAGAATATCCCGATTTGAATCCGAAAGCCTACGAACATAAGAACCTACTGCGTATGCTTCAGGCGCATCCCAAACGTTTCCAGACTCACCGCGATGGATCGAAACACAAGAAGGGCACTCACACCTATGTGCGCTTATCCAGAGACCATACCAAGACACGGGGTGTAGAGAACTGACAGTTGGTCCAATGCCGTACTATCATTAATGTGGCTAAAAGTCAGAGGGATGTTTTCCTAAACGCTGATATAACATTGCGTTATATCGATCCATGATTCGCGACATAGATTTCCGTGCTACTCCCTTGACAGTATCACCGGTGTCATCATCAATGCCTTGATCATTGCGATAAGCATGTCTTAGGGAAGGAATAGCGCGAGTATCACCGAGAAAACCCAATCCATAGGCTGATCCAATCCTCACCTTTGGATCTTGATCGTGCAGCGCATTCATAAGAGGCTCAAATGCGCGGTCGTCGTCAAGTCTACCAAGGGCAGAGGCCGCCCAAGAACGCACCCATTTCTTCTTATCTGTATTCCAATGCTCAAGAACCTGTAAAATGGGTTCGAAAGCATGGCTGTCACCGATTTCGCCTAGAGCTTCAACTGCGAAACAGGCGGTATAAGGATTCCCGTCCTGAACTACTTCGATTAATGACGCTACGGCACGCGGATCTCTCAGTTTGCCAAGTGCGTTTAAAATGGTCCGTCTCGCCTCCTGGTCAGAGGTATTATGTAAAGCCTCAATCAAAGGTTCTACGGCACGGCGATCAGCTATTTCTCCGAGAGCCATGGCGGCGTAATTGCGTCCTATTGATTCAGGATCATCTTTGAGCAGAGTAATAAGTTGGGGAACTGCCTGTTCGATTTTCATCTCTCCCAACACCTGGGCAACACACATACGCATTGCCAGTTGTGGATGCTGGAGGGCGGAAA